>JAJZOD010000001.1:0-48382 GCA_021852055.1 Microcaldota archaeon
TGATGTTTTGCATCTGGATAGAGCCTGAATTTGTATGCTCTTGTGACATCCATATTGTTTACATCGTTATTCATGTTTATATACCTTATTTATGCAGTTCGCTTTCATCCCACCCATAAATGGTGTGAGATTTCCCACTCACACCAATTAAAAGGACAGGATTAGAGAATCTGTATTAAGCAATCAGCGCGCTGATGAAGTTTGTTTCTTCGCTGCCACACTAAGAGACGTAGCTTTTCTCATTGCCCTGCGATAGGACAAGAAACCGATTATTACAACGGCAAATATAACTATGAAAAATCCGATGCCAAGATTGTCTAGGTTGTGCACCTTTATGCCTGTGTTTATGCCAACATTTATCAGGCCGGGATACAGAAGTATAAGAATCCCGCTTATCACAAAAATCGCACCGCCGTATTCTAAGACATCGCTGCTTATGGATCTTGAAACAAATTGGATGCCCTTTGCGCTAAGTTTCTTGATCTTTGACAGCCATGTGCCAAGGGCAGCGCCGAAGATTATCTGCATTGTCATTGTGCCAAGGCCAAAGAGAAGCCCCGGAAGGAAGCCAAAATATGCATTAGGCATTGAAGGCGCAAGGACCGTATAAACTATTATGGCAAATGCACCAAAACCGAATCCGGCTATTATTCCATGAATAAATGCCATTTTTGATGGTATTGCCCGTAGGCTGCTGCCTTCGTCTATCTCTTCTAGCACCGGATTCCTTGTGTGGTGCAGCTCCTTGTTCATTGACGCCTTGCTTTTCCTGTGTATGAAGTAGCTCCCTAGCTTCTCTTCTATAAAATGCCAGTGCAGATAGATGCCGCTTTGTTTTATATATAATCCTGCAGCAAGCATGACCAATCCAACAACTACATATGTTGCACCGAACACCGATGATGTAAGGAATATCCCTGCAAGGGCAAAATATGCTATCTCGGAAAGGATTGCGCGCTGTATTGTAAAGCCGCTTGAGAATATGAGCCCTGCCTTCATTCCGCCTTTTGTTGTTCCGCTGCCTACAGCATAAGAGAAGGTTATCGGCCAGGTATGCTCATCAGGTGTAACGCCGTGGACTATCCCGAGAAGGTATGAAAGCAGAAGCGCAGACGCGAGTCCGACATTTGTAGGATTCCATAAATTGATTCCTGTGAGGGCAGAAACGACAAAAAGCAAGGCTATTATTACAACAAAAATTACAGCAATAATCTCCAGGGATACAGTGCGATTCATGTAATCACAATTTTATGGCTTATGATACTGCTTATGATACCAACTAATAATTATTATTGCTTAACTTATTAACTTCGTTAATATTAATAAACAAAAACATTATTAAGTCTTTGGGTTTAAAATAGATATAGCACGGGGAAACACAGCATGGAGATACTTAGCATTTCTATAGACAGCGATTCACTTAAGCAGCTGAACGAGGTGCAGAAAAGGCTTGGTTTTAAATCAAGGTCGAAGATGCTTAGAAGTGCTGTCCTCAGCCTGCTGAAAAGCTATAATGACATTAATGCGCTGCACGGAAGCATCGAAAGCGTGTTTGTGGTGACTTACACAGAAGGCGAAAAGAACCACGTATCGGATCTTCTGCACAGATTCGGCGACATAATAAAAACAAGCCTGCACCACCACCAATCCGGCATCGGGGTAGACATATTAAACATAAGCACATCGGCACAGAAGACAAAGGAACTTTACAGGGCATTGGAAAAGAATAAGTGCGTGCGGTCAGTCACATATGTCTTAGTAAAGGAGACGGAGTAAATTCGCATTTTGATAGGCTTAGATTTTAATATTGTGTGTTTAAGAATTGTATTGTGATTTTTATGGAGATAACGCGTAAAGACATGAAGGAGCTTGTTGTGCACCATATTTATAAAGTTGACAGCGATGAGCTTGTGCGGCTGTGCATAAGCACATCAAACGGCATGCACCCCGTTTTCTGGCACGATGGCATACTCTTCTTTTTCCACCAGGTGCCGCTGATCATGAATCAAGAAGTTACAAAGGACTACATGAATGGCAAAGAGCACTGGGAGGAGGTGTATTATTCAGAATTGGGCACTTATAAGGAAAACATTGAGATAGAGGATGGAGGCTTCAGGGGCGCCAAAATAAGAGTGATAAACGCATCACGGTTTCCCATGCATAAGGAGTTCGTAGAATGGATCAAGAAACAGAAGTGAACATTAAGTGCGCCTGCCGTATAAAGGCCTTAACAGTCTTCGATTATTAAAGTATGCTCAGCCAGTTACCCGACTTCTGTCCTGCTGAAAGCGATCACAGCAAGAGAGACCATTATGATTGCAGAGATTGTTATTCCAAGAAGGTCAACCCAGATTGAGAGTGTGCCGGTTCCAAGAAGCGCATTCCTGAGCCCATCAACACCATATGTAAGCGGATTCAGGTACATTATGAACTGTATTGAAGATGGTAGCGCAGTTATTGGGAATATGCTGTTTGACAGGAAGAACAGCGGCATTGTGAAAAAGCTTGTTACAAGCTGGAAGCCCTGGAAGTCGTTTATCATTGAACCTAACGTAAGGCCAAGCCCTATAAACGTAGCTGCTATGAGAATCATGAATACTATTGCAAGCGCAGTGTAAACGGTTACCTGCATATGGAACCCTACAATCAGTGCTATTATCACAACAAGTATGCTCTGCAGCACAGCAGTTGTACCACCACCAAGTATCCTTCCAATCACTATTGATGTTCTTGAATTGGGCGTTACGAGAATCTCTTTGAGGAAGCCGAACTGTCTGTCCCACAGCACTGCAGAGCCAGTGAATATTGATGTAAACAAAAGTGACATCCCTATTATTCCAGGAACTATGAAATCAAAGTAGCTGCCGCCTGTGCCGAGATTTATGAGTGATCCAAGACCAAGGCCGAGGCCAAGCAAGAAGAATATCGGCATCATCATCATTCCGATTATCCTTGACTTTGCCCTTATGAAGCGCTTCAGGTCACGCAGCCACAATACGTAAATTGCATTTGCATCCATCTAATCACTCATCTTCTGCCGCTCCATGCCCTTCTATGGGCTCTCATAGCATCCATCGAACTTCCCTCCTCTTCCCGTATGCTCTTTCCTGTGTAATGTATAAATACGTCTTCCAGGCTTGGCTTGTGAAGCGATACAGAATCAACTTTTACATTGTGTCTTTCCGCTATTGCCATTAGCGCAGGAATGCGCTTCTCGCCTTCCTCTACCGTAAGATCAAGAGTGCTATCATGGCTTGACATTGAACGAACCCATTTGGTTGATTTGAGCGAGGCGTGCAGCTTTTCGGTATCGCCGTTTGTACGGAGGGATATGACATCGCCGCCAAGCTTGTCTTTGAGCGCCTTGGGGGTATTCAATGCGACAAGCTTGCCATGATCCACTATCGCAACGCGATTGCACAGATAGTCAGCCTCTTCGATATAGTGTGTTGTGAGAATCAGTGTCACCTTACTAGTCTCATTCAGCTTTTTGATATACTCCCAGATATGGCGCCTGGTTTGGGGATCGAGGCCAACAGTTGGCTCGTCGAGAAACAATACCTTCGGCTCATGAATCAATCCACGACCTATCTCAAGCCTTCTCTTCATTCCGCCGGAATAGAACTTTACAAGAGTATCTGCCTTATCCTCAAGCTCTACCAGTTTCAAGACCTCGCTTATCTTGCTGTTGCGCTGCTGCTTGCTTATATTGTACAATATTGCATGAAACTCCAGGTTTTCCCTACCTGTAAGCTCATCGTCGAGTGATGGATCCTGGAACACTATGCCGATACTCTTCCTGACATTGTTAGGCTCTTTCTTGATGTCATAGCCCGCAACTATAGCGCCGCCGGAGGTAGGCTTCAGAAGAGTGGTAAGCATTTTTATTGTTGTAGTCTTGCCTGCGCCGTTTGGGCCAAGCAGTCCAAATATCTCCCCTTCTGTAACGTGAAAAGATATGCCTGCAACTGCTTTGAGGCTGCCGAACTCTTTGCTGAGCTCCTCTACTTTTATCATGTCCATGATTACCATCTTGCATAGTATCTATTTAAGCTTTGACAGCCTCTGCACTACTTTTTGTATTCTCGTCTTATATTCGGAGAACTCCTTCCCATCGCTCTGTGCAAGCTCCTCGAGGTAAGATACGCTGCCTTCAAGCTTTGTTATTATGTCATCTGTGTCGTTCAATGGTCCTGCCTCCTTGCGATATGATGCAGTTAGTTCGTACTTCCCTGATGTATTCTTCTTTACTATGTTCTCGTTTGTCAGCTGCTCCAGTAGAGGGTATATAGAACCTGGAGAAGGACGCCACCAGCCCCTGCTCATCTCCTGTATCGAGTCCATTATCTCTATGCCATTCTTCGGACCAGACTCAAGCACGCGTAGCACCGTAGGACGTATCCATCCTCTTTGACCAAAGTTCATACGCCACTGCTCTGAGTGATGCCAGCCCTGACTTCTCCTGCCAAATTCGCTTTCGTGCCCATGCATTAAATCACTTTGTATATACAATATCGTGTATTCAATATTTAGTATACGATAAATATAAAAAGATATCTGAGAGACACAGCAATCAACGTAAATTGCTTTTTTGAATTTCTATGTACTTTTTTGTGCAATTAGCTTTCATCCCTTCGCTGAAGCATGTGGGATTTCCCACTATGCACGGTTAAACCGCGCCATTTTGCCAACTGTGTTATTACCTGCTCGGTTTTAGTCTTTTAGCATGTTTTTTGATAATCGTATGCTTATTAACAGGCAGATTCTTGTATATACTTACAATGGACGTATTTGAAGATGGATGGTGAAGCCCTCTGTTTAAATCGATAAGAGGCAGTAGAACGAAGTCTCTTTCGATAATTCTTGGATGGGGTATATCCAATCTTTTGCTGTGTAGAGACAATTTGCCATAGAATAATATGTCTATGTCTATTTCCCTTGGCCCCCATCTGCGCCTGAATTTCCTGCCGCACTGCCTTTCAGCATTCTTAACAAACTGAAGCAACTCTTCAGGAGTGAGGTCGGTCCTTCCTTTCACAGCAGCGTTTATAAAATTTCTTTGCTTTGAATATCCGAGAGGCCTTGTTTCATACAACGCAGACAGCTGTATGCTGTTTATTTTACTTTTGAGAATGTGCACAGCTTCGGCTATGTGCACCTCCCTGTTTCCGACATTAGAACCAAGCGCAAGATATACTACAGCCATTTTACCCACGGATTTGAAGGAGATTGTCTATTACTGCAGTAAATTTCTTGGTCTGCAGGACGTCGTGGGTGCGGATTATGTTCGCGCCGTTGTATACTGCCATAGATGTTTCTGCAAGAGCAGCCTCGAGACGGTCCGACTCGCTCGGCAGTGCTTTCAACTGCAATGCGCTTTTTAGAACGCTGCCAAGATGCCTCTTCCTTGAAACGCCGACAACCAAGGGCCTTCCAAGAGATGAAAAAAGGTCTAATTTGCGCAGCAGCCGGAGGTTGTCCCTTGTAGACTTTCCAAAGCCTATTCCTGGATCAATAAGAAGCTGATTTTCGTAAACGCCTTCGGATTTAGCAACATTTATCTGTGCTCGAAAATACGTCATAACATCCTTTACAACATCTTTATAGTATGGATTGGACTGCATTGTGCGAGGCACCCCTTTTATGTGGTACATTATTACAGGACACCTGAAATCTTTCACAACAACAGTGATTTTCCTGTCAAGCTCAAAGCCGGAGAGCGAGTTGACGATATCTGCCCCGTTTTCAAGGGCCTGCCTTGCAACATCAGCCTTATAGGTGTCTATTGATATGAAGAAGTCGTGTCCCAGATCTTCGCGTATGCGCCTGATCACAGGCACAACCCTGTTGGCTTCTGATGTTTGGGATATAGGAAAGGAGCCAGGTCGCGTTGATTCGCCGCCGATATCTATTATGTCTGCGCCTTCCTTGAGTAGCTGCTCGGCCTTTTTTACAGCAAAAGATGGCCGGAGGTATAGACCGCCGTCAGAAAAGGAGTCAGGAGTTATGTTGAGTATTCCCATTATGGCAGTTTTCCTGCCCAGATGCAGCGTTTTGCCATTATATCTGATCTCGAATTGTTTCCTTTCCGGGATTCTCACTGGCATGATTAAATGTCTGACTGGGGTATTTTATAACTTCCTGTCTTCTGGAGCAAATTCACGATGCAGACTTCATGTGTAGCCTGATGCAGCGCACTTTCCACCTAAATGATGAACTTTTCTTACTTAACTTCGTCACTTAGAGTAGCGAAATCTCTAGCCTTCTGACTTAAATCAATTCTCCAAATCGACTTTTACCAGCGTAGATTGAAGAAAAAGATAAAAGAAGGGAAGAAGATAGTAACCCCTGCGAAAAAGTGGGGGGATTATATATAACTCAATAATTTTGCACTCCTCTAACACGTTTTAGGTTTTGATTCAGATAACAAATCATTATACTCGTTCATAAGCATATTTCTAAGATTATATGTGTTGGTAAACTCAGCATAGGCAAACCAACCCTCGAAATTTGTAACTGCTTCTTCTTTTTTCATTTTGCTATTATTACACAGTTTTCTAAACTTCTCAAAGCGTTTGGCTATTCTTCTTGCATTACTTCTCTTGAGAAGTCTATGGTAGTGGAACACTCTGAAACCAAGTAGAGTAATGCCTTCTTCTAAAGCCACAATCCGAATTTTGTCAGGATGAGGCTCTACTTTCAAT
Source organism: Microcaldota archaeon (assembly GCA_021852055.1). Taxonomy (GTDB): domain Archaea; phylum Micrarchaeota; class Micrarchaeia; order Micrarchaeales; family CABMGC01; genus JAJZOD01. The sequence continues at coordinate 6,705 of JAJZOD010000001.1, forward strand.
GAATCTTTGAGGAATTGATCTATGCTACTTCCCATGTTTCAAGGGTGTTTTCCTATCTCTATGTTGGTGGCAATGGTTATCCACCTTAACCTAGGAAGAAAAAGATGGTATTTTACTCTTTTATTCTTAACGCTTCTACCAGCATCCTCGTCTTAGGAAGGCTCTCAGAGCCAAAGGCCTCTGCAACCTTGAATAGTTCTTGAGCAGAATCCCTTTGAAGTGTAATCAGTTGTTTGGTTGTAACGCCAGCAAGTTTAACGCCTTCCTCCGTTGGAGATACCTCAATTTCCGGCGTGACCACTTCGTGGCCAGCTCGAACCCCAACCACCACCAGAGCAGCATCGTCAGGCGAATTGTCCGCATCGAGGACGTAACGCCCCTCGCTCCTACGGGCATTGTCGTTCGCAAGCACGTCGAGCGACAACGGTTGTGAGCCTTTGTAAACACAAACGGTCTTCTCTATATCTCCTTTTCCTTGTGTAAGCTCTCCTTTCTCATTGAATGTATAGTATCCTGACGGCACCTGAGAGCCTTTTCCATCGAGATAGAACCATGTTTTCTTAAGCTGCTCCTTAAGTTTTGGATTCTGATCTAACATAACTATTGCTTCTTGATAAGTAAGTGGCCTGAGTCCATTCCGTTTAAGTAATGCCATTGAGTTTCTGCGATTTGCTTCTGTGTTAGCGAAAAATATGCCTGTTTGACTAACCTCTCTAGGCTCTACTTGTACTGTTTTTTTAGCGCTTATTCTAAATGCCATTTTACCACGGTGTAATTGCGTCTTGGATGATATAAAAAGGTAGCGGTTAGTCGTGCAAAAGTTTATAAAGGGTTATTTAAGAGTCTCTTTCTAGTCTTTTTCTTCAGTATTATCTTCTTACCCTCTTTCACTTTTTTTCTCAGATAACGCATATTCCTCTTAGAAATTACTATTGCCTTTGCCTGCTTTGGCGTTAGTTTCTTGATAACATGGCAACGAAAACGCTAACGCATCGGATTATCTAAAATGCAGATGTTTAGATTGAAGAAAAAGATAAAAGAAGGGAAGAAGATAGTAACCCCTGCGAAAAAGTGGGGAGTCCGCTAATCGCCTGTAAAATAAGTGTTGTGGAATGTATATCACTTACTATATTTCGTTATACAATTCTGTGTGCTTATTGTACTGATTATTATCTACTTATCAAGCTTCAATTTAACATGCCAGAACTCTAGATAAATTGAGGATAACATATATGTTCTTAGTAAGGTGCTAAGCTTAATGCCACAAGACCGCAAGAGGCTAGGCATAAATAAGTCAACTCTGTGGTATATGCAGAATCATATAAAAGAAGGAAAGAGAATCAAGGTTTATGGTAAGGTTATAGGTAAAATCAAGTAGTGTTGTTTATGGATAAAGAGCAAATGAAGAGTGAAATAACAAAGCTCATCGAGAAGTATAATTGTGAGAAGGGCAAAAGGTACAACGAAGAGGCTACGAAAAACGATTTTATACTGCCTTTATTCAAGATACTGGGCTGGGATGTAGAAGATTCAAACGAGGTATCGAAAGAAGAGAACGCACCAGTTAGAACTTAATTACATCAACAAACCTTTTTATCAGAATCTTGGGTTACTGATTGTCCACTGGCTTTGCTTGATAGTCCCAAGTCACGTACGGTGGGGAGCCTGCCAGTTGCCTTTTTTGAATATATGGTTATGCCGTCTTTCATCACTTCGAATGATCCTGATTGACCTGGAATAAGCTTTAAAGAAAATTCTTCATTGTGAGCATTGCTTTCCAAAACCTTTTGGGCCATTTCTATAGCAACTGGGAGATAGCAGCCAACACAGAATCGCATTTCGTATTTCATCAATTCACCTTTATATAAATACTACAAAAGATAAAGTATTTATACTACAATGTTCAAACTATTGTAGATACTATGAAGAATCAAAGTAGTGAAGCTAAGACTTATTGTTTTTGTGCTCTCGATGGTACCATGAATCTTTTAGGAAAGAAGTGGGTCCTTTTCACGATAAATGTGATTGGGAATCATGGAACTGTTAGGTTTACTGATCTTTCTAGAGAACTGCAAGGTATTTCGCAGTCAACGCTCGCTTGGATACTTAAAAACCTCGAGCATGTAGGCATTGTTGAGAGGAAATCATTTGCAGAAATACCTCCAAGGGTCGAGTATTCGCTAACAAGAAAGGGCAGCGAGCTGCGAAAAGCGTTAGTACCCCTGCTTTTCTGGGCTGCAAAGCAAGATGATTACTCAAAGAAGGTTGAGAAGTGTGATCAAAACCAGTACGTCAGAGTCAATATAATTTAAGATTAGCTATTGTGGGTTATACGGTGTCAAATATACTTTTTGTTTGCAAAGAAAACAAATACAGAAGCCAGATAGCAGAAGTATTATTCAATAGTATGACGGCAAAACATCATGCCACAAGTGCGTCAGGCAAAGAGCCAGCTAAAGAAGTAAGTAAAGATGCGATATCATTGTTAAAAATAATATATGATATAGACATGAACCAGCAGAAACCCAAAAGGCTTACTAAATCATTGCTTGATAACGCCGACAAGATAATAATATTATGCGATCCTAAAGACTGCGTCCTTATACCTAAAAGTTATGCCACAGAACATTGGGATATACCAAAAATGGAAACTTTGGACGAAGGAAGTAAAATTAAGGCGTTAGGCAAGCTTCGTCAAAAAATAGCAGAATTAATAGTCGAGTTGGATTGATAAGAGACGCAACACCTCTCTTTCTCAGCCTCTCCATGCTAAAACTATGTTAGAGAAGGGGGACATTTGAACGAGTTATATATAACCCCACATAAAGGATGGGGAGTTCGAGATTTGAACTCGAGTCTTCAGGTCCCAAACCTGAAAGCCTACCAAGCTAGCCTAACTCCCCGTGATAAACATATAATTGCAGTTGAAGGTTTTTATATGGGTGCTATGCCTTTTTAACTTGGACAGTCTGTGCTCAGGTTTCTTATAATTCAATTAGCAGTATTCAGAAGAAAATATCTCACTGCTTCGGCTTCCTGCCTGGCGGCTTCGGCATCTTTAGATAAGAATATGCCTTGCTCAGCATCTCCTGGTTTATGTCAGTGTCGAACTTCAGGCTCTGCAGCGTTCTGCGTATCAGGTAGGTATTTGCAATCTCCTTTAGCTCCTCCTTGGATTTTATTGCCTTGTCCACTGTTGCCTTAGCACCCGGAGTTCCGAGTTCCTGTATGGCAGCTGCAAGATCGTTGTAGCGCTTCGCCTTGCCTTTTGTTATGGATTCTACATACGCGTCAAGAACGGCAAGATCTATTCCGAGAAATTCGAATGCCTTCTTGTCGAGTGTCTGGCGTATTGATGCAAGTGCAAAGGCCACTTCTTCTGGTTTTGTATCCTCCTGCACCGATGCCTTCTTTATGACTACCCAATCCCTGTATTTCGCTGAAAACTCGATAGAATCTGACATGCAAAATACCTTTTATCTGATTTTATCCTATAACGTAATAGCCAGATGCCTTCTCGCGCACAACGCGTTTTATGGCGCCCTTCTGCACCAGCGATATGAGCGTATTTGTAACAATGCCTTTCGGCCTGTTGCACTTCTTTGCTATGTCATCTGCAGTCTTCTTCTTCTCCTCGTTGGTCGCACCGATATCCTTCATAGCCTGTACGACCAGGCTTTCTATAGGCGTAAATTCTACCATTCTATTACCTTTTGTTTGTTCTTTATACGTTTTTGACTTCTAAGCATTGATTTGTTTACTCGGCAGTATTTCTTATCTATTTCTTTACGCGGCTCTCTTTGCGCTTTACTCTCAGATATATGCTGCCGCATTTTCTGCACTTCTTTACGCCTGCGCGGTTTCTGGCCTTGCACCTTCTGCATACCCATATTTGCGTCAGAGCCTCATCTGCCAATGCAAACTTTCCCATTAGGATCACGATTGTACAACATATTGCACAGAAAGATATTTATTCTGTTGTTTTTAGCGCCTGAGCAGTCCTGCCCTAAGGAACAGGGCATTATTTCAGGACATTACCGCAGGCATTTTCATCGCAAGTTATATATAAGTTTTACCGACAAATAGTAGATGCAGATTACATTTAGTTTTTGGTGCACTTATGACTAACAGCATTGAGCTTACTGTTGCGGATGCGCTTGTTACGGATTCAGGGCGCAGCATAGCTAGGATAGACAGCAAGTCAAGAAAGCTCCTTGACGTTGTTTCAGGGGACATTATAGAGATAAAAGGCAAGATAAAAAGCACAGCTGCCGTTGTTTGGCAGTCCCATCCGAGCGATGAAGGGCTTGGATTTGTGCGCATAGATGGGTACCTGCGCCAGAACTTGGGCGTAGGCATAGGAGACAAGATATTTGCATCAAAGGCGGAGGTAAAAGACGCTGAGAAGGTCGTGCTTGCGCCTCCGCCTAATCAGCGTGCGCCGCTCACGTCCGACTTTGTAGGCTATGCCAAGAAGAGGCTTGAAGGCAAACCCATAGCAAAGGGGGATTCAATACCGATACCTATGTTCGGCTTTGTTTTCAACTTTTTGGTAGTGCAGGTTGTACCGCACGGTATTACAAAAATCACAAGCAATACAAATCTGCTTATAAAGGATGAGCCTGTTTCTGAATCGCTGGTCAGGATAGGCGATGTCCATTATGAGGACATAGGAGGCCTTGATGATGCAAAGCAGAAGATACGCGAAATGGTAGAGCTGCCTATAAGATATCCGGAGCTGTTTGAGAGGCTTGGCATAGACCCACCGAAGGGCGTGCTTCTTTACGGGCCGCCAGGAACCGGAAAGACGCTTCTGGCGAAGGCAGTTGCAAATGAGAGCGAAGCGCATTTTATAACTATATCTGGACCGGAGCTCGTAAGCAAGTTCGTAGGAGAAAGCGAGGAGAAGCTGCGAGAGATATTCAAGCAGGCGAACGAGAAGGCTCCGACAATAATATTCATGGACGAGATAGATGCCATAGCACCTAAGCGCGAAGAGGCAACAAATGAGGTTGAGAGGCGCATGGTATCGCAGCTGCTGACATTGATGGACGGCATGCCTCCGAGAGGCCAGGTGATAATACTAGCAGCAACAAACAGGCCAGATGCCATAGACCAGGCTTTAAGGAGACCCGGGCGCTTTGACCGTGAGATAGAGATAGGGGTGCCAAACAGGAATGACAGAAAGGTCATACTTCAGATACATACTAGGAACATGCCTCTTGCAAAAGACGTAAGCATAGAGGAGCTTGCAAACATTACACACGGGTACACAGGCGCAGATTTGAATGCGTTAGTAAGGGAGGCGGCTATGGCTACCCTCAGAGGAATACTGCCGGATATAGTTGGCAAGCCAAACATACCCACGGACATACTTACCAATTTGTCGGTCAGCAGGGAAGACTTCATGGAGGCCATGAGAAACATACAGCCTAGCGCATTGCGCGAGGTTTTTGTTGAGAGGCCTAATGTACATTGGACGGACATAGGCGATCTTGAGAAGGTGAAGGAGGAGCTGCGCGAAGCAGTTGAACTGCCGCTTAAGAAACCGGAGGCGTTCGAGAAGATGGGCATACGCCCAATACGCGGTGTCCTGCTTGTAGGAGCCCCTGGTACGGGAAAAACAATGCTTGCGCGCGCAGTTGCAACAGAGCGCGAATCCAACTTCATATCAATTAAGGGCCCCGAAGTGCTTAGCAAATGGGTAGGCGAGAGCGAGAAAACCGTGCGCGAGATATTCAGGAAGGCAAGGCTTGCGGCACCGTGCATAATATTTATAGACGAGATAGATGCCATAGCGCATTCAAGGGAAGGCGGCGATGATTCGCGTGTAACTGAACGGGTGGTCGATACGCTGCTTACGGAGATGGATGGATTGCAGGAGCTCAAGAACGTAGTTGTCATAGGCGCTACCAACAAGCCTGAATATGTAGATCCGGCACTTCTCCGCCCCGGGCGCTTCGACAAGATAGTAGACATACCGATGCCTGGTGCAGAAGCCAGGCTTGAGATCCTCAAGGTGCATACGCGCAAGATGCCGCTTGACAAGGATGTTGTGCTTGAAGACCTTGCAAACGTTGCTGAAAATTACACCGGAGCAGAGATAGAAAATATATGCCGCGAAGCAGGAATGAACGCCATAAGGTCAAAGAGAGATGTTGTAAAGAAAGAGGATTTCACAAAGGCATTCAGGGAGGTAAGGCCTGCAGTGCCGAAGGAGGTTGCTGAGCGCATAAGCAGGTTCAAGGATGAACCTGAGAGCATGTACAGGTAGGTTGCTGAGACCTGGCTGTCTTTACAGTTATAATTGAGTGAGTTTATGCAGATTGTTTACTCTGATAGGAAAACAGGAAAAACAGGACAAGCAGATGTGCCTAAGGATAGGGAAGCGCAGCTCGTGGGCAAGCGCATGGGCGACATTATTGATGGAGCAATTGCAGGGCTTGATGGCTTCAAGCTCAAGCTTACCGGGATGAGCGACAGTGCAGGAGCACCATCAAGAAGCGAGATAGAGGGCACGAGGAAGGCTACACCGCTGCTGGGCTATGGCGTAGGCATGCGCTACAGGGGCAAGGGGTTCAGATCAAGAAGGTCTGTTCGCGGAAACACCGTAAGCAACGACACAGTACAGTTGAATACTGTAATAGAGGAGTACGGGAGCAAGCCATTAGAAGAGCTGTTCAAGGTCAAGGAGAAGAAGGATGAGAAGTCATGATGAAGCAAAGCGAACTGAACATAGGCACGCTGGGGCACGTTGACCATGGCAAGACAACCGTTGTGTCTGCAATAACGCACACATGGACGGATGTTCATAGCGAGAGCCTGAAAAGAAGCATGACCATAAAATTGGGCTATGCAGACGCAGTAATAAGAAGATGCGATGATAGCAGAGAGTTTCCGTATACTGTAAACGAGAAGTGCAGCAATGGCACAGATTCGGCGCCATTTCGTAAGGTGTCACTTCTTGATGCGCCTGGGCACGAAACGCTTATGGCAACGGCAATAGCAAGCTCAAGCATAATAGACTGCGCACTTTTTGTTATATCTGCATCGGAGCAGTGCCCTATGCCCCAGACAAGGGAGCATCTTATGATAATAAGCGCACTTGGGATAAAAAACATAATCGTCGCGCAGACAAAGATAGATGTTGTGGGAAAGGAGCGCGCTCAGAAAAATTACGAACAGATAATGGCGTTTCTGAAAGGCAGCATTGCACAGGATTCGCCTGTTGTGCCTTTAATGGCAAACAAAGGCATAAACATTGATGCACTTCTTAGAGAAATAGCCAATATAAAGATACCAGACAGGGATACAGGCGCAGACCCCCTCATGTATGCAGCAAGATCATTTGACGTAAACAGGCCGGGAACAGGGATAAAGGATGTTGTAGGCGGAGTCATAGGGGGTTCTATAATAAGAGGCACCTTCAAGGTAGGGGATGAGATAGAGATACGCCCCGGGGTCAACTTTTCCGGAGACAAGTCTAAACGCGATGCCTATGAGCCGTTGATAAGCAAGATAAGCAGTCTTTCAGCAGGTGGCGAGCACCTTGACAAAGCAATAGCCGGAGGCTTGATAGCTGTTGGTACAGAAACAGACCCTTCTTTCACAAAAGCAGACGGCCTTGTCGGCCAGATGATAGGCAGGGTCGGGAAACTGCCAGAGGCATCAAATAGCATAACGATAAACTACAGCTCTTTGAATAGGAATGACATACCAAAGCAGGGCTTCAGAAAAGGCGAGCAGATGCTTCTTGGTATAGGTACAGGCACTTTTGTCGGAACCATAACAAACATTAAGAAGAACAGGCTTGAGATACAGTTGAACAGACCTGCATGCGTTGACAAATCAGCGAAAATATCAGTGCTCAGGAACTTCGGCCAGCGGTGGAAGCTCTCTGGGTTCGGAGTGCTTATGTCGTAAACGCAGCAATAATGAAGCGCGCCATGCTTCTAGGCAAATCAGGCTCTTATTAGGCAAATTTTAACAATGCCGAAGGCTATTTATTAGATTAGGGTCGTATGCACCTAAATTAGGCAGCTGATGCATCTGCCATCAGTAAATCGCTGCAGCAACAGATATTATCTCTTTAGCCAGCTTGCTTCTTCCTTTTTTAGTTCGCATATTGTATTTCTTTGTTGAGAAATCGAAGCCCGATGCGTGTGGATGCCCTCCGCCGCCGAACTTCCCCGCAAGGAGTGAACAGTCGTTCTTTATGCTGCGGAAATGCGCCTTTCCGGAATCGGTGTTTATGTAACATCCTATGTCGCTGCCGGTTTCTTTTATTATTAGGTTGCATGCATCGTTTGTCGATACTATCGGCGTAAATGCAACAGATACTATGCCACCTTTGATCACTGTCTGTATCATCTTCTTCAGTCGCTTTTTGTTTAGGCTGGTGAATCTGCTAGCTGCCTGCTTGAGAAAAGGAGGGAATATGTCTTCATTGCATATGCTCTCTGTTATGCGTGCAAGCATTTTTTTGTATACCGCATCGCCTTTCATCCTGTAATATGAAAGCCCAAGCACATAGCCGCCTATGACACTTTTCATATTACTGCTCTTCGGCGTAAGCGCGAAATCCGATATATGGACCAACTTAAGCAGTGAGTTTGTGAACGGGTCTTTTAATCCAAGTTCCTTTGCCGTTATTTCAGAGGCACAGAATCGCTTGTTCTCTCCTACAACGGCTACATTGCAGCGGCTGGCGATTGCCCGGATATTCTTAGCGCTCCACGGATGATGGTCAAACCAGAACACTTTTCCGCGCATAGCCTTGGCATGCGATAATATTCGCATGAAGACATCCGGGGTCGACTCTGCACTTAAATCAGTTATGAACAGCGTTGCACCTGTTCTGAAAAGCTTTTTGAAGCGCTTTTCGCCGAGCTCTACACTGTCACGGCCGTAGTCAACGAAAATCACATTGTCGGAGCTTATGCCATACCTGCGCATTATAAGGGCTGCGCTGACTATGCCATCAAAGTCTGCAGCATGGCTGATTATCACGTACTCCATGCATTAGATAGGATATGCATTTAATAAATACCTTTTGCAAAGGTTTGGTCGTACTGATTTCAGTAATAGCTCGAAATATGCTTGAAGCTCACTTTATGACAAAAATAAAGGAATAGACAGGCCTGCCAGCAAAGGCAGGCCCGCTCACTTATTGTGGAGGTGATATAATGAGTATATCAGTCGCCCTGCCAGCATCATATTTGTAGTAAACTTTGTGACCAAGTTGGAATCTCTCTATTATGCCCTGCTTATAAAGCTTGTTTAACCTGCTGCATGCAGCATTTCTGCCCTTGTAGCCCATGGCGTCGCGAACCTGATCAGCGCAGACCATATCCTTGGTTTGTATAAAGTTAAGTATTTTGGCATCAAGGCCAGATACAGGCACCTGCCGCCTTCCAGCTGTTTCGTAAGCTGAGCTTTCTTCAGTATAAGTGCTGCGCAGCTCCTCTTCTAAGTTGGATATCTTTGATGTGATGCTTGCAAGTATCTTATTGGTGCGCTCGCGCTCCTCTGTCATGTATTTGAGCAGTGCTGAGATACCGGCATCACTGTTTGGCATTGGTGCATCCTTCTTCGATATTAGGGCACTTGTAATGCTGCTCAGCTCCTGTTTAAGGGCCTGAACCTCATTTTCTATTTTCTTGGTTGATTTCGACATTTTTACTTCCTCGTCAAATATGTGAATATCGTGAATCCAGTATACCGGGTTCGCGAAACAATCACGATTGAATCATAATATAAAAGAAAAGGTATTTAAAGCTTCTCTATTAGTGGCATGAGTAGTATATACTGCATACAGCCAATCCAGGCAGCAAATGCACATGATTTTATATGCAATGGTGCAAAAGGCCATACAACAAGTATAAAATAACTTTTCATCCATATACATCGTGCTTGTCCTGATTGCATGGAGCACATACTGATACCACAGAAGAGGGCTGTAATACTACAAAGGATAAAAGCGAAGGTAGCTGAAGCTTTGGTATGCTCCATTGAAGTAAAAGACGACAATGAGGTAGTTATTGAAGGCGATTCTTATGCAGAGTATAATGCAAAGAACGTGATACAGGCTTTCGGCAGGGGCTTCCCGATGAGCACTGCATACAGGCTTCTTGACGAAAATTATTTTTTCAAGTACATAAATCTGAAGGATGTTCTAAGAAATGACGACCAGATAAAAAGGATAAAAGCTAGGATAATAGGCAGGAACGGCAAAACAAAGGAGTACATACGTGACGTGAGCGGAGTTGACATATCTATATACGGCAATACGGTAGGGATAATAGGCACAAACGAGCAGATAGACACTGCAATTGGTGCACTTAGGGTTTTAATTGAAGGGGGAACACATAAAAAGGCGTACAGGATAATGGAAACATTAAGAAGAAGGCATAGAGAGGCGACGTAATGGCGGCTACGCTTAGCGCAGATGAGATATTCCATGAATTCAAGGAGCATTCGATAGCTGAGTTCTTCAGGAAGAACAGCCAGATGCTCGGTTATTCCGGCAAGGTGCGCTCGCTTACTACAATAGTGCATGAGTACGTTACCAATTCCCTTGATGCAGTTGAAGAGGCAGGCGTTCTCCCGGACATACGCGTAGACATAAAGGAGATAGGGGAGAGCAGGTACACAGTCTGCGTATCGGATAACGGCCCGGGAATACCTTCAAAACATGTAGGGAAAGTCTTCGCGACTGTTCTTGCAGGGACCAAGTTCCACAGATATGTTCAGCAAAGAGGGCAACAGGGAATAGGAGCTGCAGGCTGCACTTTATTCTCAAGGATAACTACGGGGAAACCCGTGCATGTTAAATCTGCCACAAGCAAGGAGAGATATGAGTGTGATATAGACATAGACATAAAATCAAACAAGCCGCTGGTTAAGAATATGGCAACAATATTGGCTGGTGGCGTTGCAGGCACAACCGTGTGCGGCGAGTTTGCCGAGGTAAAGTATGAGAACAGCGATCATGGCGTATATGAGTACATAAAGAGAACTGCACTATCAAATCCGCATGCCAGCATAACACTTGTAGAGCCTACAGGAAAAGAGGTTGTGTTCTTAAGATCAGTTACAGAACTTCCGAAAAGACCGAAGGCGATAAAACCGCACCCGTTAGGCATAGATGTAAATGATTTTGTTGAATTCGCGCACAGGAGCCAGAGCAGGAAACTGTCTGCATTCCTTGTAGAGGCATTTTCTAGGATGACATCGGGCAAGATAGCAGAACTGAAGGATGTGTCTCATGATATCGATCTTGATGCAGACCCCACAAAGATTACATGGTCAGACGCAGAGAGGGTTGTCAAGGCATTCAAGCAGATTAAATGGATGGCTCCGGAGCTGGATTCGCTTTCAACAATAGGCGAAAAACAGATAGAGATAGCAATAAAAAACATACTCGCACCGAAGTTTATGAGCGTCGTTGAGAGGAAACCAAAAGTATTCAGAGGTGGGATTCCTTTTGTTGTAGAAGCCGGCATAGCATATGGGGGTGAGTCGGGCAAGAAGGTTGATGAAAACGCAAAGGATGGCTCTGTGGTAGAAGCCGAAGGCAATGTCCTTAGATTTGCAAATAAAGTGCCGTTGCTTTTCGACGCATCGAACTGTGCGATAACAGAAGCTGTAAAAGGCATACAATGGAAAAGATATGGGATAGCCAATTTTGAGGAGGAGCCTGTCAGTATTTTTGTCAATGTGTCTAGCGTTTATGTGCCCTATTCAGGACCTGGGAAGCAGGCCGTTGCAAAGGAGGATGACATAATAGAGGAGATACGGCTGGCCGTAATGGACTGCGGCCGTATACTGCAGAGATACCTTAGCGGAGTCAGGAGCCTGCAGCTCCAGGAATCCAGGTACAAGACAATTATGCGATATGTAGAGCAGCTTTCAAAGGATCTTGGCGAGATAACAGGAGTAGACAGCAAGACGCTTGAGGCCTCGCTTAAATCAACAATAGAAAAGAAGTACAATAAGCTTTTCGCAGATCCGGAAAAGGAGGATGCAAGCATTGCAGAAGAAGAGAGTGAGACAGAGGAAGCCGAAGGATAGCAAGCGCTGTTTAGGCACAGTGCTATATGTTATGTGCTGTCTTGCTTTATCAAGGGATTATTTCGCGTAGGTTGTTGGTGTCTACGAGCACTATTGATCCCGATTCTATTGAAAGCCGCGTCAGTTCTGCAGCTTTTCCGTATGTTTTGTACAGCTTATCTACAAATGCAGATCTTGCCTCGCTATTAAGAAATACTATGAACGCCTTCCTGCCTGGAAGTATCTTCATCTTGCGAATTCCGGAGATAGATGAGAATATGAACAGCTGTGTTTGCTTGTCCTTTGCAGTGAATACCATGTCTGCTTCGTTGCTTTGGTCTAGATCGGTGAAAATTGCTGCATGTTTCACGAGATAATCGCGCAACCTTCTGAATATTACCAGATACTCCACATCATGCTTCGAGGTTAATTCCCAACGCTTTGGCATGTAGTAGTCAGCAACTGATGATAGCTTGTTTGTCGAGACAAGCGTGTACAGTATCTCATTCATATTCTGCAAAGTTATTGATACAGGGGTGTTGTTTACATGTATGACGGAACTTACCCCAAACTTCACTTCGTCAGGGGTAAGAGGCATGTACTTCCAGTAATGGCTGTAGTTTATAGCATCAAATAAGTTAACTATCTGGTCTGATGTGACATTGACATTGTCCATCTTTACAGGCGGCGACTCCGGAAGGTCTATGTAATACTCATCGCGATTTGGAGCGCGCAGGAATATGTTCAATAAAAGTATTACAATGCCTGCTATGCCGAACTCTATGTAAAGTGACGGTATCGCAGGAGGGCTCTGATAATAGGCTGGTATTATGTACTCGCGGTTAAGGACGTGTATGCTTAGGTTGTGCAGACCGTAGCCTATAACAGCGCCATTTGGCAGTGTGTAGTTTATAACGCCATTGTGTATTGTTCCGGACTCATTGTATGTGCCGTTTATTGTTGCTGCGTATGATACATTTGAAAGCTCTTGGCCGTCGCTTAAAACATTAAACAAGAATACATCTGTTTTAAAGTTTGATACTGTGAGCGTTATATTTAAATCGGGCACATAGAACAAGGCATAGCCGTAGTGTCTGCCAGTTATGTCTATGAGTGATGCAATGTAGTACTGGCCTGTTGGCAGATTTCCGAACAAATAGTACTCGACAGTAGGCAGGGTTGTATTGAAAACGCCAAGTGGCAGGCCGTATGTGTACTCGAGGCTGCGATTCAGTACATCAATGCTAAAGGCCGTTTTTGATAGTATGGGATTTACTTTTATCTGCACAGGGGCCTTTATGCCGTAACCTATTACAGAAGGGAGGTCAAGAGTGCCGTTTGCATTGAAATTCGTCCTAAAAGGGAACTGCCTGTCGAGCCAGGTATCGGTGTTTGATGCATTAACGCTTATCAAAGAGTATGAATTATTTATTTCGGCAGGAGCCGATGGCGTATTGTTTATAATAAGATTTGTAGTAAGCATTGTTACATTTCCTTTAGTGTTTAGCGAGGGACCTGTTGGCAGATAGGAGTTGTTTATAGCATAAGTGCCGTATGCTATAACACTCATCCAGAACCTCGATGCTATTATCTTTGATATGTCGTTTGCAGCGTAGTTTGTGCTGTTCCATATCAAAGAAGGATAATTGCTCAGTGCTATGAATGTGCCGTTATATGAGTAGGCATATGACAGCGGTCCGTGCATTGTCCCATTGGAAAACTCAAAGGTTGGCTTCTTGAAATATAAGGATGAGTTTGATGTTTTATAGTAAGGGACTGTGTTTAGGTTGGCAGTGGCGAGGGCAGCAAGCGTTGTATTTGGCATCGTATATACCTCGCTCGCCTGTACTGCATGCGAAAAGTTGTATCCTACGTATACTATGTAGTCGCCTCTGGCAAGAAGGGTTAGGATTGACGTATTTGGATAACCGGGAGGCGGTGCAAGGCCGGTATCTGGCATAAGGCTAGCCGGTATCAGACCAGTTGGCAGTATGATTACCGAATCATTAACTGTGGAATTTATGTCTCTGAGGTTTATGCCCTGAAAGCTTGATGAGTTACGCACAAGGCCATATTGGTTAAGGCGCGAATATAGACTCGAGTACAGGGAGGAGTAGTTTAGGCATTTGTAACATGAATAGGTCGAATTTACAAGATATATGCGAAATATTGGATTCTTACTGAACATGTCCAGGGTAAGATTGGCTGCAGTTGCGTTTGATAGCTGATAATTAAATTGGGCAAACTGTACAAGGCCAGTAGCCTGCGAGTAAGTAGCTATGCCCCGGTTTATAACTGCGCCGTATACCGAGATATTGGAGTTTATTATTGGTGCTGCAGGTCTTATGTTGTTAAGCGCGTTTGTGAGCACAACATATATTATAATTATAAAAGCCAAAACTACGACTATTAAGGCCGCACCGATTTTAATAATTTTTTTTTTAGAAGGCATGCAAACCAGTTAGATATTTTGCCGCTTTAGGAGGTATTTGTCAAGGAGCTTCTGCACGTACCTTGACACAACATTCGAATTTCCTTTTGCTGTTTTCAGTATTTTGTAACTCCTTACATAAGAAAACTTCTTGTTTATCGCTACTTCATACTTCATATAAATGCACCACTTCAGCCTCTTACCTCAAGGTATCCCATAGACACCATCTTATCCAGAATCTGCTCAACCCGCGGCGCTGTTATGTTGTAGGTTTTAGAGACTAGATCTATATCTATAGTGTTGTTATGGACCTCTATCCAGTCTTCTATTATCGACATTAAAGATTCATCCGAGTATTTCTGCAGCTTTTCTAGGCTGTCTTTAAGCGTTTTATTTTCGTTTTCTAGCTGTGACGCCTGCAGTGTGAGGTTTCTGTTTGATGCCGACAACTCTATATTGAGCCTTTTGAGCGCCCTATACTCTTCAAGCATAGCATCGTACTTGTTGTATAATGAACTATAGCTCTGCGAGATCCCGGAGAGGAGCTTGTCTATTGTTGAATCAACATACTGCATGAGCTCTGACGTGTTTACAGTATAGTCTTCTGAAATCATCGACAGCGCTGACGCTACATTTTTTAAAACAGACGCGCGGCGCAGCGATTCGCTTGTATCCGGAGGTATCGAGTATATTACCTCCAGGCCCGAAGCAGTGAAATTCATAAGATAAAAAAGGTATGGCATCTTATGTATGTTTCGGCTTTCAATAACACCGACAAAAAAAGAATCGTTTTCTATGCCTGTGGAGTAAAAAGGCACAGAGGCAAGCTTTGACTTCATCATATCGAAATTCGAGAGGAGCTTACCCTCGAGTTTCAGTTTTTCGACTTTTGGAGCCATTGAGTTGTCTCCGTTTTTGTTTTCTTCTGCCACAAGAACCACTTACAGATAAGATAAACAAATCTAATGTATATATGGCTTGCGTTTCAGCTGCATGCCACACCCGTACGCCTTATTTCTTGTTATACACCATTGAGGCTTTGCTAGGTTTTGGATTTATTTTGAGTTCAGGCATATAATTGAGAAGGGAAAGCAGGTAAAGCAGTATAAGAACTCCGATGCCGAATGACAGAGCGTATAGGAACGAGTATATTGTTGGAGACGATGAGGAGCTTATAAGCAACAGCATTATGAGGAATATGACTCCCAGCGCTACGTACATTGCCTGCCTTCTGACGTATCTCTTCCTGTATTTTTTGTATTTCTCATAGCACTCCTTGCACACGACTATTCTATTATTCTTGACAGAGTTAAAGACTTTTTTCTTTATGAACCTGATGCTGCGTATAACGTTGTCTTCCTTTATTTCTATGCCATCGCGCTCCTGCCCACACACTATGCAGTAGCTTTTTTGCTTTTCATGTTTCATTAGTCCACCAAATTAAGCTTAGATACCTTGCCATATGTCTCTTTTATCTTCTCCTCATCAAGCGTATTAAAGACCCTAGTTATGCTTGTATCACCAAAGCCTATCCTACGGAGTATGTTTGTTATGTCCTGCGGATTTATCCCGAGCTTCTCCAGCATACCGACAAATGCCACAGCATCAACATGCTTGTGCTCCTTGTCCAGCCTGCTTAGCATGACTTCTACACTGCCGTCGCTTATTCCAAGAGAAGTTATCATTTTTTTGAGGTCGATCTTGCTTACCACAAAACTGTTTTTCAATGAATTCACCCGGATTTCCCGCTATACACGGTTAAACGAAATTTTTGAAGACCCTTGAAACTAACTCATCCTTCAAGCCCATGCCCCTGAGGAGACTTATTACACTGTCGCGGCTTACACCTTCGCCCAGCAGTAGCTTGATGAATGTGATTATATCGATGTTGTTGCCTTGGTCGCCAAGCTTTGAGATAAATTTAAGCACCACATCGGAACCAATGCCGCTTTCTATGAGTTTGGAGCTCAGGCTCATTTTATCAAATGAATACTCCTTTTGTATGGTATTGTCCTCTATCTCGTCCTGGTTTAGTATTTTAGATATTGAGACAAGGTATGTATCAAGAGGCAGCTCGCCAACTATCTTGTCTATCATGAAGATGTTTGGGAACTGAACACCAGTGTTAAATGCCATGTCTACGGCTGCTTGACCGACACCTAACTTGCTTATCTCGCTGCGTATGAAATCGGAAAAGTTGAGCGAGCCCTGAAGATAGTTCATGAATTTTTCAAATCGGATTCTTAACATGAACGTCGTGCCTGCATTTGAGAATATGGCCTCGTTTACGTCTGTAGGGTTCTGCGATGCGACTATCAAGCCGAAGTGATACTTCCTGCCTTCCCTGATTATTGTGACTGCGTCGCTTCTCTCGTCGCTTGCAACTTTCCACGCCTCGTCCAGAACCACAAAGGTCTTTATGCCTGCAGATGCGGACCAGCCCTCCATGCGCATCTTTTCCTTGAGGGTCTGCAGTATGAACAGCGCTGCCATTGCCCTGAAACGCTCGTCCGGAAGGCTTGACAAATCGATGTCTATGAGCCCCGATGACGCCAGTTTGCCTATGTCTACTGTGCTCTTGTTTGCAAAATAGTCTTCGCCCTCTCTTGAGAACTGCCTCAGCCGGTATATTGTATTCTCTAGTTCAGCAGGATATTCATAAGTGCCTTCCTGCAACTTCTCGTCAAGAAGCGAGGTTACATCTTTCAGTGTAGGAGGCTCCTTGTCAGGCGGAGGAGGAGAAGCAAGTATAAATCCTGCATTCACATAAGACTGCTCTATGGCCTCTTCAGTAAGTCTGCGCTGTTCTGGATACTCGGCTATGTCGGTAAGTATATCAAGTGAATTCATTATCTGCTTTGTGCGGTCTATAGGCTTCATGCCTGACAAATCCATGAGATTCAGATAGTCCCCTTTTGAGAAGGATATAGTCTTGCCGCCGCTCTGCTTTACCCATGAAATGTATTCGCCTGCCCAGTCTATTATTATGGCGTTGGTGTTCCATACATAGCTTGCCCTTGTAAGAAAAGTTTTTACAAAGAAGCTCTTTCCGGCGCCTGTTATTCCAACTACTGACACATGTGGGTTTGTAAGCATGGAGAACGTCCAAGTGAACGGCACCTTAAACACTTTTGTAGTGCCTATGAATATAGAATCTGTAGGATCGTTAAGCAAAAACTCGTGCGGCGGTTCTGGAGGCCTTGTGATGAACAGCCTTTTTGATATCTCATTGCTCATTGTAGTTTGAATGCGTACGAGTGTCATGATAATGCCACACTAAGCTATTTGGTATTGCAGTTTATATGCGTTGTGTTTGTGACATCCTCCAGCATGTAAACAGCGCTGGCTTCCTTTGCGTCATGAATTCCCCGCTCGCGTTTTTAATGAAAGTCAGGACTGTGAGTCGAAAAGCTTCTGCATCAGTGCGCCTTCATACAGCACATAGTTCAGCTTGAACAGCGTATGTATCTCTCTGCCTGTGACCCGTGTGACACCTAAGTCAAGAGAACTGAAAAGCGTTTCTAGCCTTTCAAGCTGGTTTCTGAGTGCGTCTGCAGCTGCCTTATCGCTTACCCCGACTGCTGTTGTCTCCACGTACATTATGCTGTTGAGAGGCAGCTCACCTGTTGATATCCTGTCTATGCGTGCCTGAAGTATGTTCATCTTCCTTTGGATTGCCTGCATTGTCATCGAATTTGGAGCTTCCCTCTCCGACTCCTTTGACATCTGGAACTCGAGGAAGCCGCGCCTGCCTTCAAGGTCTTCCCTATACTTCTGTATGTCCTTTGGATTTGAGATTATATTAAATTTGAATGGAAAATCTGCATTGATTATTATGCGCTCCCATTTTTCAGGGGCGCCTGCAAGGGCCTGTTCGTCCTCGCCCATTATCGCCTCTTCGCGGAATACGTATTTGTATATGTTTGCCGTAAGATAGCCGGTGGCGTAGTACAAACCATTTACGTACTTCACAATCCTGTCCTGCTCTTTAGGGGCCATATTGCCCTTTGCAAGAGTTATGCTGATGCCAAGCAGTTTTGTAATTACAGGGAATATAAGAAAATCTGCGTAGTTCAGCACGAGTATTATGCCGACAGTAGCAAGCGATAGTATAACCATTAAAAACCCGAATACGCCGAAGTTTGAAAGGCCTATGAGAAGCAAAAATACGGCGAGTATTGAGAAACCCAAGTACACTATAGATTCTTCATCCATAACAAAGCACCCTCATATGCCCTCTTCTACTGTCTTTTGGTGAATAAGCTCATTTACAGTTTCAACAGGTATCATGCGATCCGGCTCAATGAAATTAAGTATCTCTTCGCCATCGGCAACATAGGCGCTTATGCCCAGTATTGCACTTATTCCTGAGGCGACTTCCTCTGCATGCTGATATGCTATGCTTGATGCCTCTTCCTCATTGCCACCGTTTGCGCTGACCATTGCATAGGTTATGAGCGCCTCTGATTTAGATGCGCTTATGTTGTTAAGCAGATTATGCCACATTGTAACCTCTCCCTTGGCCCTGTCTGTTATCTGTGTGCCTGAACCTGCCTGCTGCAACACAGATCTGAGCTTTGATTCGGACTCGTCAAGCTTGTTCCTTATTTTTGCTATGTATTTGTCTTTGTTGACGATATAAAGCTGTGATGATATTTTGATGGTGCTCTTTGAAACGGTGAGGATCCTGCTGAATAGCCTTGCTATGTCCAAGCGCTCCTGATCAGACATCTCAGTCCCTGACTTGTATATTGGTATTGTTATAAATGACGAGGCATAAGTCCCATTTTCATCGCTTGTTATTATTGAGGTGCCTGAAGGCGAAAGGAGATATGGTTCAGCAGAACTGATGGCGATGTTTTTGTTTTTCATCCTCATTGCAGGTATGTACAGGTACATATAATATTTTGTAGAGAATGCAACTACTGCAAGTATAAGCGCCAACACCCCGAGCAGGAATGCTAAAAGCGAGTTTCCTACAGTATAAGTCAGCACTGCGCACACCATTGATGCTCCTGCAAATACTATAAACAGAAGCATCTGGGATTTAAGCGCCAACAAAACACCGATTATGAAATACAAGTATATATATTTAGACTTTTTTTACAGTTGCCATGCCCTTTTATGGTATTCATATTATCTTGAATTTGCCGGACATGCTTGTCATGTTACCCAGGAACTGGGCAATCTGTACTATCATTGCATAAGTAATTGCGAATATAAGGACAGGATAGAACAGCACCGACATCCAGTATGAGCCAAGCCCCTGCCTTAGAAGGTTAAGCTCCTGTGGCAGCGGAGACTGAGGGCTAACAGCATTGAGCTGTGCTCCAGGGCCGTTGCCGTAAGATGCAAGAGCAGACGTTACCCCAAGCAGCTGCTGCGTCATTGATTGGTTTGTGAAGTAGTATGCGACAGAGAACAATGTCGGCATTATTATGTATGTGCCTATTGCTATGGCTATCATCATGCCGCCTAGGCCGCGGAGCGGCAGAATTGAACGAAGTATAATTCCGGGTATCAGAAACACAGGTATAGCTGCATACATAAATATCATTATCATGTAAAACTCGCCGTATAGCAGTGCTATGGCATCGCTCTGCAGGCTTATGTACGCCATTGCAGGTATGTAGAAGAATACGGTTATTGCAGGCTCGAGGTAATCTGCAATGTCATCGCTGCACCACTGTGTGCCGCTGACACTACCGATTTGCGCAGCTCCGGAGTATATCGGAAGTGAAGACGAGGCACCACTGGCGGCTGACTGCGATGCTATGCCTGAAGCTGCAATATTCGGAAGTTCAGGAGTTGGTGGCGCACCTATCTGTGCCGCACCTGTGCTTGCACCGCCGCTATTGAACCCGGTGCACACGGCAATGTGCGTAGTCATTAGCTGCTTATCAGCTACGGCTATGTTGAACAGCTCCGTGAGCATGTTCTGCGTGCTGTTTATTGTATTGCTTACGTAATTCAGAGAGCTGACATAAGGGTTTGTGCCGATTATCAGAGAAGGAATAAGGCCGACCATCACAGCAGTAAGGAATAGGAATCCTGCCACTATTATTGTAGTCGCTATTGCCTCGTAATACTCGCCTATTGCAAAATTGCGTATCTTGCCATTGTTCAGTATCTGAGCTGCGATGAACAGTATTGTTGCTAATGTGAATGAGAAGAGTATCGCAATTACAGCTATCGGTTCCCATGTACTCCACTGGCTTGCTATGGCCTGGTCTGCCTGAGTGCAGTACCACGGCGCAGCACCTTGGATTATGCCGGGATTTGCGCCGCCTACACAGTAGCTGTTGGTGCTGCTCGCAGACAGCATTCCGGAAGCTGCAACAAGCAGAAGGAATGCAGCGAGAGCAATAAACCTTTTTCTTAACATTGCTGCACCACTATATCACATTTGTCAGAAGCGAGATGAAGCTCATCCGCTCCCCTATCGCTGAAGAGAAATCGGATATGAACGCATCCAGTATCATAAAATTGAGTATGTTTATGAAAGTTACGCCTATAACTATTATGCCTATGTATACAAACAGCTGCTCTGTAAGAATTGTAGTGCCTAAGGTGTTGTTTGTCAGATAGCCCAGCAGGAAAGTCATGTCTGTAATTACAGGGGACACCGCAGGGATTGCAAGGGCGCCATATGTAGCAGCAGGCGATACATGTTCAAGCGCATGGTCGAGAAAGCCGTAGTTCAGCCCGATAAGCACTGGGTATATGAAGCCGATCCCAAGCCCGAATGCTATCATAGCCCCTCCGAAAGTCCTTGTAACCCCGAAAGCGCGCGCTATGAGCCCTATTGCCATGAAGAAAGCGAAAAGATATGGAGATGCTCCAAGGAGTATCAGCTGCAGCTGGTTTATCAGTTCAAACGTATACATGGCCGGTATTATGAAATTCTCGAACGTATTCGCCTTTGCAAGAGGCGACAGTTCTACAGGCCCAAGATCTGCAGTTATTATAAGGCCTGCAGAGCCAAAGGGATTTATCTGCTGGCCGTAGGTTGAGCCGCTGAATGCAGCGGTGCCCGGAGTAAGTGGTAAACCTGCTATCAGGATGTTTGGCGCTATGGCGAATGTTACCAAAGTGTAGTAGATATAAAGATTAAATGAATCGACATGCCCGTTGAACTGGTACATGTTGCACATGGCAAGCGAGTAGATGTTTTCAACAGGCATGGCACCTGACGCAGACGTGCACTGCGAGGAGATAAGCCCGGCGCTGTTGAATATGTTGACAGGGTTTTCTGTGCAGAGCGCAGTTGCTATGCTTCCGAATATTGCTATCAGGACTATAGAAAGAAGAAGCTCGTATATCTTCACTTTTACCCAGGGCCTTATCGAACTTATGCTGCCTATCAGCGGTGCAAGTGCGTATATCACGGAGAGTATGCTTATTATTGCAAGGACAGCAAGGATTACAATAGGGAACCATGCAGTGTACGGAGCCGTAAGGAAGGAGCTTATGCTGCTTACGCAGCTGCTTATGATGAGCATGAAGCCTGTATACAAAAGTGTTATGTCCATCATAGTACAGCCTGCATTATCCTGCCTGCATTGAGCGAAGGCGCGCCAAGCACCCTTGCCAGCACTGAAACAAGATCAAATGATATCAGAAATGCTATAAACACGCCTATTAAAAGCATTACAAAATAGGATACCTCTAGCGCGTATAGAGATGAATTTGATTCTAGAGGGCTGAATATCTGCGAGATTCCGGTATCAGACTGGTATATTGGCAGTATAGTACTCTGGAAGTATGAGATTATATCTGTATTCTGCTGTATACTTGGCAGCGAAGAGGCTGCACCGGTATTTATTGAGGAGAGAGCTGATGGCGCGGCTTCTATGGGATACAACAGTGCAGGGAAAACTATATAGAAGGATATAAACAGCGCTAGGAATGTGCCTCCTGCAGCTCTTGTCCATGGCAGCGCACGGAAGAGTATACCGAGGTAAAGGAATACAGGAAACAGGAAGTAGATGGCAAAGAACAAAAATATCAAGGTTATGCTTATTGCAAGCATTAGTATGGATGCTGACTTCTCAAGGCCTATTATGTTGCTTATAAAGCCGATGCCCTGCAGCGGCGATATCATAAAGCTTGGGATCACAGAGGCGATAGTGCCGCTTATGAACACATGTATCTCTGTACCGGACAAGAATGTGTATACCATGTTAAGCAGCGTAAAAGACACAAACGCCTTTCCTGCAGGTATTATCTGATTATTGAATATGTTTGTGCATAAACTTGTGTACAGCGACTGCATGCCTATTGGACCCTGCACCTGCGCGCTTGACGTAGATGTTGCAACGCCGGTGAAGAAGTTTGTTACTCCATTAAGGGAGGCCATGCCCGACCATATAAGCATTATAAGCAGTATGTTGAATACTGACTCCATGTACTCCGACTTGACAAATGTTACCAGTTTGCTTATGCCGAATCCTGCGCCTATGCCGTACAGAAGGGCAAGGACAAGCAGTACAGCAAACACTATCAGAAGCGATACAGACAGAAGGCTGTAAAATGTTGTAGCACTGTATATCGAACTGCTGACTACACTGTTGGTGTTCCCGAATATGTCATTGCAGTAGGCTGCGCCTGCAGCGCTTGCGCTTGCTATAGAGACAAGAAGCAGAGCCAATACAATAAATCTTGCTTTCATAAAGACACTACACCAGACGCTCTATGCCGAACAACCTCGTATCTCCGCCGAGAAGCGAGGATATGCTAAATAGTGCGGCAAGGACTAAAAGCGCATTAATCAGAGGGAATATCAGCCCTATGATGGACATAAGGCCATACAGGTTGTATAAGGAGAATGTAGTATTTATTGCATTGTAGCTGTTGCAGGTAAAACCAAGGTGCAGAAGCTGCGATGAGACTGAAGGCCCGCTTGTAGCTGTTTGCCCGGTGTTGGTAAATAGGTTAAGAGCGCCGTTTAGAAGCCCCAGAAGAGGAGTGCCGTATGCGCCTATGACCTGAAGTTCTCCTGTTATAAGGTTGCCTCCTGCAGGCCAGCAGCCATCATGATAGATTATGTAATCTGCGCGCGGGAATACAAAGAAATTCAATTTTTCATCGTAGTTTATAGTGTATGAAGATGGCTGTGATACAAGGGATGCGAGAGCAGATGAAAGGCTTGCCGGAGGCGGTTGCGAGCCTATGAGCTGCAATGTTGGAAGAGAGGTTGCGCCTATGGGCTGGCTTCCTACAGTGTTAAGCGAGTTGTACTGCATCAGGAATATTGCAGGATACACAAGTAGGCCAACAACAGCTATAGCTATCAGCAGGCCGCCGACCTTGCGCGTAAGGAATGAGGCGCGCAGTATTATTCCAGCAGCGAGTATGTACGGCCATGAATGCAGAAGCACTATTATTATCATCAGTTGCAATATAAACAAATAGAACATCAGCGTCGACTGCTGCGTAAGCAGGTTTGCCGAATCGAGGAGTATGTCGTATCCGGCAAATGGCTGGAAGGTATACTTTACTTCTAAAGCACCATAGCCTGCCGGCGTGCTGCCGGATACTGAACCGGCCAGATTGCCCAGTAGACCGGTGCCGCCCGTTGCAACGCTGAGGCCAACACATGTAAGCGCAGGCCAGCACATGGAGTCTGTTGAGTTGAAGGTAGAGAGGAAACTCATATAGCCGCGGTAGATATAGTAGCCGTTCAGGTTTGTGGCTGTCTGGTTTGTAAGGTTTGCCAGTACAAGATATGTAGAGGCAAGGCCGTAATCAAGGTTGGCAGTTGCCTGCTGCTGGTTCGGATTATTGCCGCCATTGCCTGCGCTTGGTATGAGATTGGTGCATATCTGATTAGTTGGGGTCTGCTGTAGTCCATTTATAAAGTTAAGATTCGCACCATTCAGGGTAGTGCAAAGATTATTGGCATTGGAACGCGACATTAGGAGTGACGGATAAAAGCCGCTTCCGAATAATTCGAACACAGCTATAAGAATTACAACGACCAAAGCTGTGCCTATGGCATTTTCAAATTCTGATAACGCAGCCGACTTTATTGTGCGGTTGTTAAGTAGCGTACCTATTATATAGTACACCATCACTATACCTACACTTGCGATTATGGCGAGAACAACTATTGGCAGCCATTCAGTAAATGCCGATATGCTTGTTGTTATGCTCGGAGGCGTTGTCGCAGCGTATGCAGTGAACGAAGTAAGCACAGTAGCAAAGACGATTGAAAGCATTAATTTTGACAACTTAATATGCATCTCAACTACCCCAGAACGGCCCGCTGTTTCCCATTATGGATGGTATTGCATTAAGCCCTTTATAAAGACCCTGCGCAAACCCCATTGTTATTGCGAAATCTATTGCTATCAGCACTATACCCTCAAATACGTACTGTGCAACTTCTGCAGTCATGTTATTAACCTGATTGGGAAGCAGGATAAGACCTTCGATAAGATTCATTATATAACTCCCATAGCCTCCGCTGCCTGATGCAGTAGTGGCAAGGTAAAAGCTTACTGGAAGCGTGAGCGGCACTCCTCCGGCATTACCAAAATTTGCAGTCTGAGGCGTCAGAAGGTATGCAAGGGGTATGTTGCCAAGGTCGTAGCTGCCCAGGTATGTAGTGTAGGGGTTGCATGATGTTGTGCCGTTGGCGCAGTAAAGCCAGTTCATTATTCCCTGATTCACTGATATAGTGAGCGGAAATACAAAAAACAGCGCTACGCCAAGTGCTATCAATGCATTTGACGCCTCGCGGAGCTTAGGCCCTGCAAATGATATAGAGCGCATCAGTATGGCAACTGGAACCAGCAGATTCAGTGCAAGCGCGCTTATAAGGGGCAAGAGGAAGTATAGTATAAACAAGGCTCCGAACGTCACTACTATGAAGCCGGAATATACAACGTAAGTGTTAGAATACGAGGAGTAAACATTTGATATGCGCCCCGTATAGTTTATTATGACATAATTGGAAAGGAACTGCACGGATTTGATTGGTATCTTGCTGAGGATGCCGCTGCCTGTAATTTTGCCTACGCTTGAGGACAAGCTAAAAAATATATTGTTCGAGAACGCAGAATCTATCGAAAGTATCATGCCTTGCGCTATAAGCTGGGTTGTTATGCTTGTGCCTTTTACAAACAGCAATGAGGTTATGTAATAGCTGTCTGACTGGAAGATGTTTTGATAATCGCCGCTTGGAAGGCCCGAAAGCGCAGCGCCTGCACCGCATGCCGCATATGCCATTGATACAAGTGAGGCTATAAGCACTATACTGAAGAATCCCTCGGTATACTCTATCCTTACTGCACCTTTAAGCCTGTCACGCATAGGATTAGGCAAAAGGCCTGAGAGTGAGTATATGATTGCGCCTACGCTCAGCGTGGCTAGCACTATCAGCGCATCGACGCCTATCCAGTTGTTTATGTTGATTGTAGCTAAAGTACAGGAATTCTGTGCACTAAGCAAAAACGCAGGCAGGTACATCAAATCAACTTCAATCTTCTGCCGAAGGAGAGGCGTATAGTGCCTCCCAGCAGCCTTGCTATATTGTCAGTTATAGAGTATGCAAGAATAATGTCTATAATAAACAGGAACCAGAACTGGAAAATTAGGAAAAGATTATAAAAAAGTATATAGTTGAGCGCTGGATATGCCGAGTATACGGAAGACATAGCAACTCCGATTACGCTTATGGCGCCGCCCCCCGGATTGCTTACAGTGCCTGATAGAAAAGACATGCCCACAACTGCAGAACACACTGTAGATACAAGACCTAGCCCGCTGCATGGATTTGAAGAGCCAGATAGCTGCGTTGCGAAAACAGACGTGAAGTAGTTTGACAGTGGAGCATTGAAAAGCACCAGTATTGAGGGCCAGATTATACCAAGACCTATGCCCAAGGCTATGAGCGTGCCGCCTATGCCCCTTACAAGAGGCACGGCCCTGAATATAAGGCCGATTGGCACAAGAAGCATGAGGCCTACTGCAATAAACAGAGGGAGCAGGTACAGCTGCGAGGTGTAAGTGGTAAGCATTGGAATCTCTACGAAATTTACCACATCATTGAACATTGACGAGTATTGAGGCGACCCGAGACCGAGGACATCATTGCTAAAAGGCGTGAATCCCACTCCGGATTTGAATACAGGAAGCAGTGCAATCACAATCGCAGACACAGGCGTTGATGCCAGGCCAAGCAGGTACTTCTCAGGAGGTATTGATATTCCCGGCCAGATTATCTTAAGGCTGTGAAGGGCACCGTAAGCTATCTGAAGATCAAGCATGCTGCTCATGCTGTTTGTGAGCTGGGAGTTGACGCTGCAGAGATAGACCTCTGATTGGTATGTAAGCTGGGATACATTGGCTGAATAGTTACCAGTGGGTGACCCTGTGAGTGTAAGCGCTATGCCGCTGAGTATTGCAAGAACCGAGAATATTACAACTACCAGAATGAATGATTTGATTATCTCTTTGTACTCATTCTCAAGCCAGCGCCCTAGATTTATCCCCGGAAGCAGTTTTGAGATTATGTAAATTATGCCTATAATAATGAGGGATACAAGCAGCGCAAGAACCGAGAGGTCTATTGCAGTGCTAGTTACGTTTGTATTGCTTACTCCGGCACCTATGCCATTGCCGAGTACAGCGCTTGTTGGACAAGGCGTCAGGCCTGAATAGGCAAGGCTGAGAAATAGCAGTGAAAACAGCAACGAAGCCCTAACAGCGCTCCCTCTCATGCTTTATCTCTTGAAGTACACTTATAAAGAGCTTGCCGTAGCCAATAGATGCAACGCATTGAGAAGCGTTAAGTGTTCTTTCCGAGCTTGCCGCGATGGGTTTTTGCGCCTGTCCTTACTGCTCCTAGGTCAACAAGCTTCTCGGAAGCAAACACAATCCGATTGGTAGATCTGCTGTAAACGCTTTTGTTGTATATATCCTTAAACTCCTTCGAATACTTCTTATCAAGCTCCTTCTGTGATTTACGTATGGCCTTTTCCCTCTCTACAGGATCTGCTATATTTGAATGCTTAGTTTGTATATCTTGAAGCTCGCGATGGTGGCGCGCTATGAGACCGGTATTGGGATGGTATATATCTTCTTTTGCTTTTTTGAGTTTTTCGTAGTTTTTGCGGAGGTTTTTTTGGCCTAGAATCGGAAATGGAAGCGTAAGCGGATTCTTTCTTTTTAAAAGTTCCTCGTGAAGGGCTATTCTATCTTCAAGCGCAGTTGTTACAGGAACGCCGGGTTTCTTGCTGGGTGTCTTGTAGCCCATGCCTCTTGACCTATATACAGCATTTCTAACCGACTTTGCGGTAGACAGCACAGGCGCTGCTACAGAAGTTACGCTTTTACGAAATGGTGACCTAAACACGGCTTTAGATGCTAGAACACCACTGGTTGTAGCAAACTTGACAAATTTTGATTTCTCTGGCGCCTGATACATTACATTATAATAATCCTCTTTTGTATTTGCTTTCTTTGCTTTGCTCATACTGCGCCTTCGTTTAAGCGCAGGAACAATCTGCTTTTTTGTAAGTGTCTGTGTTGTTGTAGAGAGTTGCCTGTTGAATCCGGACCTTGCAAGAGATGCTTTTGCACTTTTGCCAGAACCCATGCCCATGAATGTGCCTATTGAAAACAAATCCAGAAACGAGAATCCGCGCGTCAGGCCTGCGGCTGCGCCTATCAGTATTATTATCACAAGTATAGGCACCAGTGCGTTTATGGCCCCTATTGATAGTATGAAAAGTACCATGTTTATTTCATGGACGGGAGAGCTTAAAATCCTATCCGTTATATCCTCACGCAAGTAAACTGCGTGGGCTTCCTCTGAGTCATGCAATCATTGCATCCTGCGAAGGATGTGTTTTATCGGTTCTCATTTCTTCGATGCGGCTTTTCGATGCCTGTTGCACCGCAGAGGCCATATCTCCCTGAGCGTGACTTCACCTCTGTCCAAGGGTAGTTGCTCTGTGCAATATGTTTATTGATGCATTTATATCTCTGTCCAACTGCATACTGCATACCGCATCTGTTGCAAATGTATGCTCTTTCAGAAAGTGGCACCATGAGAATCTGAATTAAAAATGAGTGGCGTGGGTTTTGCACCCACTTAAAATAAAAATAAAGAAAAAAGACAATGGCAGCTTTTATCGGCCTGGCAGTTTAGCAGGTTATAACAGATAGGCTGCACTGCTGCCAATAAACGTCAACACAAAACCAGTTACAGTAAGTATAAACGGAACTATGTTGCTGTTGACCTCCCATGTTCCAAGCGACAGAGCCACAAGACCGAACGTAGTTGCTATAGTGACTTTTAGTATTGACGAAGTAAATATATGCCCTGCACCGCCAAGATTTCCGAAGTTCATCATGAAGAGTATCAGTGACCCTAGTATTGCGCCTGCAAACAGCAAAGGCTGCCATATTCCAGTCGAATTCGTTAGCAGCTCGCTGCTGCCTGCGAAACTCAAAAATAGGAAGATAAGGCTCCCTATAAATATAAGCCAGAAGGATAGACTCCTCAGGTTACTGCTTTTTTTTGCTGATTTAGCCATTTTATCACAGTTTACATACAATAAGCAAATTTAAAAGCTTTGTGTTAGCAGCTTACATTTCAGATGCGATGAAACTTAGCAGGCCTTGGCCGGGGGTCGAACCCGGACCTAGGGATCCACAGTCCCTTATGCTACCGCTACACCACCAAGGCATTGCATATTACAGCAACTTACCAACTTACGGAAAACCCACAGGTTTTAGCCGTGGGTAGTTTACGATGATACTTAAACAAAGAAGGGATATATAGGTTGTGTTTTGCCTTGGCAGATAGGCATTTGAATCGCATTCAGTGCATATATTGCATAATTAGTTTTGATCAGTTTTGATTCATATAAGATGACTGATGCACTAATGCTTTATTAGTATACGCTTTTAGGCTTCGACGATATGGAAGACTGAGATCGCAGAGCATCTTCAAGATGTTTTTCACTGCAGGGCTTTCAGAGACTGCATATTCTTTACTTCAGTGACCTTCTTAAGCGCAGAATATGTTGCTATTGCAACATTGTAAACATTCCTTGTCCTTCCGCGTGAATATGTCCATACGTCTTTTACTCCTGCAAGCTCAAGCACAGAACGCATAGTTTCTGCAGCGACTATGCCTACGCCCCTAGGCGCTGGCTTTAATGTTACAAGAGAGCTGCCGCACTTTGCAGTTTCTGTGAGAGGCAGCGTATGTTGTGTTCCGCAGTTGCATTCCCAGGAGCCGCAGCCAAGCCGTATCGATATTATATTCTTCTTGGCATCGCGTATTGCTGTTTCTATTGCAGGCTTAACTTCGACATCCTTGCCTACACCTATGCCAACGTGCCCGTTTCTGTCGCCTACAACCACAGTTACCCTGAATTTCTGGCGCCTGTTGTTCTTAGTCATTCTCTGGACTGATGCTATTTCAAGCACCTTGTCTTCTAATTTTGGTATAAGGGCGTCAACTATGCCTACTTCTTTTATTATCTTGCCGCTTGCAAATATCTCTTCAATATTTTTAATGTCGCCCCTTTTGACCTGAACGCCAACTTTTGTTTTAGGCGTCCATGTGCTCTCGTCAGTATATTCATCTAAATCCAATGCATCACTCCTTCAATATCTTTTCCTTGACATCATTCAAAAGCGTATTTAACGACGCTGGTTCGAACCCGCCTTTCAGATAGCCTCCGAACTGCTTTAAGTATGTGGCTTCATTCTCCTTTTTAAGTTTTTGGGCATACTCGCTTGTAAGGCCGAAGACTTTTTCATCCACCTCTATACCAGACCTTAGTTTTAAGCCGCCGTCAGTACAGCCCTTTGCAAACATGAAAGGTATAGAGTTTTTCACAGGTGAGCTCAGCCCTATGTCAAGGATGTACTCACTTTTGTTGCCAGCTGTTTTTGATAAAGTTTTTGCAAGAAGTATGCCTACAAGATACGCAGTTGCGCGGTTGCTGCGTGGAGGCCACTTGTATGCTGCAAGTGCTGAAGAGTCCAGGTACTTGATTACCCTGTCGCCTTTTTCCTCGTAGTGAACAACCTCGGCTATTATGCGCCTGTTTGTCTTCCTTATCACTATGCGGTCAAGGCTGCTTTTTACAAGAGCCAACCTGTGCTTGTAATTTGTAAGTGCAGTGCGCCTTCGTTTAAAACCTATTTTTACTGCCATCTAACCACGCCTCTTCTCATAACTGCTCTTTGCAAACTCGGCTATCTGCTTCTTTTCCTCATCTGTTACAGTTATTCCGTCTTCTTTCAAGTGCAGGAGTATTGAGCCTTTATCTGCAAACGTTCCTCCTTTTATGAGCATATAGTACTTATTGAAAACCTGCCTGTCTATCTTTCCCATGCTTCTTAATTTTTTAAGCAGCAGCCGCTGCGATCTTGAACGTTTAATCCATAGCGTGCCCTGCCTTGTTTTTCTTGTCCCCTTTCTTTTTCCTGGACCGCGGCTCCTGCCCTTTGCGCGCCTTATCTTGAGCTTCTTTGAACTGAGGCTAAGGTTATGCTTGGGCTTGAGGGCATAGATGGCGCCGTCTTTAAGCAGCTTTCTTACGTCTTCGCGGGTCATCGCTTTTTTGACCTCTTCCATTGAAACAGGATTTATACGTATTGTGCTCTCGCCTCTTTTTGAAAGCTGTGCTGCAACTCTTTTAGCAAACTTTACTGTCATTTAACCACCACAGATTTAGAGCCGTTAACAACCTTTATGCCCCTTCCTTCTGCAATCCTCTGCAGTGCAGCCTTCTTCCTTATAGACAGGCTGTGCGAAAGTATAACTGAAGCGTCTGGCACGTGCATCGCATCAATCAGCTCGCGCTCATTGTGTACAAGTATTCGTTGCATGCCGTCAGGCCCTGCGTGGCGCGCAATTTTATGATTTTTGTATCCTATCTTAGGAACTTCGCCGTAGCCTTTCCGCATTACGCGCTTGTGATTATCCATACCTCTCTGCTTGCGCCACCTGCTCTTAACACCTTTCCTACTTTTGGCGCCGAAATTTGGCACTGTGAACCTTACTTTCTTCTTTACGTTCATCTTATTCATCCTTTGTTTTATAAACTCCGTCCTGGAACACGCGCGTGTCGTTTCCGCGTGCGAAGCATATCTTGCGTATGTTCGCAACCGTCTGGCCGACATCATAGCGGTCTACGCCTTTTACTATAACATCGTGACCCTTTACGTCGACTTTTGTGTCGCCGACTATGCTTGTTTCACGTGGTGCCCTCTCGCCGAATATGTTCTTTACCATTATCTTGCTGCCTTTTATCTCTATTGTCATAGGGAAATGTGCAAAGAATATTACCATCTTCTGCGATATGCCTTCCTGAACACCGGACACTGACGTGCCAAGCTCGGAACTGAACGCCATGGCAGCATAACCTGAGCGCTTAAGCAGCTTCTTGTTGCCCGCTTCTGTAACTATTATCTTGCCTCCTTCTGTTTTTACCGCAATCATGCGCCTGTTGAACTGCTTTGATGTTGAGCCGAGTTTGCCCTTTATTTTAACTGTTGACCCTTCTACAGTAACTGCAACTCCGCTTGGTATATTTATTTCGTGCATCTAAATCGCCGTTTAACTCAGTACATATAGGCTATAAGCCTCCCTCCTGTATGCAGCTCGCGTGCCTCCCTATTAGTCATTATGCCTTTCGGCGTAGATACTATTATTATTCCGAAGTCCTTGCTTGGTATAAACCTTGTTTCGTACTTCTGATACTCCCTTGCACTGATAGCATATCTTGGCTTTATTATTCCAATGTCATTGATTTTTTTTGAGAGAAGTATCTTTATGCTCTTGAACTTGCCGTCTTTAAATTCAGTATAGTCGGATATATACCCGTGCTTTTTCATTGACTCCAGGACAGACCGCACAAGCTTTGTTGATGTTACTGTACACTCGTAGTTGCCTCTTGACTCTGATACTTTTATTTTATTTAGAACATCTGCCAGAACATCCATGTTATCACTAATATTTTTCAAAGCCAAAGTCTCTTGCAGCCTCGCGGAAGCAGCGCCTGCATACGTGAAGACCATAGCTGCTTATAAGGCCCCTGGATGAGCCGCATATCCTGCACTTTCTTGTGCCGCGGCCCTTGAATTTGCTTTCATAACTTATTTTCATTGCATCATCACTCCTGCAGCTTTACCTTGAAATTGCTCTCAAGATACTGCATTATCTCATCTTTTTTAATATGGCTATGCCTCTTGTTAGGAGCTGAGGCTTTTCTCTTTCTGTTAGACACCCTTGCGCCTTTTCTTGCAAATGCCGCATTTACGTTCATTCCAAGAATTCCTATCTTAGGATCATACTTTACTCCTGTAAAGTATATATACTCTTTTACGCCGAAATTAAGGGAGTTTCCTGCTATTGAAGTGCGAGTTATTATGTTGCTATTTGCGTCTAGAGCTCTTTTAAGGAAATCGTACGCCTCTTTTTTCCTGAGAGTTGACATTGCCCCTATCTCCTGGCCCTTTTTCAGCTTTAGCTCCGGATCCCTCCTCTTTGACAATGTAGTCCCTGCGCTGTGATTTGTAAGCTTTTTGATTAGTGCTTTTGCATTTTCTACCATGTTCTCGTTCTGCCCTACGCCCAAGTTTATGACTACCTTATCAAGAAATATCTGACGCATTGGATTGTCTGCCATTAAAATCAACTGATTACCATTATATTATCTAGAAGGGTCTCGAACATGCCTGTGCTGCCCTCTATGCTTACAAGCGGATCCCTCTGTGCACTGCCCTGCTTTATCTCTTTTATGGTGCCGCGCTCTGATGCGTGCGTTCCGGTTATCACAAGGCACTTTCTGCCAGGTTCCATTTTTATGACTGTTTTCTTGCCCTCATGCAATTCTATAGTATCGTTGGTCTTCACTCCGCTTTCTGCGGGTAGTATTATGCCGTTATTGAGCCTCATCATTATTTTCCCGTTCTTTGCCATGTACTTTCCAACTACCTTAAACATCTGCTTTGATGTGCTTTCCTCTATGGCAAAGGCGCCGAATCTGTCGATGTTTATAATATAACGTTTGTTGCTTGGCACCAACTCTATTACATCTCCGAAACCGACAGGGTACCTCTGCTCTTTTATAGCCTTGCCGTTCACCTTTACTGCTCCTGTCCTTAATATCGCCTCTGCTTCTGAGATGGAGTTGACTATGCCCAGTTTTTCCTTTAGCACAGTGCCGAGCGCTATGCTGCTGTCCAGAGTGTGCCTTCCAGGCATAGGCTTTGTGACATATGCTGAAGTTTTTTTGCCTACCTTCATGTATTTGCTTGAAGCAAGCCTGTTTATGTGCCGTCTGCCTCCTTTGTTAGCCATATTATCACTGTTTTATACCTAATATCTGTTTCCTTATCTTATCTTCAGCATTTATTTCAGTAATATATACATTTGAAGTCCTTATCGGTATCTGCAGCTCTTTCCCCTTTGCATTCTTCTTTACTATGCCTTCTATTGTAAGGGTCCCTAACTTCATGTTAACAGAGCTGACCTTTCCGGCCTTGCCTTTGTTTTTGCCTACCATTATCTTTACTGTATCGCCGGAGTGTATCTGTGCTGTCCTTTTCTTTATTCCGAGCTTCTGCTTCAGTTCCTTTGATATATGTACATGGACAAACTTCTGCCGTACATGCATAGGTGCATTAAAGCGAAAGCGCCTCTGTTTCCTTCTCTGAGAGCTTTGTATCATTGAATCACACTATTCTTGAAGCTATGCCGCCTATTTTTACAAAACGCTCTATGACTTCCCTTGCTATTGCTCCCTTGACTTCTGTCCCTATTGGAAGATTTTCCTCATTTACCATTATTGCAGCGTTATCCTCAAATCTGACGCGCATGCCATTGGCCCTGCGTATCGGCGCTCGCTGCCTGATTACGACTACGCGAACAGGCTTCTTCAGATACGCCGGCGTTCCTTTTCTTACGCTTGCAGACACTATATCGCCTATGCCTACTGCTGCAAGCTTGCCGTGCCTTCCTCCGCCGCCTTTTCCTATTATATGTATCATTCGTAGTTGGTACGCACCGCTGTTGTCAGCACATGTAAATACGCCGCCCGGAACGATGGTTTTCATTATTTTTGAAGGTATTGCTTTCATTTATAGCACCATTGTTGTATTTTGATTGTTTGGATCTTTCGATTTTGGTTTTATTTCACGGTTTTATTTTATTATGCCTGTAACTACAAAGGATTTCGTCTTGCTTAGTCGTCTGGTTTCTGCAATGTCTACCACGTTGCCCTCCTTTGCATTTATGCACTCGGGATTATAGGCAGGTATGCGCGATCTTTTCCTTAGATACCGCTCGTATTTGTATATGTACCTGGTGTAGTCTATCTCGACTATTGCTGTCTTCTTTGCTTTTGCGCTTACAACCTTTCCAGATAGTTTTGCGCCTCTTGTACTCAGCTGTCCGTGTATAGGGCATTTGATGTCTTTGCATTCCAAAATATTCACCGTGCCAAACTTCTGATTTTTACCTTCTTTGCCTGTAGTACTTCATTGCCTTCTCAATGCGCTCGTCCGGCCTGAAGTTTATCTCCTTGCCGTCCACGTCAAAGGTCTCATGGCCTACATAGAACCTGAAAACGCATGCTTTCTTGACGATGCGCCTTCTTCCTTCCTTAGCCTCAAGCAACAGCGTATTTTTTGTCTCATCTATCACGATGCCGGAAGCACCGCGCTGTTTCTTGTCGAGGGAGCTTAACACCCTCGCTTTGAGACCAATAAGCTCATTGAGAACAATATTTTTGTTATTATACTCCATGCCTATTGTTACGTAGTGTAGATTTATATCTGTAAGGTATTTAACCCTTTCGCGATTAGCCTGCTATGCAGCAACAAGAGCTTTTGCTGCTGCAGCGAGATTATGGCTTTGCTGCATGAACACATCGCCATTGAAAGTGCTGCAAAGCGGACATAACACACATTTTATATCTTTCTGAATAATATATAGGACAACATATATGTGATACAGTGACGGAAGAGCAGATGCCAGATTCGGAATATGATAAGCTTGAGCTAGAGCGGGAGAAAAAATTCGGCCCGCGCTATAAGTGGACAGCCTTATCCAACACTACGTTGGGGGTGCTTATGGCAACCATAGACAGCTCGATACTGATAATCTCACTTCCAGCTATATTCAACGGCCTTGGTGTTAATCCGCTCACTCCTGGAAATATAGGCCTGCTGCTGTGGCTGCTGATGGGCTACATAATAATGTCCTCTGTTGTAGTGGTGACAATAGGCCGTTTGTCGGATATGTACGGAAGGGTGCGCCTTTACAACCTTGGCTTTGCCATATTTGCCATAGGCTCCACATTATTGTACATTGTGTCTTACGCCTTCAGTGGAACTACTGCAGTGATCCTTCTTATAGTATTCAGGCTGGTGCAGGGTTTCGGAGGAGGTTTCCTGTTTGCAAACAGCACTGCCATACTTACCGATGCATTCCCTAAGAACCAGAGGGGCATGGCTATGGGCATTAACCAGATTGCTGCCATAATCGGCAGCGTAATCGGCCTCATAGTTGGCGGAGTGCTATCTGCTATAGACTGGCACCTTATATTCATGATAAGCGTTCCTGTCGGAGTTATCGGTGCAATATGGTCGTATATAGCCCTGCGTGAGATAGCACTTATACGAAAAAACCAGAGGATAGACATATGGGGCAACATCACTTTCGCAGGCGCACTTGCAGCATTGCTACTCTCTATGACCTATGCTCTGCTACCGTATGGCACTAACTCATCCGGATGGTCAAGCCCTTATGTAATTACGGGGTTCATAACTGGCTTCGTACTCCTGTTTGCTTTCATAATTATAGAGATAAAGGCGAAGGATCCGATGTTTCATTTGGGGCTCTTCAAGATACGCGCATTCGCTGCAGGCATATTGAGCCTGTTTCTTGCAGGCATAGCACGTGGTGGCCTGCAGTTTATGCTTATAATATGGCTGCAGGGCATATGGCTGCCTCTTCACGGGGTAAACTTCGTGAATACACCCCTACAGGCAGGCATAGACATGATACCTTTGCTTCTGGGATTCCTAGTAATGGGTCCGATATCCGGAAAACTCTCTGACAAATATGGCGCGCGCATATTGTCTACGACAGGAATGACCATAAACGTAATAGGATTTATTTGGCTGGCAACCCTTCCAGTAAACTTCAATTTCGTCGAGTTTGCGGCAGTTATATTCACATTGGGAATCGGCCAAGGCATGTTTGCAGCGCCTAACACCACCTCGGTAATGAATGCAGTGCCTCCTGAACAGAGAGGCGCCACTTCGGGAATGCGCGCGACTTTCACAAATATGTCATTTATGTTCAGCATAATAATATTTTTTACTTTGCTCGTTGTCGGCTTCGGGAATGCGCTTCCGAATACTTTGTATAATGGGCTTGTTTCGCAGAGTGTGCCGTCCTCTGTTGCGCACTCCATATCTGAGCTGCCACCGACATCTGCTTTGTTTGCGGCACTTCTTGGGTACAAT
Organism: Microcaldota archaeon; assembly: GCA_021852055.1. Lineage (GTDB taxonomy): Archaea > Micrarchaeota > Micrarchaeia > Micrarchaeales > CABMGC01 > JAJZOD01. The sequence goes on from JAJZOD010000001.1 coordinate 43,696, forward strand.
CCTATGCAAATATTGCTCCCGGCAAACGTAACAAAAACCATACCTGCTGCAAACCTCAGCGTTATAACTGGAACTCACTTCTTCCCGAGCCTTATAGCACAGCCTTTCAACGACGGCATGCATACAGTGCTGATAGTTGCTGCAATAATGGCTGGCATAGCCGCAGTAGCCTCTGCACTACGAGGCAAACGCCACGCTTAGGAAAGCACATGACTGCAGTTATAGCACTTCAGGATTTCTCCTTTTCCCATATTATCTTGTAGTTGAAAAGCTCGTTGGGGCGTTTTTTCGACAGGTGTATCCATAGCAGAAGCAGCGCCTCCATGCCGCGGGATGCCTTAATGCCACCGATGTCCACCACTGATTTCCAGCCAAAATGCTTGAGCAGCTTTGCTACCCTTGACTTTGCATCATCGTCGTTGCCACATATGAAGAGGTCATGGTCGCCCCTCAGCCTTGATGGATTTACCTGAAGTTCAGTGCTCGCAGTATTAAGCGCCTTTACGACCTTTGCTTTTGGAAAAGCGCGCTGTATCTGCTTGCCGAGAGAATCGGTGTTTGACACGAGAAGTTCTAGCTCCCCATTCTCAAATTTTATTGGATTTGCAACATCTACCAGTATCTTTCCCTCGAGATTTTTCTCTCCGGCGCTTTTTAGTGCTTCCATAGAGTGCTCTCCACTTGTGCAGTTGAATACGATCTCTCCAAACGCAGCAGCATCTGCGAATGTTCCGTAAGATGCATTTGACCCATTTTTCTGCGCCCAGGACATCGCATTGATATTGTCTGGTGTCCTAGAACCCATCTTTACCTGATGGCCTATCTCGACAAGCTTTGACGCCAGATTCACACCGACTGTGCCGGTACCAAGTACGCCTATTTTCATTTTTCCACCAAAAATGATAGGAGTAATGCATTATAAAATACGGCAATTTATTTTCAGCGATTTAGGTATAAACTAATTAAAGAGCCGAACCATTTACTTGGGCGCACTGCATAGTGCTGCGCTAGGCCTTGTTCATTGTTCATGTAAGTAATGTGCCAATTTGCTGATAAATGCATCCTGTGTTATTATAGAACCCGCAGAAACTTGACGCGTTCTTGTTATAAGCAATCCATATCTCACCAGGTATGTCAGTGAAATTTGTATCGGTGTTGATGCTTAGGGCAAAAGTGCCTCCTGAATTCATATCAAAGGTGCTGTTCCCGACATAGGAAATAGGAGCATCTTTTGGCACTACAGGACTTGATTCTGATTGAAATTCCTGAGCCGCTGTATTATTCAGGAAGAACACAAACGTATTCCTCATTGTTGCAGTTGTTAATTGACCTATCTCGGCATTCAAATATCCGTTTGAGTATGAGGTTACATCACATATGAATCCCGACTTTGCTACGCATGAGAACGAGGTCTGTGCTATTGTTGTAGTTGGTCCCGAACCGAAGGAACCTTGTGAAGACGATATATTAACCAGAGGATATGGAAGCACTGACACATCCTGTTGCATTACTTCATTGTTGATGTAATTTGAATTCAGAAGCAAAGATATTGAAAGCGTGGCGTTCTGCACTGCAGATGAACTGCTTTGCTGAGATGATGGAGATGATGAAGGAATAATTATATCAGGCATGGTTATATTCATGCTGTAAGGCATGCCATAATACGAGTTTGACAGGCAGGTGTTTATGTTAATAGGAAAGCTTGGCAGGGATGGAGCTGAGCTTGCTGATCCGCCGAGTAAACTTGATATCATGCCCAGATTTATATCAGACTTTACCTTTTCTGAAAGCTGGCTGCATGAGTTTCCTGAATAAGTGCTCTGGACTAGCGAGTAATTAAGTACTGAGATGTTTAGTATTTTATTGAGAGTCGGGAGAAGAATATCGCCAATGCTTGCATAGCTTTGTACTGTAGAAGTTTCATTTGCCTTTATGCAACCTGCGGACGTATATGTGGAATAGCCGTTGGTAAGGATAGATGATGCAATGGAATTTGCAGGAACGCATAGGTAATAATTATTATTTATATCGTAAGTGCTTAGGCTCAACGTGGAGTTGTACTGTGAACCCAGCGTTTGGATTCCCGGAAAGCTAGACAGAAGACTTGAAAGCGGTATCGATATGTGTTCGCTGCTGTCATTGCCATATTTTTGCATTGTCAAAGTAAATGGCAGATTTATATTATATAAAAGATAGGATATGGAGATTGTGCCTCTGTAACTTGCATTTAATGCCTGCTGGCTGCTGTATCCCTGTTTTATCACGCTTGCAAGCGCAAATATACTTTGATTATGGACAAGTACAGAATATGAGCCTGCACTGCCGCCTGCGATACCACTGCTGTTCCTTAAAAATAGAAAATACACAGCAACAGCGAGTACTGCAAGAACCACGATTATTATTGCAGCGTATTTTATTGTAGCAGAGCCATTCTTTGCCTGTGTAGGCCGCACCGGCCCAGACGCTTCTGGAGCAGCAGAATTTTGTTTATTATCTGGATTATTATCTAGATTATTATCTGGACTTTCAGGAACATTGTCATATTCGGAGTAGGCCTGTGTAGTTTTGGTAGGTATAAAAACACCCTTTTGTTTTTTATCTTCAGTTGCCGCAGTTGTACTTTTAGTACATGCGGTAATATATACATAGTAAGATTTAAGAACTTTGGTATCCTTCGAATCTTCGCTGTGAGGAAGAAACACAGGAGATTTGCATATTATATTTGAGAGATATTTATGTCAACATATGGCATACATTTGTGTATTTTGAGATCGACTGGCTGATGCCAAAATGCCAAACAATATATATCAAAATGCATGCAGTATAGAATATGCCAAAAGGAAATAATTACAAGATAAATCTTTGGAAGAGCATCTCACTTGAAAATTTTGAATTTGTTGCAGAAAAAAGGTTTAATTCAGTTCAGGAGAGGTTCTTTTTAAGAGGAGCCGACCTTGGAAGAATGCAGAACCTGCACAGGGATCGGCAAGGCCCAGACAGCATTCTGCATCTGGAAAACAACGAATTCAGCATTCTGCTCAGGGATATGGCTGCTGGCAGCGCAGCGTCAGGGAAGGAAAGAGGGATTAAAGGCAGGGGGGATTTGACAGCGGAGGAGCTTGAGGAGTACAACAAAACATGCTTTAATACGCATCTTGATTATCAGCTTAATGTTTTCTGGGACAGCTTTGAAGTGCTTAAAGACGCCATTCCTAGGTATGTGCGCATGATCTATTTCAATATGGATTTATTGGAAAAGCTAGTCAATGAATTAAATTCTGAAGGTATGAATCCAGGTTTGGGAGAGAGGTATGGCAGATTTTTTAGCCATAACCTGAGGATTTCAGAAACAGCCGTAAACGCAGCGGTAGAGCGTTCTGTAGAAGTAATTGACATGATATCTGAAGAAACGGGCCACACAAGAACCTATCAGGATATCCTGAAGATTTTTGAAAGGCATATGTCGAGAGGGCACGCTTATAAATATATAACAAACGAATTGGAACCGGCATTTAATCTAGTATGCGAGGAGTATTTCAACGTTAAAAAAGGATATGGAATTTAACTGCTGATACTTATTCTTTTATCTACAGGCTATTGTTTATGCGCAGACCATAGCACCGCAACTGGAGCGTATCCTTTAGGTACTGTGTTTTGAAATTATGAAAAGTATATAAACCTTTTCTGCATATATATAGCCCGGTGCTTTTATGGCAGCCGTTAGCTTTTGATAGGCTACTGTGTTTTGAGAGCTAATTTTTGCTTGATGAGATACAAAGTATCTTGCTAGAGCTAATGCGCCATGATACCGTGTGAGATTGCCAGTAGGCAATTGATTTGAGGAGAAGCAAGCTTGAAAGAAAATTTTTAAGCCACCTAGAGGATGGCTTGGCTCTAATAGCGTTAAAGGCCGTGGCAAGCTGCGATAAGCCTGGGGTAGTTGCAAGTCGAACGTTGAACCCAGGATAGCCGATTGCACCATGAATAGTGGTGCATGCGTACGCGGGGAACTGAAAGATCTTAGTACCCGCAGGAAAAGAAAGCATATGCGATGCCGTTAATAATGCGAATGAAAGCGGCGAAGGGCAAACCGAATGCGGCTGCGCAAGCAGCCGTAGATGTGGTGCAGCGCCTGACCGGTTTCTCGAGGTGAACATCTTGGAAAAGATGGCCATAGAGAGTGACAGCCTCGTAGTCGGAGAGAGATCGGCCACTGCTGCAGAAGAGTAGTCCAGCTTAGTTATGCTGAACGAATACGGGGGCATTAAACCCCAACCCTAAATATTGATTAGAGACCGATAGTGAACAAGTAGCGCGAGCGAAAGCTGAAAAGCACCCACACGCGTGGGAGTGAAATGATCTGAAACTAGGTGGTTACGAGAAGATATGGCATGAAAGGAATGATGCGCACCAAGCGAAGCTGGGAAACCAGCCAGCAAAATGCGCGGATCAGTGTCATGTCCTTCTTCTCGAAGCAAGAGCCAGGGAGTGTATGGGTGTGGCAAGGCGAAAGCCGAAGTGAAAGCGAGTGCGCGCAGGAAACGAGGCGCAGGATGTGAAAACATCTAAGTCACCTTCATACGACCCGAAGCCATTGTGATCTACGCGCGGCCAGGACGAAGTCTGGTTTGTACCGGATGGAGGTCCGCAACCAATCCTAGTATATCTGGCTGCTTCTGAGCCTACC
>JAJZOD010000001.1:48392-49457 GCA_021852055.1 Microcaldota archaeon
GAGCTGCGGGTAGGGGCGATAGACCACTCGAACATGGCAATAGCGGGTCCCCTCCGAAGTATATTTAGTATAGCCCCGGGCGAGTTTGCACATAAGGTAGAGCGACCGATTGGAAGTTTTGGGATCGAAAGGTCCCGCCTTTCTCTCAAACTCCGAATGTATGTGCTGCGCAGACCCCGGGAGTCGGTTCGCTTGGGTAAGCTAGGCGGACGAGACTGGAACGACAGTGACCTTGGTTAAGGTCCCTAAATCTTAGTTAAGTGTACCTAAAGACGACATGGCCTTAGACAGTCGGGAGGTAGGCTCAGAAGCAGCCATCCTTCAAAAAACGCGTCATAGCGTACCGATTGAGGCCATGTTATCTGAAGATGGACGGGGCTAAACTAAGTACCGAGACCTAGGCATCGAAAGATGGGTAGGGGGGCGTGCTGCATGATTAGAAGCGTGGTCGTGCGATCATGTGGATCGTGCAGCAGTGAAAATCCTGGTGTTAGTAATAGCATATAATGGTGAAAATCCATTACGCCGGAAGCACAAGGTTTTCCTTGCGATGATTGTCAGCTGGGAGTTAGCCGATCCTAAGCACACAGCCAATTACTCGTGTGCAAAAGGGAAGCATGTTAATATTCATGCGCTTAGCACGTAGGTGTGGCAACACAAGGCGTATTTCTGACGCTTGAGGATAGGGCTGAAACAAAGTGCAAATGGCTGCGGAGTCTCATTGTGAGGAGAAGCAGCTAAATGAACTATATGCCTGAATTCTTGAGCCAGTGAAAAGGGAATACGCAACGATCGTGCTGAATCGTACCTAGAACCAGTACAGGTGCTGCTGGCCGAGAAGGCCAAGGCGTGTCAGGAGAACCCGGGTTAGGGAAATCGGCAAATTAGTGGCGTAAGTTTTCGAAAAGCCATGTCTGCGCTTAGTAAGCGCAGATAGCATTGACAAGGGGACGGCGACTGTTTATCAAAAACACAACTCACCGCACAGCCGTAAGGCTTAGTATAGTGGGTGACGCCTGCTCACCGCTAGTCAGCGAAACCCCATTTCAACGGGACTAAGCCCTA
>JAJZOD010000014.1 GCA_021852055.1 Microcaldota archaeon
GCAGCTTTGGCTATCTTTGAAGAGAAAGGTGATGTACCAAACCTTCAATGTAATAATATCGTATCTTGAAGATTCAGGCAAGATTTTGCAGAAGAACGGTAAGATAATCTGGATATGGAACCCCGAATTGGTTAAGAAGTATAGCAATAGCAACTTGGTGTTGAAATAAACGGCAACATGAAGATTAGTGTAGTCTTTGCAGATGAAAAACTGCAAAAGGCGTACTTTAAGGTAAAGGGAGAAAATCCAATTCTTTACAAGTTCCTTGACAGGGCAACAGATGATTTGAAGGCTAACCCTAAATGTGGTATAGAGATACCTAAACGTTTGATTCCGAAAGAGTATAAACAAAAATACGGAATAAACAACTTATGGAAGTACAACCTTCCTAATGCTTGGAGGCTTGTCTATTCTATAACTGGTAATGAAGTCGAGATAATTGCCATACTGCTTGAGTGGTTTGACCATAAAGACTATGAACGACGCTTTAAGTACTGATTTTTCTCTTCGGAAGTTCTGCTTGTTCTAATGAAAATGCTTTATCTATCTCCTTGTATAACTCCTGCTTGGTAGTGCTTATGTAGGTTAGAGTTACGCCAGTTGCCCTATGCCTTGCAAACTTGGCCGTAAGTATGATATTGCCATTTGTCTGCTTGGAGAAACTGGTTATTGCATAATGTCTGAGGCTATGAGTAGTAAGCCTATGTAGGTTTCTTGGAACTCTATTATAATTGGTCTCATCGCTGCTATCGTATATTCTATCTAGTCCTGCTCTCTTGACATAATACCTGAACCTGTTTCTAACATAATCTTTGCTTAGATATTGCTCGTTTCTTTCGCTGTAATATCCGTCTTCTTTAAAGAATAGATAACCATTAGATGTTTCTATCTGCTGGTTGTTTTGCTTTAGGTATTCAAGTGTTAGTCTGAATAGAGGTATTGGTATGATTAGAGTATCCAATGTGTTTGATTTTTCACTCTTTATTGTAAGTTCTCTTGTTTGGAAGTCAATATCCCTGATGTTTAGTCTAACTGCTTCTCCTACTCTTAGGCCAAGCTGCGCTTGATAGGAGAAGAGCAGTCGAAATTTCTGGTTGTCTGTAATCCTGAAGAACATCTGAACCTCCTGTTCGGTGAAGCCTTTGTTCAGGCTTCCGTATTTAGGAGGTTGGTTCTTCGCGAACTTCTTCAGGAACTGTTATGGATGATTTTCTTTATGAACTTCATTTGATGATGATTCAGCTTTGGAAGCACTGAATACAAGTTGTTTATAAGACTTTCTTATTCAGATTCCTTTTTCTGATTTGAACCCATTCTTCTAGGGTATATTGATTATCTAGGATTTGAACCCGCGACTTACATCGTGAATTTTGAATGCTCCCATCGGGATTTGAACCCGAGTTGCAGGGTTGAAAGCCCCGCGTCCTTGGCCGGACTAGACGATAGGAGCCCGCAGTTGATTTGAGTAATATACTTAATGCTTCTGATTTATAAACATTCTTGGGTAATTACTCAGTTAGTGGAGGCATGAAGGGCATATTTGTATGTATCGAGGGCAACGACGGCTCGGGGAAGACTACGCAGGTTGGATTGCTCAGGGATTCCTTATGGAAGAAAGGGATAGACACCAGCGTTTACTCATATCCTACCCACGATTCGCGTTATGGGCGCATAATACGCGATGAGTTCCTGACAGGCAAGGCAGAGCTTAGCGTTGAAGAGCAGTTTCTTTTGTACCTGCTTGATATGCAGGCTGACAAGAAGAGGATAATTTCAGACCTTGAAGGTGGAAAGGTGGTAATAACCGACAGATACTTCATATCGACAATAGCTTACCAGTCTGCAGGAACCTTCGATTACGAAAAAGCCAAGGCTGTTGAAGAGATCATGGGCCTCCCTAGGCCGGATGTGATATTCTACATAGACATACCTGTGCTTGTAGCTTTCGAGCGCAAGATGAAGCAAAAAGGCAAAACAGATAGGTTTGAAGGCGCAAGGAGCTATCTCACCAAGGTAGGTGGCCTGTATGAAAGGTTATACGATGAGAGGTATGGTTCCCAAAAATGGGTGAAGATAGACGGCCTTAGGACTATAGACAAGATACATGAGACAATATATGAAGGAGTAAATAGCATGCTTGATGATATACGAAGGAGGGATTGAATGATATTGTCAGATTTCGACCTTGAAAATATGATAAGAGCTAAGAGGATAGTGATAGAGCCTTTTGATAAGGAGATAATACGCGAGAATGGAATAGATCTCCGCATATCTGATGAGATAGGAAGGCATAACCCAGAGCGCGGGGAAGATTTTATTGTCGACCCGTCTAAGGATGAGCATGTTGAAAATGAATACATCCTTGAAAAGAACCCAGATGGGAACATAGTGAAGCCGCATGAGCAGGTCCTTATGTCGACAGTGGAGTACATTAAGATGCCCGATAATCTTATGGGATTCGTTGAACAGAGGAGCACATGGGCAAGGCACGGGCTTATGCTTCCGCCGACAATAATAGACGCAGGATTTGAGGGCAATATAACATTAGAGGTATTCAATTCGAGCTCGCACGGCATACTCCTAAGGCCAGGCCTGCGCTTTGCACACGTAATATTTGCAGCTACGCTTAACAGAGTCAGCAATGATTATAAAGGTAAATATCTGGGGCAGCGTGGAGTGCGGGTGCCTAAGGTAATACATAAGTAATTGGCGCGCTAAGAATGGTAGTGATAGTGCATAGAGGAAATGTCATACCTCGATTGATTACCTCGCCGGGCCTTGCGTTGAACGTGATTCTAAATACAGCTACCGCTCGAGATTAATCAAAAAGAAAAAGAAGAAGAAAGAAATAGTTTACTATCTTGACAGGTCGTTTATCTCTTCCCTGCTTGCAGATTCCTCTCGCGTTCCTGTCGGCCCGCTTACGAGCACTACGTCGCCTATGTTCTTGACGCTTTTGTAGAGTATACTCTTTTTCTTGAGTATTGTGGTCGCATCGGTCTTTGCATTCTTCCACGGAGTCATGAGCAATCTGCTCACTTCGCCCTTCTCCAGGTCTATTATAACATCCTGGACGTCTCCCACATACTGTCCGTCGTCACTGTAAATGTCCATCCTGTAAATCTCGGAGATTTTCATATTATCGCCTTTATTATACTCTAATAAGCAGTTATTTAAAACTTTTCCCCAGGATTGGAGTTGTGGAACTCCATGATATTTTCCGTTTCATGGCTGCATCCAGTCTATTTCGTAATAGTCTGATGCACTTCCGGGGAGTTTTATCTGCCTTACCTTATAGTAGGTTACTGCAGTTTCCCTGTCTGTAATGGCAAGCACAAGATCTAGGCCCATAGATTTCGCTTTTGTTATTGAACCTGCAAACTCACTGCCGCCAAGGTACTCCTCTTCGCCAATAGACAGCATAACATATCTGGGTGGTGATGACTCTGGATTTTCAGCTTCTCCACCACGCCTGTGGTATAAAACAAAATCAGGCAGTATCTTTTTCTTTGTTATGTTCCCTGGGACTGCCAGTATAAACGTCTTACGCACGGAATGGGCAACGCGTATTGCTCTAGCCCATTCAGAGATAAGAAGCTTTGATTCCTTCGGGAACACATGGATTACGTGCTTTGAATGCGTCCAGGCTCCGCTGCCGTTCTTCATTGGTGTCGCTCCGGGAAAATATACGCGGAAGTTAGTGCCGAATTTGAAGCCCGTCTTTATTATATAACCCTTGTCCCGCCAGTCAGCATATACGTAATAAAGCTTGAGAAAATCTTTGTGCTGTAGTGCTCCTGATTTTATAATTTCTGCTCTGCTGGCGTTTTTGATTTTGAGGATATTTTTATCAAGCAGGTAGAGCGTCTCGTATATGTCGAGCTTATTGAGCTGACCCCTTTCGGCTGCTTTGTATGAGCCATATTGGCCAAACCAGAGGCGTTCATACATGTCCCTTCCGTTCTTCTTATCGTGTACCATTGTTGTCAGGTCTGAAAAGAAAAAGGATCCGGACAGCCTGTAGCGTGGGAGCGCAATCTTGTCTTTTGGATAGGATTTTACTGGATTCTTGTGTGTTGCGGCGTACTGCGAATCTGCAGCCCGTATTATAAGCCCCCTGTCACGCCAGTCCCTGTAGGTGAAGTATTTGGCTATGAACTTTTTGGAGTTGGAGAACATCGACGCCAGTTCTATAAAAGACAGCTCTGCGCCTTTTCTGCTGCACTTTGCATTTCTGACATCCATGAGGTACAGGGCTTCAAATATATTCAGGATAAGCCTGTGGCCTTCCTGTTTCCCGAAGAACCCTTTCTTGAGCGTGTCCATGGTTGACTGGTCGTCTGTGAATATCTTGTTTTTTGATGCGTATTTTAACTCAAGCATATGCAAGCATTTTGTTGCTTTGTATTATTAATGTTTCGCTTTTAATATTAAGCGTAGGTTTTTGTATGCCTGGTAAACAGGTTGTCGCAGTTGATATGCTGGAAAAGGAGCAGACGCCGAATCTGCCAGACGAGCTTGGACGAATGATGAAAAAGCAGGGTTACCATTTTGTGGGAAGACACTCTGCCACAAAGATATGCAATTATACATCAGACAGCCTGAAGGGCGGCGAAAGTTGCTATAAACACAGGTTTTACGGCATACGGAGCTGGAGGTGCATACAAGCCACGCCAGCCATAGGCTGCAACCTCGCATGCACGTTCTGCTGGAGAATCATACCTGAGGAAGAGGGTTTTAAATGGAACGAGCTTAACGCTGGAGGGAGGTGGGACGACCCGGACAAGATAGTTGAAGGCCTGATTAATGAACATAAACGCATAATTACCGGATATAAAGGCAATGAAAAGGTTGATATGAAAAGATGGGACGAATCCAACGATCCCGCACATGTAGCACTGAGCCTTACTGGAGAGCCGTTGTTTTACCCGAAGATGAACAGGCTCCTGGAGGCGTTCCATGAAAAAGGCATAAGCACATTCCTGGTAACTAATGGCACCATGCTTGGCGCACTGCAGGCCCTTGAGGTGATGCCTACGCAGCTTTATGTATCCATACAGGCACCAAACAAAGAGCTGTATGGGAAGATTACGCGCCCAAAGAACCTTACTGCAACATGGGACAATTTTATAAAGTTCCTTGAGCTGTTTTCTCACCTGCAGACAAGGCGTGTGTTTAGGCTCACGTCAGTAAAAGGATTGAACATGGAAGACGCAGAGGGATATGCAAGACTAATAAGCATCGGAAAACCCCACTATGTTGAGGTCAAGGGCTTCTCTTACGTAGGCGGCGCCAGGAATAAGCTGCGCGGTCTGTCGTATGAACAGATGCCGAGGAAGGAGAGCATACTCGAATTTGCGGGGCTCATAGCAGAAAAGTCAGGGTACATTGTTGTTGATTATCACGAGCATAGCAATGTTGCGCTTCTGTGCGCTGATAAGGCGGCAGCTGCAGCGCGGATAATAAAGTTCCAGAAGTAGTGGTTTGATATGGCTACCTCTAGTTCAAGAAAAAAAAGAAATTCTGAGCAGTATTCTGATTATAAGAAAAAGATAACCAGCGCGAAAAGGGTGATGATGTTGATCTTCGGAGGCAGCATCGCAGTATTTATAGTCATAATAGCAGCAGCCATAGCCAATGAAGGCGCCGCTGCGTTTGTATCCTCTCTGCTTTCGGTGAACCTGTTTTATCTGCTGATTGCGTTGCTGGTGGTGTTTGCCAGCAATATAATGAGATACCCGAAATGGGAAAGATATATGAAGAGGCTCGGAATAAAAATAAGCCGCGCAAAGAACATCATGATTTACCTGTCTATGTCGTCTATGGAGATAACACCGGGCAGATGGGGCAGGGCTATAGTGTCATACACTATAAACAAGCTTACCAGAGTGAAATTTGCTGCCATGTTTCCTGCGATTGTGGCCGACATATTCACCGACTTCTCAGGTTTTGCGATAGTATGCCTGGCAGCGGCCCTTTTTATAGGCAAATACGTTGCCTTGTCTTTTTTTGTAACGTTCCTGCTGCTTCTGCCGTTCATATTCCTTTATGTTCGTGGGCCTTTTGATTTTGTAAGAAGGAGGTTTGGCAGGATAAAATGGCTGAGGGGGTTCTTTTATAATGCCATAATTTATTTTAAAAGCAACAGAAAGCTCAGGAACAGCGATTACATATACTCTATGGTATTTACAATACCGTCGATGTTCCTCAACGGCGTTGCCCTTTATTTTGTAATTCTTGCACTTGGAATAAACATACCGTTAAGCACAATGCCGCAGGTGATTTTTATCTTCTCGTCATCGCTCCTGCTTGGCATAATAACAGGCATACCTGCTGCGCTCGGAGTGACTGATGGCGTGCTGATAGGGTACCTGGTGCTGTTCTTCGGAGGCTTTGGCTTGGACTTCGGCCTGGCATCGATAATATCAATACTATTCAGGATAGTGAACTGGTGGTTCGTAGAGGGGTTTGGGTTTGCAGCACTCGCATACACTTTCAAATACTGGAAGCTGCCTGAGCATAAGGCGCGCGCAGTTGCCGGGGTATGAGTGTTTTGAGATTACGCGGCATACGCCGGAATCTAATCCTGAACTTAGGTTTTTTCTGCTTCTAAGCTTGAATTGGCAGCGCAGAGCGCATCAGTCCTTTATGCCGTTGGGTGTTATCTTCATTACGGCTTCCCCCTCCGGCATGCTTGGGGAGTCGACAAGACGGATAATGCGTTTGTCTTCTTTGCTTTTGCGCAGGTATAGGCGGGTTGTTGCAGCATGCGCCATTATGTTGCCGCCCACAGGAGTAGTAGGATCGCCGAAAAGTATGGCAGGGTTGTCCATTACCTGATTGGTTACATAAACAGCAAGATTGTATACATCTGCAAGGCGCTGCAGCTTGTGTATGTGTGAATTGAGCTTTTGCTGCCTCTCCCCCAGAGCGCCGCGCCCGGGAAACTCTGATCTGAATAGGGCCATAAGCGAATCTACAACTATAAGTTTTATGTTGTTTTCTTGTATTGTCTTGTCTGCCTTTTCTATCGCGAGTATCTGCTGCTCTGTATTCTGCGTATGGACAACAAGCACATTTGAAAGCGCTTCTTCTGGATTAAGGCCTGCCGCCTTGGATATGGCTTCTATGCGTTCCGGCCTGAAGGTGGACTCAGTGTCAATAAAAAGGGTTTTGCCGCCCATGCCGCCGCTGCCGACAGGCAGTTGAACATTCACAGAGAGCTGAAAACCAAGCTGTGTCTTGCCGGATGCAAACTTGCCGTAAGCTTCTGTTATTGATTTTGCTTCAAGCCCGCCGCCCAGGAGATCGTCGAGCTCTTTTGAGCCTGTTGTTATGCGTCCGATTGACTTTCTCTGTTCGTATACCTGCGCACCTGTGCTGAACTCAAGAATAGTTGCATTCTTTGCCGCCTCAACTGCCTTTTTGGCGTTATCCACACTCATTCCTGAAAGCTCAGCAAGCTCGTGCGGATCGAGAACTGCTATCTTCTCTAATGTATCGTGGCCTGAGGCTTTAAGTTTCTCTGCAGTTGTAGGCCCTATGCCGGGCAGGTCTTCTATCTCTTTGATGCCTTTTTCCTTTACCATGACATACCCCAGGAGTTGCAATAGTATAAGGCACGAAAGGTATAAATAAACGATTTAGGCAATACTACCAAAGCATGTGAAACATGTAATGTACTCTGTAGCCTTTCATAATTAGTATAGGAAGAGGCCAGCACAATCTAATGCGCCGGCAAGGCGACCAGTATACTCTTCCTACATAGAAGACGTGATAATAATAAAGAGCTCAGGTTTATAAAGCTTTGTTAATAGTGGAAATTTTCAAAATTATGATTTTATGGTCTCTGTTCTTACGCTTGATAAAAAGGGCTTGTTGTCCGCTGTTCTCCTGGGGCTTCTCCTGCTTCTGCTTGGGCGTTCAGAGGGTCCGCTGTTCTTCTTTTCAATGCTGTTCTTCCTTATTGCCGGAGCGGCAGTTACAAGAATCAAGGCTTCTAGAAAAAAGGTGTTGGGGGTGCATGACCCTGACCGGGGCTGGCGCAATGTCTGGGCCAATGGAGCTGTGCCTTTTTTCGTAGCTGTGCTGTATTTTATTAGCAGTTTCGTAGACCAGCGTGCCGGAACGGCCATAACTGTTGCATATATCGCTGTGGTTGCAGCCATAACTGCAGATAAGTTCTCCAGCGAGCTCGGCGTCCTTGATAAAAAAACATATATGCTGTTGACTGCGCAAAGGATAAGGCCGGGGACATCCGGAGGTGTGTCAGTTTTGGGCCTTGTTTTCGGCCTTTTGGCAGCAGTTCTTGTTGCAGGAGTTTTCGGTTTGACATACTTTGGTTCTGTTGCTGTTTTTGTGCTTATAGCGGCTGCGGGGTTTGCAGGGGATCTGGTTGACTCTGTGTTTGGTTATTTTGAGGACAAAGGAACAGGCAATAAATTTACCACAAACGTGGCTTGCGGCGCTTCTGCAGCCGTAGTTGCACTGGTTGTTTACTCCTGGCTGTATCTTTATCTTATATAAGACAGGTTGTCTTTGGATTGGTACTGCCCCTCCTGCTGTTTTGAGGCTTCTTCTATATCTTTTATTATCTTCTCGGTTTCCTTCTTTATCTTATCTAGATTTGAGAAGTCTATGTCAATATTAAGAAGGTCTTTCAGCACTGCAAGCACTGCTTTTGCAGCATTTGCATCTATCTCCAAGAGCCCGGTTTCGCCCATTATGCATGCGCTTTTTATGCCGTATCTTTTTGCCATTGCTGGTATGAGGCCTGCTGCGCCGTATATAGAGCCGGCTGCCTTTCCGAAGATTATGCCTTTTCCTTCAAGTTCTTTCTTGAACCCCGCAGAGTTTGCTACGCCGTATACTTTTGGGTTGTGCACATATTGGTTTGCAGCACTATAGCCGCCTATTGTGATGATGGTTTTGCCGCCTATGGATTTATAAAATTTTATTATGCGTTCGTTTACAGAATACTGCCCTCTCGTTGTTGCTGGCTGAGTATCTCCTACAAGCACCAGTATGCTTCTCCCTTTCTTGCCTTTGCAATGGTAAAAACGGTTGCTGACAAGCCTGAGGCCGCCGTCAGACTGCATTATGGCTTGATGTGGAAAATAAGGCGAGTACAGCACAGCAAACTTCTTGCCGTCAAGCTCATTTTTAATATGCTCGGCAACAAGGCTGCCGACGTTCCCTATACCGGGAAGGCCCACCACAAGCACAGGGTCTGCCAGCTTTTGTTTTTTATCGTAATATATTTTTGTTTTTTCCATCTAATCGTGCTTCTCGTTTTTCATTGAAATGAGGATCTTGCTCTGGTGTTTTTCCAGTATATCTTTAGCTTTTTTAATCTTCTCCTCTGCATCGAGGTAGTTGCTGCCCTCGGCAGAAAGCCTGTATTTTGGCGCGCCGAGATACAGAACACCGACTCCGTTTTTTTCTATGTCAGTAAGTAGCTCGCGAATGAGCCGTATCCCAATGGCAGGGTCGTTTGAGCGTATATCAGCCAGATATGATACAAAGTACTTTTTGGGTTTGATGTTCTTCTGCACTATTTCAAGAAGTGACTCCTCGAACTTTTTGTTTTTGAAAGCGTCTGCGGCATGCGAATCCTGAACAACAGAATTTATTATCTCGGTGTAGGTGTTAAATGTTGCTGAAGCTGTAAGTTTGAGGCCGGCTAACTCTTCTTTTGTTTTTATTCCGGCTGCTGCAGCTGCCTGTTCGAAAAGCTTCTCATAGCGCTTTTCAAGGCCGAATTCCGTTAGTTTGTCTGCTTTCTCCTTGCTTTTGGCTTTTTTTATTGATACGTCTACAGAACCTTTATCTGCGTCTACCGCTATTACCTTTCCTACATCCCTCTGCCCTTCCTTAACAAACTCGTGTATGTTTTTGATCCAGCCCGAAGCTATTTCTGATATTGGAAGATATGCATCTTTGGAGTACTCGACCAGCTCTACATATGCTCCATGTGGCATGATTTTTTTGATCTTTATTATTACTAGCTCGCCGTTCTGTGGCAGCGGTTTTTGGATTATCGTTAATTTCACCTTTTAATCTCCAATTTCTTTTTCGTTCTTCTGCCAAACGTCCTTTCTACATTTTTCTTGCATACCTTGCACTCAAGAAGGACCTTCTGCTTCTTCCCCAGCTTCTTAGGATGTATTTTAGGCTCTACGCTGCCAACATATCCCTTAATTGCGCGGTTGTGGCGCCTTGTGGCTTTGCTCAGGCCGCGCTGCTTGCCTTTCGAGACGTTCTTTACAACATGCAGTGTGTGCTTATTGCAATAAGGACAAAATGTGTTTATCGTGTTTGCTATTTTCATAACATCTACCATTCTAGTTTGTTGTTTCTCCTATGTTGTTTTTTAGTATAAATTGTATGTCAGCGTCATCTTGGACTGTTATTATCTCATTCTTTTTATAAGGCCCTAATTTGTTGCCGTTTGATGTTATTATTTCCGGAACGTCCGCGCTTATTCTTATGTGTACTCCTTGCATGGGTTCCTTTTTCTCCAGAAGCCTTTTTATATCAACAAAGAGTGCTTCCTCTTCTAGAGGAATAGGCTTCGGTGGCTGCCTCCCATATGCCAGATATATCAAAAGCTTCTGTATACGCTTTGTTTTTAAGTTATTTAAAAGTTTGTTATAGTTGTCTTTTATCTCTTCTGTGCTTCCTGAATTGATATTTTCTTGAATTGTAGCATAGAAGTTTGAAGGTAGGACAAGAAGTTCGCCTGTTCTTCTTTCTTCTGAAAGTTTTCCATACAGCAGCTCTATTGCCTTGCCTATTTCCATACACCATCACCCCAGATTGCCACTATTCATCACTTGTTATATTATATATAGATTATTTTTTCTTTAAAATACTAACATATTATTGGCATACGGTTACTTTGATTAGTGGACATGTGGGGTATACGGATGAGATGGATATAGCGAGGGGTGGATTTGAACCACCGATCTCCGGGTTATGAGCCCGGCGGGCACTCCTGGCTACCCTACCTCGCTGTGTTATTTAGCTGTTGTGCTTTTCAACAAGCACACGTGCACAGTTTTGCTATGTAACAAGATGACTTTAGTTGTATAAAGAATAAATATACTCGCTTTTGCTTACATTTATTGATGTGCAGCTGCCATGTATATGTGCTCTGCCTGCTCTTTGTTTATCATTGTTAGATTCTTGCCACAACTACATTTGAATTTAGCTTCGAATGCAAGCTCAAACGGAAGCACCATTCTGGTTTTTTCAGAGCAGTCCATGCAAACGAAAAAGTCATTGCAGTTTTCAGGGAGCACCTGCTGAGTCTTCAATTCAGTTGTTACCTTATTGCCGAGCATATCTACAGCATCATAATCAAGGTACCAGATAAAGCTCAGCCATCCTTCATTATTCTTGTTTATGTTATACCTGACTATGCCGTATGTATTGAGCATGTTAAGCATGCGCCGGGTTTCATTAAGCTTCATCGTCAGCGATTCAGATATCTTATCATCAACACACGGGCCGGCAAGAAGCACATCTATTATGTCATTTGCACGCGTACCTACGTTTTTTGATATAAATTCCAAAAACTCAGTGCCTGTTGTTATAGTTCTGGCCTTGTTTACTGCCTGTGTCTCCTTAAGATTTATCGCAGCCTGCTCTGCGGCTGCAGCAGCCTCTTTTCTAATGGCGGCAGGGCTCTTAACTGTTTTAGTATTGTTATTTTTGTTTTTATTAATCGAGTATCTGCTGGTTTTCGGCTGCTGCTTCTTAATGTTTACAAGTCTATCGGCATTCCTGCCCTTCCTATCCTTAGATACGGCGGTTTTATCCTGTCTGCGCGCATGTTGCCCGGCTTTTATTTTATGATTTTTAGCGATGACCTTACTGCTCTGTAGATTCTGAGTCCTTACAACCCTGAATTTATTCCTCCTTGTAACAGATTGCCTCTGCTTCTTATTATTTTTCATGGCCACCACAAACAGCAGTAATATTATGCATCTTCACATATAAATACCTTTTTAAACACACAGGCGCATATACAAGCACAACAACCTACAACACACAAACTCACTAAATAACCACTAAACACCTATTTAACTGCAAACTCCAATAGACAGACAAGCACTCACTTTACACAAAATACACAAGTTGTCATTATTTATAATTAATCATCAATAACTAACTGATAATCAATCGGTGGCATCATGGACAAAACTGACCCTGCTGACTTCAAAGAGTTCATAGCGCTCCACAAGGATGCAGTATACAAAAAATTATGCGAGTATATGCTGCCTGAGAGCCCGGAAATATTTACAAAACAGATAATGCCCGTATATGTGCACAGAAAAGGGCAGTACCGCAGGCCGTCTTATCTTATATTGTGGGCTCTTTTATATAACGGCAAACTTGAGGACTCTATTCTACCTGCAGCAGTCCAGCAGCTGTCAGAAGACTGGGTGCTCATGCACGACGACATAATGGACAACAACGAGTTGCGCAGAGGACTCCCTGCTGCTCACAAGCTATTTGGCACAGACTACGCCATACTCGGCGGCGACGCTCTACATGTGATTATGTGGAAGATGGCGCACGAAGCTTCAAACAGCCTCGGCGCGAACGGCAAACGGTATTTCTACAAAGCAAACGACATAATACTCAAAACAGTATATGGCCAATATATAGACGTAAGGCTGACAAAAGAGAAAACAGACATTACCAAATTTACCAAAGACGATTACTTCGAGTCTATTTACGCAAAATCCGCATACTACTCTGTATTCGGTCCAATGCAGTGCGGTGCAATAATAGCCGGTCAGTCCGATGATGTAATAGAAGGAATAGCCGAATACGGAACTCCGGCAGGGAATGCCTTTCAAATAAAAGATGACATACTTGACTGCACATCAACAGAACAGAAGCTTGGCAAGACCATAGGGAACGACATATTAGAGGGCACGAAGACCCTCATTCTCTGGCATGCTGTCAGCAATGCAAGCACAGGCGAACTCCAGGAACTTAAGCACATATATACAAAACCAAGGTCACAGAAGACCGCCGGAGACGTTACGAAAGCCATAAACATGTTCATGAAACTCGGCTCTATAGCGTATGCACAATCCGAGGCCGAACGCCTTGCCGCTGAGGCCGTAAAGAGGTTTGACAAGGCAACCTCACATATCAAGGAATCACATCTGAAGGAGATAGCGCGCGAAGCGATAGGATACGCAGCAAAAAGGCACGAGTAGACGGAGCGCATCTATTGTATTGTACTTGTGCAGTAGTGAAATGCACTTCGGATATCCGTGCTTCTATTTTTGACAAATATGGGCTCGGTGGGATTTGAACCCACGACTTGCTGGTTAAGAGCCAGCCACTCTGACCAAACTGAGTTACGAACCCAAAATAAGCTATTACTATTTAACGTTCTCCCTTATAAATTTATTTATTATGCTGTCAAGCCCTTTGCCTATAGGTTCAAGCTCGTAGCTCACCTGGATTACTGGCTTGTTGACTTTTACTATATTATTCAGGTCTGTTGGTGTAGCAGAAAGCACAACGTCACACTCCGCCCTGTTTATGGTAGTTTCAAGGTCTTGCTTCTCTTTTTTGCTATATCCTACCGCAGGAAGCTCTCTGCCTAGCCTTTTGTACTTCTCATAGGTCTTTTTTATCTCCCCAACAGCGTACTTCTTTGCATCCACTACGCTCCCCACGTGATATTTCTTTGCGGCTACTGTCCCTGCGCCAAACATCATACCACCGTGCGTTATTGTTGGCCCATCTTCTATAACAAGAACCTTTTTGCCACGCACAGAACTGCCATCTTTTACCGAAACCTCAGAGTTCGCCTTTATTATCTGCGCCTTGGGGTTTATGGCCTTCAGGTCTTTTACTACTTTGTCAATCTCTTTTTTTGTTGCCGAATTAACCTTGTTTATTAGAAGCACGTCTGCCATGCGCGCAACAGTTTCCCCTGGATAGTACGTCAGCTCATCCCCTGCACGCAACGGGTCTATTACAGTAATAAGGAGGTCTGGCTTGAAGAATGATGCATCATTGTTGCCGCCATCCCACAGAACCACATCAGCCTCCTTCTCCGCGCGCCTGAGAATCTTCTCATAATCCACTCCTGCATAAACTACAAAACCTCTTTTTATATGTGGCTCATAATCCTCGCGCTCTTCGACAGTTGTCTTATATTTATCAAGATCCTTCAATGTGGCGAATCTCTCTACTATTTCATCCTTAAGGATTCCATACGGCATAGGATGCCTGACTGCCACTGCACGCACGCCTTGTTTTTTAAGAAGCCCCAATATATACCTGCTCGTTTGGCTTTTACCACAGCCTGTTCTAACTGCACATACTGCTATCACCGGCTTTTTTGATTTAATATATGTATGTTCGGGGCTGACAAGCCAGAAGTCTGCGCCGCAAGAGTTCACAAGGCTGGACTTCTGCATTACTTCCTCATTAGGCTGATCGCTGTATGACATTACACAAATATCAGCACTGAGCCTTTTTATGAGTGAAGGAAGCTCGGATTCATCATAAATGTGTATGCCTTTCTGGTAAAGCCTGCCCGAAAGCACGCCAGGGTAGTCCTTACCTGAGATATATGGGATTTGGTTTGCCGTAAATGCTACAATCTCATATTCTGCATTATCCCTGAAAAGCACATTAAAGTTATGGAAGTCCCTTCCCGCAGCACCCAAAATAATTACTCGTTTTTTCCTCATGCAATCATTATCTAATAACATATAAGTAATAAAGCTGTTGCTGAATTTCAAGTGCACGCGCTCTCTAATCATAAAATAAGGAAAAAGAAAGGAAAAGAAAACAAAAAATAGTTAAAAAAGAAAAAAAAAGAAATGTCTAATCTTTGTAGGTAAGCCCGAGTATGCTTCCTATAAGGCCCAGTATGAACCCTATGACAAACCCACCAAGTATCGAAAGGCTAAGTATTGTAAATATCAGCCCTACAATAGACCACTTCCGCACCTTCTTGCTGTCAGTGCTGTACATCAACACAGCGGACAATATCATCACTATTGCAGATATTAGTCCTATCCCTGCCAATACCCATGTGATTGTTGATACCCCGGATGCGACGCTCGATGTTATACCATAAGAGCTAATCGCATTGCTCAGGCTGTTTACTGCAGCAGCTGCAAATACCGCCAACGCAGCACCTATCAGAACTATAATTCCACCTATCAACAGCAGCACAAACGCAGCTGTTGGCTTATTTCCGCTAGCCATAATCTCACAATAATAAGTATACCCAAAACCTTAAAAATCTTTACTTTTAGCCTTCTTTTATCCTTAAACTGCATAATCGGCGTGCAATCCCCAAAAACCGCACATGCAAACAAAAAATACGTCTACAAAAAGCCATACCAAGCTTTATATTCTTTCAAATCCTTAAGCTATTGCGATTCCATGCCAGAGAATGCTTCAGAGTACGATGCATCAAAGATAGTTGTGCTTGAGGGACCGCAGGGTATACGTAAAAGGCCTGCAATGTACATAGGCTCAACAAGCTCGCATGGTGTAGTGCATCTGCTGTTTGAGGTAATAGACAACGCCGTAGACGAGGCGATGGCCGGATACTGCCACAACATCTTCATACGCCTTTACAAGAAAGAAGACGGAAACATAGCCGAGGTAAGCGACGACGGGCGCGGCATACCCGTTGGCATGATGCCCAAATACAACAAAAGTGCGCTAGAGGTTATAATGACTACTTTGCACAAAGGCGCAAAGTTCGACAGCGAGGCGTACAAGGTATCTGGCGGTCTGCACGGCGTTGGGCTTACTGTAGTTAATGCGCTGTCAGAGTTTACCGAAGCGGTTGTAAGAAGAAACGGCAAGACGTACAGACAAACATTCAGCAGGGGTGTCCCTACTTCTGGGTTAGAAATAATGGGTGACACGCAAGAGCACGGCACAACAATAACATTCAAGCCAGATGCAGAGATATTCAAGACAACTACATTTGACTCAACCCTTCTAAAAGAGCGCCTGACGTACACAACATACCTGAATCCTGGTCTGCGCATAACCCTCAAAGATGAACGCTTTGAGCAGGCAGAAGAGACGTCATACCTGTCAAATGAAGGCATAAAAGATTTTATCAAGTTCCTTAACAAAGACGCAACAACAATAACCGAAATAATAGATCTAAAGAAGGTTGTGGATTCAACCTCGATAGAATGCGCACTGCAGTATAATACGACATATGAGGAGCGACTGGAATCCTTTGTCAATACAATAAAAACTACAGAAGGCGGCACGCATGTATCTGGCTTCAGGGCAGCTATATCTCGGTCGCTTATAAATTACATGTCAAAGAACGATAAAACCAAGGGAGATGCACGGATAACAGGGGAGGATGTCCGCGAAGGCCTCTGCGCAGTAATATCAGTTCTAATGCAAAATCCAGAGTTTGAGGGCCAGACAAAGGAAAAGCTTGGTAATGCACAGCTCAGGTCTATAGTTGAAACAGAGGTGTACGCTTTATTCTCCAGATATCTTGAAGAGCATCCTCAGGAGGCACGTGCAATAATAGAGAAGGCAACATCGGCGGCAAACGCCCGCGAGAGTGCAAGAAAGGCAAGGGAGCTCTCAAGGAAGAGGAGCCTCCTTGACAGCACAGTACTCCCTGGAAAGCTTTCAGACTGCATAGAAAGCGATCCTGCAAAGACCGAGATATTCATAGTCGAAGGCGAAAGCGCCGGAGGTTCGTCAAAATCAGGGCGTGATAAGAACACGCAGGCCATACTGCCGCTGCGCGGAAAGATACTTAACGTAGAAAAAGCAAGCTACGAGAAGATATTCGACAATACAGAGATAAAATCCATGATAACTGCCTTCGGCACCGGTATAAAAGAGACATTCAATGCAGAAGGCGCGCGCTATCATAAAATAATAATAATGACAGATGCCGACGTGGACGGGAGCCACATACGCACGCTGCTGCTCACATTCTTCTATAGATACATGCGCAAGCTCATAGAGCTCGGATATGTATACATAGCCCAGCCCCCTTTATACAGGGTAAAATTAGGGAAAAGCGAGATTTATGTTTATACCGATGAAGAGCTGAACGGGCTTAGGACAGGGCCAAATGAAGATGCAGAGACGCAGCGCTACAAAGGTCTTGGGGAAATGAACCCGGAGCAGCTCTGGGAAACAACAATGAATCCTGAAAAGCGCGTTCTCAAGAAGGTTCAGATAAAGGATGTGCAGATAGCCGACAGCCTGTTTACCGTGCTAATGGGGATAGATCCAGCGCAGCGGCGCAGGTTCCTGCACGACCACGCAGAGGAAGTAAACTTCCTCGACGTATAATGTGATGCTTATGCCAAAGATAAATAATGTCAATCTTGAAGACGAGCTGCAGTCAAGCTACATAGACTATGCAATGAGCGTTATTATAGGCAGGGCCATACCAGATGCGAGGGACGGCCTTAAGCCAGCGCAGAGGAGGATATTATATGCAATGTACCGCATAAACAACGTCCACAGCCAGCCGACAAAAAAGAGCGCAAGAGTCACCGGCGAAGTAATAGGAAAGTATCACCCGCACGGGGACATCGCTGTTTATGATACAATGGTAAGGATGGCACAGGACTTCTCAATGAACCATTTGCTCGTTGAAGGCCAGGGCAACATGGGCAGTGTCGATGGCGACCCTCCGGCGGCAATGCGATATACAGAGGTTCGCCTGACAAAGCTTGCTGAAGAAACCCTTGAAGACCTAGACAAGGAAACGGTGCAGATGACTCCAAACTTCGACAACACCGAGGAGGAGCCCAGCGTCCTCCCAGGTAAGATTCCTAATCTGTTAATCAATGGATCATCCGGGATAGCAGTAGGCGTAGCGACTAGCATGCCGCCGCATAATCTCAATGAGGTCTGCGATGCAATAATCTACTGGCTTATGAACAAGGAAGCAAGTGTGGACGACATGCTCAAGATAATAAAAGGCCCGGATTTCCCTACGGGAGGCATAGCCATAATGTCAGGCAACTCCTACAATGGATACAAGGCAGGCAGGGGCCAGCTGTCCATAAGGGCGAAGGTCGAGACAGACCTTGAAAAGAACCGACTTGTAGTTAATGAGATACCGTACACTGTCAACAAAGCATCACTCATAAAGTCAATAGCAGAGCTTGTCCGCGAGAAAAAGATAACCGGGATACGGGACATACGCGACGAAACAGGCCGCCAGGGCATGAGCATAGTCATAGAGCTCAAGAGCGGCGAGGATCCGAACCAGATAATAAACCAACTTTACAACCACACACAGATGCAGACCACATACCCTTTAATCAATCTAGCAGTGGTTGGCACAAGCCTGAAGAGCTTCAATATACTCCAACTGATAAACACATACATAGACCACCGGCTTGATGTGATACTGAAGCGCAGCATGTTTGATCTTGGCGTCGCAACAGACCGCCTTCACATAGTCGACGGCCTTGTAATAGCCCTGGCCAACATAGACGAAGTGATAAAAACAATAAAGAAAAGCGAGGAGCTTTCCGATGCCAGAAGAAATCTCGTCGAGCAGTTCAGGCTTTCGGAGAAGCAGTCAAATGCCATACTCGACATGAAGCTTAGCAGGCTGACGCACTTGGAGGGTACGGCCCTTCTTAAGGAGAAGACAGAGCTTGAGGCAAAGATAGTGTCCTTCAAAGAGCTCATAAACAGCAGGCAAAAGCAAGAAGAGATAATTATACAGGACATGAACGACCTGAAGAAGAGATACGGTCGGGCAAGGCGCACAGAGATAATCCAGGCAGAGGAAGGCATAGACATAGCAGACGAGGACATGATAAGCAACGAGACAGTGACGCTTATACTTACGAATTCCGGCTACATAAAGCGCATGGCAACAGAGAACTACAAAGAGCAGGCTCGCGGAGGCAAGGGCACAATATCAATAAACCTCAATGACGGAGACTTTGTAAAACAGATAATAACATGCAACAACAAGGATTATGTCCTCTTCATATCCGACAAGGGCCAGGCGTACTGGCTTAAGGCATACAACATACCTGAAAGCGGGAGGTACTCCTCAGGCAAGGCCATTGTAAATCTGCTTAACATAGACAACGAGAAGATAGTGCACATGATGGACATCTCCATGTCTGGGGATTTCAAGGTGGTGTTTCTTACTGAAAAAGGCCTTGTTAAAAAGACAGAGGCCAAGCTGTTTTCTCACCCAAGGTCAAACGGCATACGCGCAATAACATTAAACGAAGAAGACAAAATAGTAGATGTTATAACGTACTCAAAAGAAAAGTATCTATTCATAGTTACACGCAACGGCAAATCGATAAAGTTCGAAGAGGGCAAGATCCGGTTTACCGGAAGGGCAGCCATGGGCGTGAGAGGAATCAGGCTCAAGAACGACAAAGCAGCCAACATAATAGCGGCCAATGAAACCGGAATGATCCTTTCTGTAACAGATAAGGGCTATGGAAAGCTCACTGATCTTGATAAGTACAGGTCGCAGAGCAGGGGAGGCACCGGAGTCATAAATCTCAAAGTAAATGACAAAACTGGCTCCGTAGCCAAGGCCATATTTGTGGGCCATGATGGTGAACAACTTATCCTAATAAACTCCGCAGGCGTGTCTATAATAATACCTATCTCTTCGATAAGAGTTACAGGCAGAGCCGCCAGTGGAGTGCGGCTCATGCGCCTTGATTCGACAGCCACAGTCACTGACGCGCGCATATTTGAGTCAGATGCGCAACATGGCACGGCTGACGCAGCGCCAGATCCAGCCTAAAACCCAAATTCAACGGCGTATTTGCAGCCTAAAAAACCTAACGCTGCCGCTTGCTTTCTGCGCCTTTCTTCCAAAACCTCGCATTTTTGATGAATGCCCTCTGCGCAACCAACAAATCCTTTACAAACTCGGCATCACTTCTCCTCATCATTTTAAGCACCCTGCCTGCGGTGGAAACTCCTATACCATACATAGACAGCGCAAGCACCCCTCTCCATCCATATGCTTCTACTAATCCTGCTTCATTTACTGCATGCTTATATGCATCGAGCCCTGCGGCATTCAACCTCTGCCCGCTCCTTCTTTTCACAAGGGCGTTGTAGCTGTCGTCGGAATATAGACAAACCATCGGACTGCTGCATCGCCTGCACAGTATCTTTTTGGTGGAAAGCTCACTGATCTTGATATGCTCCTGGTATGTAAAAAGGCAAAATGTGCAAAGAAGCTGTGCATCTTTCCCGTCAAACCTCTTCATGACCTGGGCAACATCCTCGTTCCCCGGATCCGTTCTCGACATGAATTCAGAGTAACTGACTGCAGAGCGCAAGATTTCCATAGAAAGCGGAGAACCCCAACCCACCTGCACTATCTTGGTGCTGCCATCCTTTATCTTCTTCAGGAATTCTGATGCAGTGCTGTAATCCACGCCGTTCTTTTTTACATCCCTCAGCGTTTCTTCATAAACCACGCTGCCTTTGTAAAAATCTACGAGCTTGTTTATTCTACTTTTTGTAATAACTGCCTTCTTTTCTATAACCCCGAACAGCTTCGCAATCTGCACAAATTTATACCTGAAAGCTGCAGAGTGCTCCAGTATCTCAAGCGAGCTGGCTTCTGTCTTCCATAAGTCTAGAAAAATTCGCCTGATATCGGGCGGTTTTCTCAGGTATCTTATATCTACAAGTATGGCGTATGGTGTTGCCTTGACCTGTGCCTCAGTGCCTGCCTTGCTAAATACAGAAGCAACGGCCCTGGCTACAAATTCATTCGCAAGCGTTCCAAGTGCAGTATGCACTATTATGTAATCGTCAGATTCCTCAATGTAAATAAATTCCGGCCTAGGCATGAAAAACTTATTCTGCTCCTCCGAAAACTTCTTTATGCTGCTCAATGCCTCGGAATCTGCCACACCCTCAAGCCTAGTGCTCTGTTTGATAAGGCCTACTGCAGCTTCTGCAATGGTTTTTGATACGGGTATGTCTTCGCCCTCCCAGTCTGGCACTGCTGCGCTGATATCGTCGCTTTGCTCCGCCATAATGCAATTGTCCTCTATGCTTATGACATTCCAAGGCACGCCCTTTGTTATGAATGTGCTGCCTTCGTCTATATTGGTAAATACAAAACGTTCGTCGAGCGTTGATATTATCCTGTTAGTGGAAGCGCGCTTTACTATGAATCTTCTTGAATCAGGTATAACGCTTATGTTCTCTATAGCGTAGGTTCTGCTCCTCCTGCCTATGGCAATAGCTCCATTCCTCAACTGTATGGTTCCTATGCTGCAGCAAAAGTCAACAACATTCATGAACTTCTCAGCGCTGAGGCCAGAATACACGTAACTGCGCCTGATTATATTATAAGCATTTTCAGTTTTTATCTCACCATATTCGAGTGCAATGCTGGATAGCTGATTTGCAAGAACGTCAAGCGCCATAGACTCTGATGTATATCCTTCAAGCCTGCCATTCTTCGCTTCTATCACTGTTGCTGCCGCTTCCAATGCTTCAAGCACTCCGGATACTACAATAACCCCTGTCGAAGTCAAGCCCTCCCTATGCCCTCCCCTCCCCACTCTTTGCAGAAGCCTTCCCGCCTGCCTGGGCGATCCGTACTGCACAACCATATCTATCCTGCCTATGTCTATGCCAAGCTCAAGCGAGCTTGTTGCCACTATGCAGTTTATCTTCCCATCCTTGAAGCCGTTCTCTATCTCTATCCTTTCATCTTTATCCAAGGAGCTGTGGTGTATCCCCACATAACTGAAACCTTCAAGCCTGCCCAAGTATATGATCTTGCTGCCAAGTGCCTCGACTACCTGCCTGGTATTTGCGAATACAAGCGTTGCCTTCGAACTCTTTATTATATCCTCAAGATACTCTATTCTTGCCATTGCGCTATCATCAACTCCGAAGCTCGCCTCAAAATCTACGTGTGCTCTTCTAGGTTTGAGCGGCATTGTAACATAAACAACGAGCTGTTTTTCAACATCAGATTCTACAACAGCATACTTTTTCCCATTGAATAAGAAACGTCCCGCTTCTCCTATGTCGCCTATTGTCGCGCTCAGTCCTATCCTGATGAAATTCGGAGATAGTTCTGCAAGCCTCTCCAAGGCAACTGCCAACTGCGCCCCTCTCTTGTTATGGTATAATTCGTGGAGCTCGTCAACTATGACAAACCTCAGGTTCTCAAAAGACTTTCTAAGCCTTCTTGAAAGCAGCATGTTCTGTATGCTCTCCGGCGTTGTTATAAGCACATGCGGCGGCGTTTCCGCCTGCTTCCTCCTCTCATTCTGGGTAGTGTCTCCATGCCTGACGGCTATGTTTATTCCCAAGACCCCACACAGCTCGCCCAGCCTTTTCATCATGTCCCTGTTCAGGGCTCGCAGCGGAGTAACATACAGTGCAAATACGCCTTTCAAATCCGCAATGCTGCACGCGCTCTCAAGCACTGGAAGCATTGCAGCCTCCGTTTTCCCGCTGCCTGTCGGCGCTGTTATTATGCAGTTGCCTTTGCTGCTTATAACCTCGAACGCTGTTTCCTGCAGCTTGTTTAGCCTTCCGATGCGCTCAACGAACACAGAGCGCGCTGCACCCATGCACTCCACTCTACACTACGTATGCAGATCCTCCTGCAGTAAAGCTTCTGTTAGCAATGCTGTAGTTCATGCCTATCTTCAGCGTAAGCCCTATGGGCAACCCTGTTATTGTATTGCCATTATCATAGCACGGCACTGTAACATTCGCATAGTCGTTCGCCGGGATTATCGAATTCATAGGGTAATAAGACGGACTGCCGATGCTGTAGCAGTACATTGAAGATATACGGATGTTCTGGTTTAGCTTGTTGTACAGCTTCATGCTCATGTTTCCAAATGCTAAGACTGGCGAGTAGCACGAAACGCTTGCGTTAAACCCGCAGGTGCTGTTTATTCCTGATATAAACTGCCTGTTTGCCCCTGAAACATTCAACTTCTGCAGTATTGCAATATTGTTATATGACTGTTTTGTCACGCTGCTTGTGTTTACAAGCGACATCACTGTAAGATTTCTAGAGCCTACGTACGCGCTTGTCTTCACTAAAGACAGCCTGCCAACCGCTCCTGAAACAGGGAGCACAACTGTCGAGCAGTAACTTACATTGTCTGCAGAAGTTATGGGCCCATAACATGTATAATCCGGGTTCATGCTTGGCGCTTCTGAAACATATGATATTGCATTTGATGCGCTGGCAGCAAATATCACTCCGCTGCTGTTCCCTTCGCTTGAAAAGCCGCTGAAATTTGCAATTATTTCAGTTCCGTTAATCATCGGGATCCGCTGCTGCATAATATTTCCTGTGCTGTTTTTAGTTGTGTTAAGAACTGATGCGCAGCTCCCTGCTCCTTCGTAGGCAAGGTTCTTTATCCAACCGCCGGAATACCAACTGCACAGCGTTGTGTTGCTGTTAAGCGTTATCACGCTTACCCTATTGCTGTCTATTGTGGCGTTCGAAACGGTCACATTCTTGTCCTTAAGCCCATAAGCCCATATCCCTGCTATGTTGCCTACAAGCGATCCCTGTATCCACATCGAGTACTCTGTGAAATTCTTGTATGTCGCTTCTGCCGAATAAATGCTCTGCGTATAATTGTATGTAAGATTAAGCATAGGGCTGAAGAATGCATCAACTGCAGGCATGTCTGAAAGCCCGAGGCTGCGTATGCTGTAGTTCGCATTAAGATACGAGGAAGTCAGATACCCTGCGCTGTTCATATATGAGCTGCGCATGCTTATCCAGTTGCCAGTTAGGTATTCTGCGGGATTTGGAGCATCAGGCTCCATGACCGTTACGTGGTAATTTACAGACGATTCGCTCCTGTTACTAATCTTATAAAGCATTCCCGGATCTGCTTCAAAGCTTATGTTAAAGCTTCCAGGAACCGTAAACTGCTTGGTGTAGTTTATCTGCGTGCTGTTGTGCTGCGGCATGCTTACATTATATACCTCTGCAAGAGTGCCGTTAACAAAAACTCCAACCCCGAGTCCTTTAAATGCCTTGCCTCCATAGTTGGATACAACCAAAGGCACAGTAATGCTCTGGTATGGATATATACGCGCTGTAGCATTTCCTGAGAGCTTCAGTGCAACATCTATTGTGCTGTTCGGCTGCGTAGAAAACTCCAGATA
The DNA here is from genome assembly GCA_021852055.1 of Microcaldota archaeon. Classification (GTDB taxonomy): domain Archaea; phylum Micrarchaeota; class Micrarchaeia; order Micrarchaeales; family CABMGC01; genus JAJZOD01. The sequence goes on from JAJZOD010000014.1 coordinate 24,184, forward strand.
GATTACCGCAACAGCAGCCAAGGCCACTGCAATTATTACAATCCAAATATATTTCTCTTTCTTCTCCATAAACTACACCTGCTGCTCCTTGCTTTTCAAGCCATTGACTACCTCGCCAACCTTTGCCGCTATATTAGTGTAAAATGCTTCAAAAGTGCTCCTTGTCCATACCTGCGGGTCAAATCTGTCCCCTATGCTCGGCGGGCTGAAGCAGAACCTGCCTTTGCTGTTCTCCACAAAGCCCATATTTTTCAAACGAAGAAGGTGGTAGCGCAGCGTCTTTTCATTTATGCTCTCCCAGTTGTTGTTTATGTAGTCTGTAAGCTCCTTGACATTCGGATCCTGCTTTTTTATAAATTGGTAGTATACAAGAGCATCAAGAACAGCAACAGCGCTAAGCCTTGATTCACCTGGGTTTATTATGCCGAAAGACAGCGCAAGCCATCTTATTGCAGAGCGCCGTGTGTCCAAAACCTCCCTGCTTACCCTAAGGTCGCGTATTGTAAGCTCCCTCTCTATAAGTTCTGCCTCGTTCACTTCCAAAAAATCATTATTCTTACGCAGAGTTTAAATATAAATCTTTCCTGCCGTGACCTATCCTGCAAATTTGCCCTTCCAGATGCCATAAGCGAACCCTGCCTATGTGCCTTACCTATGCGCCGGTGCCATGCTCGACACGCCAATATAGAAACTACACTGAAATGAGTTTTTCCAAAGCATCAATATTGTCGTCCGGAGATGCACCTACGCTCTTCCGAGCACCGCACTTCTCACAAACATAATATATGGTATAGTTGCCCCTGGCATAAACAGTCCTCTCGGCACGCATAATTCCATGGCATTTCTCACTTCTATCTCCTGGCATATTGTCAACATGCTTACTTGCAAGGCAGGAAGCGCAATGGTCAGTGTAGCCGTTGCCTCTTGTCAAAGATCCGCATCTAATGCAGGAAAAGTTCTCTATCTTCCTTCTGAACCTTCCCTTGCCTTGTATCTCATCTGGCAAAAAATCACACCAGAATCCAATTACGCCTTCTGTGCATAATCACTTATCACGGGAATCAAGGCCTGTCTGCCCATGTACGCCTCGTAGCCTATGTAAAGTCCGTACAGCCATGCTAAAAGAGCAAATAAATCAAGGAGTATCAGCGCAACTATAAAAACTGCAAAGAATGAAAGTATTAATGAAAGTATTGCATAAATAACAAGGAACGCGATACCGTATAGTATTGCCTGCACAGCGTGGAATCTAAGTCTCTTATCCTTCTCCGCGTACAATATGTATACTACTATGCCGGTAAGTATTGGCACAAGATATGCAATTATAAACATTATCTTATCTTCTGACTGTGTGTGCTGTTCTGGGCGCGAATCCTCTTTTTTCTGAGCTGCCATTGTGCCACCTTCATGCAATTATTGCATGATATACTCCGCATATCTGTTTAATAAATTATTCCTTTTTCGGCTCAAAACAAAATACACAGGCACTCCATCAGTTCAGCATTATTTCTATATGAACTGTGTCAGGTACCGGTATCCGCATTATCTGCCTTAGGACCTGCTCGCTGCCGTCAACCTGCACCAGCCATTTGTGTATGCGCATCTGCCAGTGCTCAAATGTATGCGATCCATCGCCACACGGCGTCTTCCTTGTGGAAATCTTCAGTTTTCTCGTAGGCAGCGGAACAGGGCCGCTGAACTTTATTCCTGAAGTCTTTGCTATGTCTATTATCTGCCTGGCTATGTCACGTGCGTCGTTCTTGCTTCTGCTTATAAGTTTTATGCGTGCTATCGGCATCTATTCACGTGCTATTATGTCTTCTTGACTACGTCCAGTATGACTCCTGCTGCAACAGTCGAGCCCATATCCCTTATGGCGAATCTGCCCAGCTGCGGGAAGTCGCTGTACTTCTCTGCGCATATAGGCTTGGTAGGCTTAACCTTAACCAATGCTATATCCCCGTTCTTTATGAACTCTGGATTCTTCTCAAGGGTCTGGCCAGTCTTGGGGTCCTTCTTCTCGAGTATCTCTGTTATAGTAGAAGCTATCTGTGCAGTGTGTATGTGGAACACAGGAGTGTATCCCTTTGCTATGGCTGTCTTGTGATTTATTACCACTATCTGCGCAGTGAACTCTGATACTACTGTTGGAGGGTTATTTGCAGAACCTACGACATCTCCTCTTTTAATGTTTTTCCTATCAACATCCTTAAGGTTAAACCCTACGTTGTCACCAGGCTCTGCCTGCTGCAGCTGCTGGTGGTGCATCTCAACACTCTTCACCTCTGTCTTTATGCCCTCAGGCATTATTATAATCTGCTCCCCAGGTTTCATTACGCCTGTTTCAACCTTTCCTACAGGCACTGTACCAAAACCTTTTATGCTGTATACGTCCTGTATAGGCAGCCTCAGTGGCTTGTCAGTAGGCTTCTTAGGCACTGTGAATTGGTCAAGCTGTCCAAGAAGCGTATTGCCCGTATACCACGGCAGCTTGTCAGACTTTGTAGCAACGTTGTCTCCCTGAAGTGCAGAATAAGGCACAAAAGGCACTTTGCTTACGTCGTAACCTACAGTCTTCAGCAGTTCTGTGACCTTCGCCTTGATATCCTCATACTTTGCCTTATCGTAACTTGCTGCGTCTATCTTGTTTATGCCGACTATTATCTGGCTTATCCCAAGAACCCTGGCAAGATACGCGTGCTCCCTTGTCTGTGCTTGAATGCCGTCTACTGCAGACACTACAAGCACTGCAGCGTCAGCCTGGCTGGCGCCTGTAATCATGTTCTTGACAAAGTCCCTGTGGCCCGGTGCATCTATTATTGTGAAATAATACTTCTGCGTCTGAAAGTCCCTGTGCATTATGTCTATAGTTATGCCGCGCTCACGTTCCTCCTTTAGCTGGTCCATAACGAAGGCGAACTCAAACGAAGGCCTGTTGAACTTGGCGACCTCCTCTTTTATCTTCTTCATGTCCTGCTCTGTAACTGCCTTTGTATCGTAAAGCAGTCTTCCTACTGTCGTCGACTTTCCGTGGTCAACGTGCCCTATAAAAATCACATTCATGTGTGGTTTATCTGCCATATCATACACCGTATTCAATAGAATTGATAATTCTGTAAATCCTGTAAATCTGTAATGTAAAAGACCAGCAGCAAAGAAAACTCCCGTCTGCCTCGGCATCAGCCTTTTCTTAACACTCATACTATTGCCAGATAACATATTTAAATCTTTCTTAATAAGGCATGTGTTGCAGGCATAAACAATTTTCCTCGACAACACTGTTTGTGCTGCACGCCGTGCCGCGCTACCGGATTTTTACATATTTTATTGTGGCTGTTGCACGAAATACATATATACCAGTTTTTATACACATACCCAAAGATTACATGGCCAAAAATAAACAAATAATCACAAAAGCAGTCCCTCTCACAGGCGGAAATAGCACCAGCCAGGCACAATCTGCAGATCTGCAGGCGCATCAAGATGTAATTCAAATTCTAAGGCGTCAGACAGCTCCGGATGACAGCGAACCGAATGCCAGTGTACTACACGGCAATATAACACTCCAGAGGGCTTTTGATAACCGCGATTATCATACAATCACTTCAGTTGCACGTCAAACAAGGGATCCGCAAGCACAGGCTGTTATATTAAACAGGGTAGTGGAAGATAACGATATTTCAATTCCAACAAAAGCATACATTGTCGAGGCACTTGTAGAAAACCCGTCTATCCACCCTCTTGTGCAGCTTCAGATACCAACTTCTGAGGTATTTATAGTTGCCCTGCGCAGGCTCGCGGGGAAGCCATATCTATGCCCAGGGATGCGCCGCTTCATGTCTGGCCATGTAAACGGGCATCCATTTTATGACATAGAAGTGCTTAGCACTCTGGCAAAAACACAAAACACACAGTAGCAGCATGGCATAGCGGTTTACTATAATTGAGGAAAAGCTAAAATAATGGCAAGTCGAATATATTTCAGATAAGATGTCAATTAAATACTGGGAGTTTGAAGATGCGCCATTAAAAGAGAAGCTCAAAGAGCCCAGTGTAAAGGAGGTAGCAAAGATATACTTCGACAACGAGACAAGGGCCTATAGGTTTGCCACTGCTCTTATGGAAGTCAAGAAACACGGCTCACTGCGTCTTAAGGAGTGCAGTGCAGAACTTCCGCTGGCTACGTGGAAGCGCTATCTAGACTTTGGCGTCACAGTAGGTATACTCAAGCACGAGAACAGCATATACAGTTTCACTGACAGATACTCAAAACCTTTCAGGAATATACCTATATACATCAAATCGTGGATAGAAAAGGAAGGTGCCGAGGATCTCTCTCTTATATTCGCAACTGCAAAAACCGGCCGCCAGGCGCACAGAGGAGGCAAAATTCTGCCTGCAGCTGCTGAAGATAAAACAGAAAAAAGAAAAGAAGAGCCATTTATAAAGTAGATGCATACCAGATTGTACCCTCTTCGGTATCCTCCACCGTTATGCCAAAATCCTTCCTGAGCCTGTTTCTTATGGAGTCTGAAGCGGCAAAATTCCTTGCAGAGCGCTCCTTCTCCCGCGCCTCAATAAGTTCAGCAGCCTCTTTAGGCAGAGAAGTGGTCAGATGTTTTGCAAAATCAAGCCCGAGCACCATGTCGAAATCCAAAAAGGTTTTTATAATAAGCTCTGCATCTGCTTTGCTGAGTTTCATCGACCTTGCAGCATTCCTAAGTTCGTGGATCTTTGTCATAGCAACAGGCACGTTAATGTCGTCGTAAATACACTCCAAAAATGCTGCTCTTACACTTTTTATCTTTATTGAAAGATCTGCATTTATCCCAAGGTCTGCATCTGCCTTAACTGCGCTTGTTCTACTTACAAATGCATAAAGTGATTTCAGTGAAATTTGTGCGCGCTTTAATTCATCAAAAGTGAAGTTAAACATGCTCCTGTAATGCACTGTAAGGCACAGATACCTGAAGCTTAAAGGCAGATATCCTTTCTTGACAAGATCCTCTATAGTATAAATATTGCCTATGGATTTTGACATCTTCTTTCCGTCTACAGTTATAAAGGCTCCGTGCACCCAATATCTCACAAATTTTGTTCCTGTTACTCCTTCTGATTGCGCTATCTCATTAGTATGGTGAACTGGTATGTGGTCTGTACCTCCGGCATGTATATCTATCTGCCTGCCGAGGTACTTCATGCTCATGGCGCTGCACTCTACATGCCATCCAGGGAAGCCCCTGCCGTATTTTGTGTCCCACACCATCTCCTTTTCCTCATGAGATGCAAATCTCCATACAGCAAAATCCGTAATGTTGCGCAGACCCTGCGGTCTCTGCACTCTTGCTCCGCCGCGCAGCTCCCTGTTCATTCTTGAAAATGTTGTTCCTGCAAGCTTGCCGTAGTCGGCTGACTTTGACGTATCAAAGTACATCCCTGTTTCTGCTTTGTAAATAAGGCCTTTTTCATCAAGCTCTTCTATAAGTTCCAACATGCTGTCTATGTGATCAGACGCTTTGCAAACAACATCCGGCTTAATTATATTAAGCTGGCTCTCCTCATCAAAAAACTTTTTTGTGTAGAAATCAGCAATCTCGACAGGGCTTCTGTGTTCTTTCCTAGCCTCTGCTCTTATCTTGTCCTCTCCGATGTCTCCATCACCCATATTATGTCCTACGTCTGTGATGTTCATTACATGCTTTACCTCATATCCGTAAAAAACAAGTACGCGCCTTAGCACATCCTCCGTTATAAACGTACGCATATTACCTATGTGGGCATAGAAATATACTGTAGGGCCGCATGCATAAAAACCGATTCTTTTGTCGTCTAACGCCCTTAAAAGCTCTTTTTTTCTGGTCAGCGTGTTGTATATGTGCATGCAAATCCTAAATATGCCCTCAGCTTAAGTTAAGGCTCTGATTTACAAGGCCTGTATTCTGTGGATACGGGGTTCTGCTAAGGTAAAAGCCGCCTATTGCTATAAAATCATAATGCGTTGCTGGTGTGGATATTACATCTGCGACAACACGCACGCTTACGTTGCTGCACATAAGCGGGGCAAGGTTCATACTCTCATTCATGAAAATATGGTAATTCCCGCCATTCTCTCCAAATGTATTGTAATAAGCACGCTCTACAGGCTGCCCGTTCTTGAGTATCTCTACATATATGTTGTTGTTCTGCGGCGAGGCTATCTGAAAGTTAAGATAAGGCTCTGTAACTTCAAAGACCTGCGAGCTGATGTTTCCTGGAGATATGGAAAGCCCGCCCTGGTACGTAGATGCAAAGAATATGCCGTTATATCCCGTCCATTTATTCGCATTTGTGTAGTTGTTGTTTACAAAATAACCGTTCACAGAATTGCTGTTTTCATAAGTTATGTTTATTGGTGCACTGCCAAAGCCTGTGCCAGTAACATTCCAGCCTATGAAGTTTCCTGTGCTAAAATTGCCATTATATATATTCACTTTATTCGTCCGGGCAAGGCAGCCCTGGTAAGATTGTATGGTGGATGTTGAGGGCGGCGTGACTGTAATTGTAGTGCCTACTGAAGTAGTGCTTGATGTTGCTACTGTTGTAATAGTTGTATTTTGCAATGCTGTGCTATTTCTGTTTCCAAAAACAATGTACAAAATAACTACCGCAACGAGTGCAACTGCAACTATTAGCGCAATCTCGTATTTTTTAACAGCCATCGTCTCGTAAGTAATGAAAGCATAAGCATTATTATACTTTATGCAATAAACAATATCAGAATCATAATCAGTACGTGGTGTTTATCTGGGCAGCATACCAAGAAAGTGGAAGAAAAAGGGCAGAATGCGCTGGAAGTGGGTAAAGAAGCGCAGGAAAAGGATAAAGAGAGCCCAGAAACGCAGAGTCGGAGATCTGTGATTTCGGGCTTTGCCATTAAGGCACATCCGCGCAACAGCCTGCAAAAGTAAAAAGAATCGGATAGCTGTGCTTGGGCGCATACAACAAAACTGCGCCAGGCAATAAAACCACTGACTAACAGATTACGCAAGAGTGCGTATCTGATATCTGCCTCTTTTTTCTATATCCGCAAGCCGCGATATGGTCCTCTTATAAGTTTTGTTATCCTCAGAGTAACCACGCAGAAATGCAGCAAACTCTTTTTTCGATATTGATCTTTTCATAAGCAGGAGGTCCAGCGCCTGTTCTTCAGCGCTATGCGTAATCTCCGCAAGTCCAAAATCTATTATGTATGTGCGCCTGTCTGCGAGCATTATGTTTGCGGGAGTAAGATCGCCATGTGCAACTCCAGAGCTGTGCATGTCCCTTACAATCCTGCCTAATTTCCTGTAAAAATAAATGCCCATTTTCAGGTCCCTAAGCAGTTTGCCATCCAGCCTCTGCATGACTATGCTATGTTTTCCCACACATATGAGCGCAGGAACCGGCACTCCGCTTCTGTAGAGCACAGCAAGGATCTTTGCCTCTCTCCTTGTTCGCAACTGCCTAAGTTCTTCATCAAGCTCATGTATCCTATACTTCTTAGGCTCTCTTGATTTGATTATAAAATCAGTGCCGTAGAATGCAGCAGTGTACATTACCGCCTCAGCGCCTCTGTCAAAGCTACCCGTAGAAAACAGCCTCGTCTATCCTATATCTCTGCATAAAATCGCATTTTTTCAAAGGCACGTCTGCACCTTTCAACAGCAACCTCTCTGCTACATACGCTATCATTGCGCCGTTGTCTGCGTTATACTCATTCGGTGCACGTGAAAATCTTGCATTATGCTCTTTTGCAACACAGTTTAACATATCGGCAAGCCTGTTGTTCTGCGCAACCCCCCCGCATACGCACAGCTCTCTGCTTTTTGTAAGCAGTAGCGCTCGCTCTGTTGCTTCACAAAGCATTGCAAATGATGTTTCCTGAACCGAGTAGCACAGGTCCTCCTTTTTGGCTTTGCCAATAAGCTGCGAAGATTTTGTCAGAAGCCCAGTGAATGAAAAATCCATGCCCTTTACAGTATACGGCAGCTGTAAATAAGCACCGCTGCGCGCAAGAGACTCTATCTCAGAGCCCCATGCGTGGCTTAACCCTAACTTTCTAGCAAAAGCATCAAGCATGTTGCCAATGCCCATGTCAAACGTCTCTCCAAGTATCGCATACCTATGCGCGTTCTTGTCGAATTTGAGTATCTGCGAATTTCCGCCGCTTACGTAAAGTGCAAGCGGGTCATTCATATATGCAACATGCTTTGTTATTTCGACATGTGCAAGCCCGTGATTTACCGGAACTATTGGTACATTCAACCTGAATGCCAAAGATTTTGCTGTAAGCTGTCCTACTTGCAGGCATGGCCCTAAACCCGGTCCGCGCGTGTATCCTATACCAGTTATGTCTTTGATTTGCAGGCCGCAGGAATCAAGTGCCTTCTCAACAGTCGGTGCAGAGTTCTCAATGTGGAACTCGGCAACCTCTGCAGGTATCATGCCCTTGTTTGTTATCCTATACATTGATTTCTCATTGGCAAGTATCCTGCCGTGATCAACTACCCCAACCCCAAAAGTATGTGCGCTGCTCTCTATGCCAAGCACTGCCATATTATCGTTCAGGATACACAATCGCAAAATAAAATACTATCCATAAACGGTAAATAAATCAGCCAACGCTGCCAAAGCCGAAGCCCGGCATTACTCCGTTTGGTGGGTAACTTCTAACTCTCAAATAATCAACAATTATTGCATTACCGTCATTCCAAATACTCCCTAATCCAGTTGTTACAGTGGGTAATGATAAAGAATTTGAATCAGATGCATATGGTATGTAATTATAATAGAACTCATTTTTTCCACCACTTCCCCAATATACACTTAAAAGATAGTTCCCCGAAGGTATTCCTCCGGCAACTTGGTCTCCGCTATATTCTGGAGCATTAGGTCCTGTAACTAAAGGAAAAGTTGTATGCCAACCTGTGCAAGCATCATCACCCCATGTTAAACCATTACCAGAAGAAACAGTATAATAACCAAAACCAAACCATCCACATGATGTAATATATGGAGTGTCTGCATAATAATCAATAATTTGTTGAGAATTAATTCCGTAGTTTGTTGAAGTGGTCTGGGCCCATTCACTATTTTTTAATGTCAGTCCGTTATCTACAAGACCTGCTGTTGATGTCTGCCAGCCATTAGGTACTGACGCACCAGCAAAGTTCCAATAATTAGAAAACACACTTCCGCCATTGTCATATTGACCATAAGTGCTTTGGAAGCAGCCTGAAGCACACCACAGCTGCGGCGCATAGCCTGTGTAACCTGATGTAACTGGCGCACTGTTTGGCATGAAGTTCATGTAGATGGTGAGCGTGTTGCTGCCTGAACCGGCAGCACCGAGTGTACTGCTGCCCAGATTTACCCATGCAACTGTGTTTGTCGCTGCAGTAGACGCACCGCTCTCTAACCATGCATACATTGGCGTGCTTCCGGGCAGCCCTGCAGGCGCACCTGATGTGAATTCGATGTTGCTTAGGTTTGATGCTTCGTACTGCGAATACTGCGACAATGATGGATTGAAGGAAATCATCTGCTGGAAGTTTGCCGATATACCAGTGCTCTGCTGATTCGACAGTTGTATCGGAATATAATAGCTTAATGTACCGAGTGATCCAGCTGTTGATGGAGTTATGGCAATAGTTCCAGATGTGGTCTCTGCTATGCCATCTAGGTTATCAGTGTAATAAACAGTCATATAACCGCTGTAATACTGACCTCCAATATTTTTCTCAAATATGGCATTCGAAGAGGTGTAGCACTGCGTAAGAAAGTTCTGCTGCGAGCCGCTGTTCATCTTAACGTTAGGAACCTGCACAATTTTATTTATATATGACGTACTTTGATAGCACGCTATACTAGTAACCGTAATCGGGTTGCCGGTTGTCTGCTGAAGCGTAAGCTCCACTATGCCATTAGTATTCATTATGTAGTGTACGCAGCTCCAGCCGTCCTGAATGGTGCAAACTGGGCCTGTTATGCCCTGCGTGTTGAAAAATCCAAGCTCAAAAATAGTAACAATTGCAATGCCAAGTATGATAAGCATCCATCCATAACTTATCAAGTATTCCATTGCGCTTTGCAGTTTCATTTTCACACGCTATACTTTGGATGGCAAGTAATAAAAATGCAAGTAATAAAAATACATTAACAATATTATGCATCCGTGCCGCTCTTCCTGAAAATCATGTTCTTCAACATCTTTGTCGGCGAATCCATGTCTCCATATCTTCCGAGCAGGGAACCGATGCCCATAAATCGCATGGCCTTTATGCCAAACTCGATTCCTCCAGCCCAGCCTCCTGAATAAATCCTGTTCACTACTGAATGAATAGCAGTGTCTGTGCCGTATTTGCTTTTGTAAAAAGATTCGTAATCCCAGAGTTCTGCCTCGCCATCAAAATATCTGTGTATTGTCTTTGCTGCAAGTATCGCCGCATTGCCTCCGAATACAATGCCTCCTCCTGTCGATGGCTTTACCTGCCCTGCGGCGTCTCCGACAAGCACAACCCTCCTCCCGGCATCTACTATCCTGCGCCTAAGCCTCATCGGTATTATGCTGGCCTGCCCGTCGAGTATCTTGGCCTTTGACAATATACCCGCAACCTCCTTCCTGTGTAGGAAGCCTTCAAAAACCTTTTTGCTGTTCAGCCCATGGCGCCCAGGGCGTATGCCGATGCCTGCTTCAAGTATGCCTTCTGAATTTGGGCACAACCACCCAAAAAGGCCGTTGTACTCCTTGTCAAAAAAAAGGTCTACGATGCCTTTGTCCTGCACTTCAACATCAAATTCAGCTTTATATGTAAGCACATAACTGCGCAACTCTCCCATATTGTAATGTTTTGCCACAACAGATACTGCACCATCTGCGCCGACAACGACGCCGTTGTCAGTACCAATGGCATTCAATGAAGATGGCGTTACCCTCTCGCCAAGAACTATTCTGGCGCCTTCAGCCTCTGCCTGCTCGCGGCATAGTTCGTTGAAATGCCTGCGCTCAAGCACATGCGCGACAGCGCGTTTTGATTCTATAAAAACAGCAGACTTCCCTGCGTGGAGCCTGGCTCCGTAAAGTGTATTTGTGACGGATTTTTTGTAGTCCACGCCAATGGACCTCAGGCCGTTTATTGAGACTATGCCCGATGCACGCACAGGCACTCCCAGTCTGGTTTTCTGATCGTAAACTATGCTGCTTATGCCTGTCTTCCCAAGCTCCCTCGCAGCTATCAATCCAGCTGTTCCAGCTCCTATAATTGCGACGCTGCGTTTTGTGTTTATCATAAAATAACCAAAATGATACAAATACTTAATAATGTTTACTAAGACTATACATACCGCTTCGAAAATAAATAGCTTAGTCTTATGTAATTAAGGAGCAAGCGAAATAACTGATTTACATGATTTTGGAAGTCATTATAGGGATACTTGCAATAGTGTTGCCTGGATTCTTCCTTGCGCTTGCGCTGTTGAAAAAGACAGGCATGCACCTTGCCTCAATATTTATAATAGGCATATTTTTCGGGATCATATTCCCACCAGCAATGATATGGATCGAATCCTATCTTATACCATTTATACATGCATTCACCTTCTCTGCTGGGCTTTATAACATAAATGTTGTAATTCTTACTGTGCTGGGCATAATCCTGTCGTACTGGCAGGGTGCCCTTACGGTCGATCTTATACCTTCTGCACTGCGCAGTCGCAAAGCGCCTACTTTATCTACAATTAATGCGGATTACAAGCAGCGCATTGCAGAGCTGCGCAGCAAGACCACACATCTTGGCACCGACATGAAACTGATGCGCGATCACGAGCGCGAAGAGCAGGAGCTCAGCAGAAGCCACCAGAATGAGATAAGCATGCTCAAGCAGAGGGGTGCGGGAGAGGAGGAGATAAGCAGCGTAATAAAGCAGCACGAGAACCAGGAGCGCAGGCTTTATGAGGATCACGAGCGCGAAGAGCAGTCGTTAATATCAAAAGAGGACGTTAAGAAAGGCACATTTCCTGTTGTATGGACATTGCTTCTGCTTCTTATGATAATAACGTTCGCTTCAAGAATAGCCAACATAGGCGTAGCGCCGAAGTTTTTTGAGTTCGATCCATATTTCGACATGATGGCTACCCAGCAGATACTTACATACGGATATCAGCTTTTCACAACCCATGCTGCATGGCCGACTCTTGTTAATGGCACTATACAAAGGATACAGCCCGCAGTACCATATCTTGAGGCTTACTGGTACCAGCTCGCGAACCCATCAAGTACATCGACCATAAATCTCGCTTCGCTAAGCACAGTCAGCAGCGTTTACCCTCCACTACTTGCCGCGCTTCTAGTGTTTGTTGTATTCTTATTTGTTTACCAGCTGTATGGAGATTTCCCTGCGCTTGTCGCAGCAGGCCTTGCAGCAGCCATGCCGGCCCTGCTTACAAGCTACATAGCAGGCGAGCAGCTTCTTGAGCCTTGGGGCATCACTGCCATGTTCTTCTTCTTTGCAACTTATCTGCTTGCAGTTAAAAATCCAAAAGAGAAGCGCTATGCAGTACTTGCAGGCATAGCATTCGTTTCAAACTTTCTGGGTGCGCACTACTATACCGTGACAACAGGCCTTCTTGCCGTATACATAGTGCTTCAGGGCGTAATCAACATACTGAGAAGAAAGGACATGATGGACTTCTATAAGATGAATGCAATAGTCCTTATAGTTATAATAATAGGCTATGCTGCCTACGGGCCTTACAATGCAGTCTACGGCGGCGGCGTTCCCTCAATGCTGGGTATACCAACTATAGTCGCATTCCCTCTGTTCGCGCTGATACTTGTAGTGCTGTTCGAGTATATACCTATTCTAGCAAAGAAGTACAATATACTCAAGGGCATTACAAAATTAACTTATTACGAGTGGCTTGCAGCTCTTGCAATCATAATAATACTGCTTCTTGTGTTCACGCCTTTAGGAAATCCTGTAAAGAAGTACATAGCGTTAAGTGAGCGTTTCACAACGCCTTCATCGCCGCTTTTCATGACGGTGCAAGAGTACGCGCCAACCGGCATTACATATGATTTCGGAAGCTCCAGTGCATTTGGAGTGATTGGTGGCGATATAGCTGGATTTCCGGTGCTTATGTGGATAGCCCTCATAGCTTTCGTGTGCATAGAGCTGTACAACATAATTCGCAAGGATTCAAACACAAGCATACTTTCAATATCAATACTTGTAGTGCTAGCAGCTGCAGGCATGAGCGAGGTCAAGTACATGCCTCACTTCGGAGTCGCGTACATAATCGTGGTAGCCATAATAATAGGAGAAGCTGCGCTTTACATCAAACGCCTTGCCCCTGGCAAGAACGGAACATTAACATCAGTGTCAGCAATAATCTTCATAATAATATTAGCAGAGATGGCGCTTACCTCGCAGGTTTACTCTGCTGTAATAACAGCAGCCGCTCTTGCAATCCTTCTGCTTTTATACTTCTCAAGCGCAAAGAATCCTACAGAGGCGTATGCAATGCGCATCCTGTTTCTTTTCGGCGCGTATATTTTCATGATGGAGTCACTGTCTATAATATCTGTATTTGCAGCTGCGTCTAATCCAAACTGCTCTGCCATAGCCAACAGCACCAACATATATGGATACACAATGTTCTGCAACCAGGTGCCGCAAGCGTGGCTTTCTGCAATGGCATGGGCTGCAAAGAACATAGGTCCAAATGCACCGAGGATACTTGCATGGTGGGACTATGGAGACTGGATAAACTGGTTCGGGAACAGCAATGCTGTTATACGCGGGGACAATGCAGTAGCGTCGCTTGACTATGCAGTCGCTGCCCAGTACGTTATGGGCATAAACAGCAGCTTCGGGCCATCATCGCTCGCAAGCTTCATGAACAGGAACACCATACAGGCAGGCTATGTGCTTTTTGACGACCAGCTTGTGCCGAAGTGGTCTGCTCTGGATTTCCTAGGTTGCGTTAACCAGAACCAGACAAGCCAGGCATATGCAACATCACAAGGCAAAAAGTACGGTGCAAACTTCATTATAGGCACGTCGCAGTGCGAGTATGCGCATGATCCTGTGTACATAAATATTCCTTCACAGCCAACAGTTCAGGATTACTGCAGTTTTTCAAATTCATCAGTTACTGCAGTTTACTCGATAATGACCTACGGTGAGACTGTGCCTCAGCTTATAAACCAGACATATTGCGTAAGCACTACCCCGAATAAGGAAGGCGTTCTTAATGTATATACAACAAACGGCATGAAAACTAACATACTGCTTGCAGTAAACTCAGAAATGTACAGGGGGCCAGTGCAGTTCACACAGGGCGGTCCCGCTTATTTGGAGTTTATGGCAATGTATCTGCCTAACGGGCCCAACAAGACGATAACAAATGCGCCCACGGCCTTCTACAACAGTAACTATTATCGCGGTTTCTTCTTTGGCTATCTGTCGAACGCATTTACATTAGTGTATCCAAGCAACTTCACCGGCATAAACTTCATAAACTCTACAAACTCCGTAATGATATTCAAGCTTAACAACTATACGGCATCACTGCCGGCGCGCACGCCGAAGCCAAGCTGGGTAACTAACAACTACTCAATACCAGGGTAGAATGACGACAAATCTGAACTGCAAACCGAAGCAATAAATAGCTGCAGTGAGCTATTCCAATGTTGAGGGATTTGATGAAACTGTTGATAGTTCAGCCGTATTTAAACCTCAAAGGTGGAGCAGAGCGCGTCATCCTGAAAATAGCGCAGCACTATAGTGCAAGCATATACCTTCTTGAGTACTCTCCAAAGACAACATTCCCGGAGTTCAAGGACATAGACATCAAAAAAGTGGGCAAGAAGGTGCCTTTGTCTGACATGCTGCCTTATCGTGCGTCCCAGGGCCTTCGATACGGATATAATTTCTACAACCTAAAACTACATGAAGATTATGATGTAGTCAATGCCCACATATCCCCTAGTGAATGGATACGGCACAACAACCCACGCGTGCTATGGTACTGCCACACCCCTCCAAGAGAGGTATATGACCTGTACGAGGCCAGGATGCGCAACAGGACCTACAGGCAGAAGCTGCTCTACTCTGCAATGGCAAAGACGTACAAGTTTGTTTCTAAAGGGGTTGTGAAGAGAATAGAGGTCATAGCAGCAAACAGCACCAACACCCAGAGCCGCATTAAAAAATACTATGAACGGAAGTCTGTTGTAATAAATCCTGGCATAGATGTTGAAGAGTTCACAAACGAAGGCGATGCAAGATACTTCTTGTACCCATCACGCATAACCCCTAACAAGAGGCAGGAGTATGTCATAGAGGCATTCAGAAGGTTCTGCCAGAAAAGTAAGCGGAAGTACTCGCTGGTTCTTGCCGGCACTTTATCCAATGACCCTGAGCATAAGGCTTATGCTGCAAGACTTGCGGCGCTTTCCAAGGGCCTTGATGTAAAATTGCGCACGAACCTCTCAGAAAACGAGATGAAAAAGCTATACTCAAGCTCAACTGCCGTTCTTCTGGCTCCGCAGAATGAAGACTTCGGCATAGTGTATCTAGAGGCGATGGCCAGCGCAAAGCCTATAATCTCAGTAAATGAGGGTGAGCCGAGCAGAATTATAAAAGAAGGCAAAACCGGCTTTCTTGTTGTATCACCGCAGCATATGGCAGACCGGATGCTGGAAGTCTGTTCAGACGCGTCCATTGCAGAAAAATTAGGCAGAAACGCAAGAAGCAACGTAGAGGAAAACTATTCGTGGAGTGCATTCTTTAGGAAGTTTGACAAAGCGCTTGCGCAAGCCAAATCCTCAAAAATTTAAGATGATACCTGCCAAAAGCGCTATTGCGGAGGTATGACGTAGTGCGATATGATACGCGCAGCCCTTTCAAGAACTATCTTTATGTTCTTTTCTGTGTTGGAGCCAGTGCATATAAGCTTGCCGTTCTTGAAAAGTATTATTACGGCTTTAGGCTCCTTCATCCTGAATATGGCACCGGGAAACTGCTCGGGCTCATAATCCACCTCCTTGACATTTTTTGACAAAGAGAAAAGATCTATGTTTGCATGAAGGTCAGAACTTACAACTATGTTCTGTATCTTTATCTGAGGGTTAATCTTCCCTCTGCCTTTCTTCTCTGGTTCTGATTTTGCCAATTTATCACAGTATATTATCTTTCAAAGCCTTTATAAACCCTGCCTCCACTGTACGTTTCATAAAATCCTCCAGGACAGGCACCCGCAATCTCAAGGTTGACCTACATAAAATTGATGAGTGTCCAAACTGCGGAAATCCTCTAAGAAAAATGAAAAGAACCTTAAGAAGATAATCATCGATATCAAGGACACAGGAACTGAGACAACAACGTACCTACCAAAGATTGGGTATTGTGATAATTGCGAAGAATTAGTCAAAGCAGCAATCCAAACACTCTTCTAAACATGAAGTACTGAATAACTTAAGTTCGCCACTTCTTAAAAATCTATAAGGTATGCGGATAATATGAAGAGTTATGCAGCAGTCATCAATGTTCATAACTCTTAAACACGAAGGCAGAAGTTATTCATAATATCTGAATAATTTGCTACTGAATTATCTCAGAGCAACAAATCTTTAACTGTTACGGACAACGCAATGTTTTTAAATGTTTACTGTATACACATATTCGGTATATCGGTGTATGGTTGGAAGGTTTTAAAGCACAGGCAACTCTCGAGTTCATAGTGCAGTATTCCAGCGAGCTCATCATACTCGCAGCAGCAGTTGCAGCCGTTTACTTAATATCAATACCATCAGGGCAGCAAACTCTAGGCAACTCCCCTTCATATTGCTACATAACCCCTAACCTTAACTGTTACCAGCTCATTGTAACTTCAAATGCAGTTGCAACTAGTATCACCGTATTTTTTACAAACAACATAGGAAAGTCAATATACCTACCATCTAACTCTTTATACGTGGCTCCAACTGCTGCAAGCAGCTTCACGGCAGGCACATGCAACACCACCGTCCTAAAATCAGGAAAGTCTGCATCGTGCACTGTATCTTTGCAAAACTTCAAGATAAGCACAGGCATACAGATAGAGCCGTCGTTCTTCGTAAGCTATAAAGTGTGCAATGATGCGTCATGCAGCAATCCAAACACACTACAAACCATTAACACATCAGGCAGCGCAACGTCATTTGCTGTAACCTCAACCATAAGCACCTCTACAACATCCACAACCACAACGTCATCTACTACATCAACCACATCTACAACGACAATATTGCCGCAGCTTACGGTTTATGCAAGTGCATCGTCAGGTGTCATATTCTTAGGAAGCTCATCAACCCTTACGGCAACAGCCTCTGGTGGAGTATCTCCATACACCTACAATTGGTACGAAGAAGCTCCTGGTCTGTCCAGCTACACTGCAATACCTGGTGCAACTTCAACGTCTTATATATTTCAGGCGCCATATCAGGACGGCACATATTCGTTTATAGCATCTGCGACGGACTCTGAATCACCGGCACATACATCAAACAGCTTGCCTGTCAACGTGATTGTAAAATCAGGCGGCACCTACGCTTATGTGGTTGATACTGTATCAAACAATGTTTCAATAGTCGACACATCAACAAACACAGTCGTCGGCACAATCCCTAAGTCTCAAAAGCCAGTTTCTCTGAACGGGTTCGAAGATGTTGCTGTCGCACCCAGCGGCACCTATGCATACACTACAAACTTCCTGCCAAACAACGTTTCAATAATCGACACTGCTACGAACACCGTAGTTGGCCAAATAAATTCAGCAAACTTCGACGGACCAACTGGCGTTGCATTCGCACCCAGCGGCACCTACGCCTATGTGGAAAATTATAACGCAAATACCACAACTATAATCAGCACAGCCACAAACTCAGTTGTCGGTCAGATCACCGGTTTAGCGTATCCTATGTTCGTTGCATTCGCACCCAGCGGCACCTACGCATATGTAACGGATTACAACTCAACTAATGTGACTATAATCAGCACAGCAACAAATTCAGTAACTGGAAATATTGTGGGCATGTCCTACAACGGAACTGTAGGAGCCGAAGGCATTGCATTCGCACCAAACGGCACCTACGCATATGTAGTCTACAGCAACATTGATAACGTCTCAATAATCGACACTGCCACAAACTCAATTGACGTAATATCTGTAAATCCAGAAGCACCGGCGCAAAATGGTTACGGGACAGTAGGATTTAATTATCCTGTCGGCGTGGCATTCTCACCCAGCGGCACCTATGCATACATCTCCAATTCCGGCTCAAACAATATTGTTATAGTCAATACAATTACGACGTTCATAACAAATTCCATAAATTCTACCGAACCTCTAAATTCTACCAATGTAACAGGAATATTAAATGACCCTATGGGAATTGCATTCGCACCAAACGGCACCTACGCTTATGTCTCAAATTATGGTTCTGGTGCTCTTTCGGTAATCAACACTGCCACAAATACTGTATTGAATTCAATACCTCAATCTGTAACTCCATTTTATGAACCTACGGGCGTGGCATTCTCACCCAGCGGCACCTATGCATATATTGCAAATACCGCAAACATATTAATAGTTAATACAGCAACAAATACAGTTACGGGTGCAATAAACTCTGGTCTCGGAATACCCACCCGTACCCTTGTTCTAGATGTTGCATTCGCACCAAACGGCACCTACGCATACGCTACTAGCTACCCTGCGCACAATATATCTATAATCAATACGGCAACAAATTCAGTCACTGGACATATAAGTTTCGGGGCTAATTATCCTGTTGCTGTAGCATTTTCGCCTTCTGGCACTTATGCATATGCTACAGATGTCAATTCCTCCTCATCTTCTGGTCCGGGTTACTCCCATGATAATGTGATTATAATCAATACAGCAACAAATACGATAACTGGTCTAATAAAAGGCAATTTTGACAATCCACAGGGCGTTGCATTCGCACCAAACGGCGCCTACGCTTATGTTGTAAACCTTGTATCTGGCATAGGTGCTCCGAACGTTTCCATAATCAATACGGCAACAAATTCAGTCACAGGCGCAATAAATTCTAACAGCCTCTTTAATTCACTTGGCGTTGCATTCGCACCAAACGGCGCCTACGCATACGTAACAAATGCGTACTCTGGAACAGCCCCTCACACAGCAAACTTATATGGTAATATGATCATAATAAACACGGCAACAAATTCAGTCACAGGCGCAATAAATTCTGGATTTAATTACCCATATGCTGTTGCAATTTCGCCATGATAAAATAAACATGGCCTACGCTATGCCTTTACTACTATGTACTTTTTTGCATTAATAGCATAAGCCAAAGCAAATGCAACATTTTCTCCTGCCAATGTTGGAGGAGTTCAGCAAATACCACTGCTAGCATGCTTTGGTTACCGTTGCGCAGGGAGTATCTCGATCTCTGAAGTGGTTATTGTTTTTGTAACTACTGTAGTAGTTACTGTTTTTGTTGTTTCTGTTGTGGCATGCTTTTCCGCTGCCGGCTCTTCACGCTGTTTAACCACCGGAGTTCCTGCTTCTTTGTGTGCTGATGCCTTGCACTTGCTGTTTTGTCTAAAAAGCCCAAACATGCCAAAGAGGCCTGATGTTTTATATGTCTGACCGCTTTCTGAAACCTTTGCAGTTTTGCCTGACTGTTTTTTATCCGATGTGTTGTTTTTGCGCTGGCTGAGTTTCAAAGGTACAACTCCATGACTTGTTGTAAGGTATATCGTACCGGGAGTTACAGTCACAGGCGCAGGCATGACCGTGCCGCCAAAGCTGTCTGATGCAGAGGTGCTCTGCGCTGCGGGCGGGTCTGCATATGGATATGCATAGCCAGGTGCGCCATAAGTTGGTGCACTATACGCGGCATATGGGGTATACTGCGTGTACGGCATATACTGCTGATACTGTTGGTAATAGAGGCCGTATGCAGGTTGACCATTATTCAAGATGCTGTTTGTTATGCCATAAGACAACGCGCCAGCAGCGCCAGCCGCAAGGCTTCCTATGCCGCCTCTGTAGTAGCCCCCTCCACAATAACCGCCATACCCCCCATAGCCGTAGTAGCCCCCGTATGGGTATCCGCTTGCCCTTGCTATTACTCCGTCAAGAGCGCCTATGCCTGCACTTATGCCGACCCGAGCCCAGAAGTTGCCTCTGGCCTCTGCCTTTCCCTGATTAAAAAGAATCGGTGCAGCTATTACAGCAGCAGCCAAGCCTATCTTAAGGCCTGTAGCACTCCTGCATCTTGTCTCGCTCCGTGCAAGCAGCTTAACTGACTTATCGGATTCAGCAACAGTATTTTCATTTATGCTGATGCCTGATGCCACAGAACCATATCCCTTTTTAACACCAAATACAGCCATCTAATTACCATTATACAATACTCCCGTCCAGATATTTATGCGTTTTCACAGGTTTCGGGAATTTATACTGACATATACAATTATGCATAAGGTACGTTTGACGTGCAAAACGCACAAAACTAAGCTGTAGGAGTGCAATCTGCACGTCGTAAAGGAATATATAAATACCTTTTGCCCTAATAAATAGGTATGTATCTTAATCGGGATTTATACTTTAATGTTTGATGCTTAGTATAAACAGGTGGATGCATTCTTCTTAAAACGATATATAGGTGTATGAAATGGCAGAAAATCAACTAGGCGGACAACAGTATCTTATTTTGCCTGAAGGGGCAAGCAGGCTCATAGGTAAGGAGGCGCAGCGCACAAACATAGCAGTAGGCTATGCTGTGGCAAGCATAGTGCGCACAACGCTCGGGCCAAAGGGCATGGACAAGATGCTTGTAAGCGAGCTTGGCGACATAATAATAACAAACGACGGCGCCACAATACTCGAAGAGATGAACGTGGAGCACCCTGTGGCAAAGATAATGGTCGAGATAGCAAAGACACAGGACAAGGAAGTCGGCGACGGAACAACAACTGCAGTTATAATAGCGGGCGAGCTTCTCAAGAATGCAGGCACAATGCTGGATCAGGGCATACCTCCTGCAGCCATAATCAAAGGCTATGAAATGGCGCGCAATAAAGCAGCAGAAGAGCTTGGAATAATGGCAAGCAGCGTTACAATAGATGACCAGGATAAGCTTCAGAAGATAGCGATGATATCTATGGGCTCTAAAAATATAGGCAGCCCAGATACTAAAAAGCACCTTGCGGCTCTTGCTCTGCAGTCACTGAAACAGGTTGCCATGCGTGACGGGAACAAGGTGTCAATAGACCGCGATTTCATAAAGATAGAGAAAAAAGAAGGCGGTAGCATAGAAGACACCACATTTATAAATGGCGTCTTGATAGACAAAGAGATAGCGCATCCAGGCATGCCGAAGATTATAAAGAATGCGAACATAGCGCTTCTTGATGTTGCCCTCGAGATTGAGAAAACAGAAACAGACGCAAGGATAGAGATCACAAGCCCAGACCAGATGCAGGCGTTCCTGATGCAGGAAGAGAAGATGCTCAAGGACATGGTAGAGAAGATAAGCAAGAGCAAGGCCACAGTCGTATTCGTGCAAAAGGGCATAGATGACGTAGCGCAGCACTATCTTGCAAAAGCCGGGATAATAGCAGTCAGGCGCGTAAAGAAGAGCGACATGGAGAAGCTTGCCAAGGCTACCGGTGCAAGGCTGGTTACAAGCCTGGACGACCTCACACAAAAAGACCTCGGCTTCGCAGGCACAGTAGAAGAGCGTAAGATATCAGGGGAGCAGATGATATTTGTTGAGAAGTGCAAGGATCCAAAGAGCGTAACAATGTTTGTGCGCGGCGGCACAAAGCAGGCAGTGGACGAGGTAGAGCGCGCAATGACCGATGTGCTTGGCGCGCTGGCAAGCGCTGTAGAATCAGGCAAATACGTTACAGGCGGCGGCAGCACAGAGATGGCTGTATCAGTCAAGCTTCGCGACTACGCAACAGACGTAGGCGGCAGGGAGCAGCTGGCAATACAGTCTTTTGCAGATGCACTTGAAGTAGTGCCTAAGACGCTCGCAGACAGCGCAGGAATGGACGCCATAGATACACTGGTAGCTTTGAGAAGCAAGCATAAGACTAAAGACGGAAGAAACTACGGCGTCGATGTCTACAAGAATACGATGTCGGACATGGACAAACTCGGAGTAATAGAGCCTCTAAAGGTAAAGCTTCAGGCGCTTTCAAGCGCAACAGAGGCATCGGCTTCGATACTGCGCATAGATGATATGATAAGCTCCAAGGGCAGGTCTCCTGCAGGAGGCGGCGGCCCTGGCGGAATGCCTGGCGGCGCAGGCATGGAGGATTGATCAAAAACCTCTGGCGCATCCAAATTTAATAATGCCCTATTTATTTTTCAGGGCTTACACAACCACAATTGCATAATAAATTAAGAATACGTAAATTAATGTGTAAAAACTGTTAAAGCAAAACCAAAACTAAAAAAACAAAATTTGATGCGATGGGAAAGGTAATAAGCGAACGCACACCCTGCTTGTATAAAGTGTTGCAATGAGTAAGGTCATAATAACAGGCACTCCCGGCTCAGGAAAGACCACTATACTTTCAAAGCTGTCAAAGGAGTTCAGGATCGTGAGCATAGGCACAGAAATGATGAAACGCCTCAGCAAGAGGCTAGAATCAAGGGACGATATACGCAGAAATCTCTCACACACAGAGATAAAAGCCATGAGAAAGATAGTCTTGGAGGATATCTCAAAGATTAATGAGAACATAATAATAGAGTCACATACCTCCATAAAGAACGGAAAGAAGTACGAACTCGGATTCTTTCCTGAAGACTTCCCAATGCTTATGGATGTCACTGCGATAATATACATAGACGCTTCGCCAAACGACATACTTCTACGCAGGATAAACGATAAAACGAGATCCCGCGAAGCTGAATCCGCAGATGAGATAACAGAGCAGCGCAGCGTAAACCTCAGCCTGGCCGCTTTTTATGCACAGGCCCTTGGCACACCTTTATATATCATAATAAACAGACAAGATATGGTAGACACAGCGAGAAAGGAAGTCGAGCAGGCAATAAAAGAGTCTTTCTCGCAATAAGGTAATATAAGGTAATCCATATGGTATTTTTGCAACAGGCGACAATTGGTCTTGTATTTCTGGGCATAGGTTATGCGCTGTTTTCAGTATTCATACAGCGCAGGCTCTCTAATGTAGACAAGATGTATGAGCTCAGGGCTACAATGAGCGACAAGACGAAGAAGCTCATGGCCCTGGCAAAAAGCAATGCTCCAAAAGAGCAGATGGCGCAGCACCAGAAGGAGCTCACCGACATAAGCATGCAGAGCATGAAAAATCAGATGAAGCCGATGATAGTGATACTGCCTGTCCTGGCAATATTGGAGTATGCTGTCCTTCCGGGCATATTTCCGTCGACATTCACATTCAGCTTATTGGGCTTCAGCCTTACATACCAGATGTTCTTTATCGTTGTCATATTCATAGTCGGCCTAGTTCTCTCAATATCAATGTCGATGTACGACAGGCGCAGGCTCAAGGACAAATACAATTTCGGGCTTCTACAGCCATCGCATAAGCAGCAGCCAGAAGACAGCAGCGCAGTAGTTTAGCACTCCTACGTATCTATATAATGCATTGTAATGCATAATTGGCACACTATAAGATACACACTGTAATGGTAAATTTATAATTGTAGCAGTTTGGCAGCAATGCCAGGTTATAAAAGCGGCGATTGAACAGCAAAGCTGTCAGTTCTACTATCAATAACCCCCGCCAACTGTATTATCCCGAAATAAGGTTCTCTCGGTAAACGATAAATTCGTATACGACGAAGAGACCACTATGAGGACACTAAATCTAGGCCAAGTTCGATGGATAATGAGAGAAATGAAGAAAGGGGACTT
>JAJZOD010000002.1 GCA_021852055.1 Microcaldota archaeon
TAAAGGATGGTAAATTACTGAGACCTTACGAAGCGTTTATACTTAAAGGGGGCCAAATGAAAGAGATGTATATAAATGAACAAGGAGAAATCCATTTGTCGTGAGAACCTTAATTCAGGACAATACAAATAACCCCCGCCAACAGAAAGACTAAATAGTTTTAGCAGTAATTAGTAAGTACTTATTAGCGTCAATTAAAGGTGTTTATATGCCTAAACCTATGCACAGGTCAAGAAGTCTGCGGCGGCTCAGCAGAGTCACCCCAAAGGGAAGGAACACAGTGCACTACAAACGTAGGGCAAATAGGCTGCACAGCTGTGCAATCTGCGGATCAGAGCTCAACGGCATAACACTTTCAAGGTCAGGAGGCAAAAGCCGGCGTACAAACTCAAGGCTCTTCGGCGGCGTACTCTGCTCAAAATGTACAAGCAGCGTTATAAAGACAGCAAGCAGAATAGAACAGGGAGAGATGAAGGTTGGCGACATAAGCATCAAACAGCGTGCATTTGTGCTGCAGATGATCTCCCACTAAGCACAGTCAAAGGGTAATCTGTTGGAAGCGATAGTGATCTCTGGCATGTCAGCAGCAGGCAAGACAACAGTGTCAAAAATAATTGCAAAGCGACTCGATGTGAAGGCAATAGGCGGCGGCGAGATACTGCGCGAGATAGCCAAGGAGCGCGGCTACAACCCAGAAGGGGAAGACTGGTGGGACACAGACGAAGGGATGAAGTTCCTGAAAGAGCGCGAGGGAAATCTGGAGTTTGACAAACTTGCCGACATAAAGATGCGCAACAAGATAAAAGCAGGAGACATTGTAGTTACAAGCTATACTGCGCCATGGATTATAGACAGTGGCTTTAAGGTGTGGCTGTCGGCTTCTGCAGTAACGCGAGCAAAAAGAATGGCAAAGCGAGACAAAACAGACATTGAAAAATCAGAGGATGTTGTAAAAATACGCGATGTTGAAAATCTCAAGCTCTACAAAGAACTCTATAACATAGATCTGAACAATGATACCACGCCATTCGACATGGTAGTAGATACAGAGGGAAAAACCCCAGATGAGATAGCCGACATAATACTAAGTCGTTTTTATTCTCAAGGCAAAAACAAATAAAATAAGCAAAAATAAAATAAATAAAAGCAAAAATGAAGATTAAAAGTGATTTTATGCCACTGTTAGAAGAAGGAAGAGTTTGTGTAAAGAAGTTTGGAAGAGATGCGGGGGACAAGGCAGTCATAACGAAAGTTGTTGACAAAAATTTTGTCATGATAAAGAGCCACTCACGTCCAAAGGAGCGCAAGTGCAACATCAAGCATCTTGAGTTTCTTAACCAGAAGATCAGCGCAGGAAATGAATCCGAGATTGCGTCGCTTCTCAATGTCGAGAAAAAGCAGGATAGGACACCAAAGCAGGCGCCAAAACAAGGCAAAAAGTGAATCATGCCATGAAGCTCGCCACACTGTGTTACGTCAAAAAGGACGGCAAGACGTTGATGCTCCACAGAATCAAGAAGAAGAGCGACATGCACGAGGGCAAATGGAATGGCCTTGGAGGCAAGCTTGAACAGGGCGAAAGCCCCGAAGATTGCGTCATACGCGAGATAAGGGAAGAGTCTGGCCTGAACATACAAAAACCAAGGCTTAAAGGAGTACTTACATTTCCCCAGTTTGGCGGCAAAGGCAACCTCGAGGACTGGTACGTTTTTGTATTCACTGCAGACCAGTTTACTGGTAGCCTAATTGATTCAAACGAGGGCGTACTGTCCTGGATAGATGATATCAACATACCAAACCTTAACACATGGGAAGGCGACAGGATATTCATGAAGTGGCTTGAGCAAGAGTGCTTTTTCTCAGGAAAGATGGTTTACGTAGACGGGAAGCTTGCAGAACACAGCGTGGAGTTCTACTGAATCCCGGTGCAGTAATGGAAGAAAAGGACATAACGGCAATGATTAAGGAACTTGGGTCTAGACTGCCGAAATTTGAGGATGGCTGAATAAACTATTCCTCTTCTGACATAGCGCCAGTAGTATCTGTGTTTATAGCCTACGACGGGAAATTCCTTCTCCTGAAGCGCAGCAGCAAAGTGCAGCACTACAAAGGCCTGTGGGACACTGTGTCAGGATATATTGACGAACTAAAGCCGATAAAAACCAAGGCACTTGAGGAAGTGTGGGAAGAAACAGGCATAGGTACTGATTTAATACGCGAAGTAAAGACTGCAGCACCGTACACGCTTCAGGATCATAATCTGGGCAGGAGCTGGGTCATCTGCCCTGTGCTGGTTGTTCTTTCAAGCAAGCCTGACATACTGCTTGATTTTGAGAATGATGAATGCAGATGGGTAAGCCCCGAAGAGATAAAGAATTATGCAACAGTCCCGGATCTTGCAACAGGGCTAAATATTGTTCTCGGCATCAGCAGCAGCCTTTGACTAACCAAACACCTGTAAATTCAAGTAATTGATGCAGAATTAAATAATATTCTGTTTTATATAAGATTGTGCGTAAATGGGAACAAAAATAACTCCAAAAATAAAGAGCGTGCTGGCACGTGATAAGAAAGTAATGTTTACAACTACACGAACGCCATATCCTTTTGTTGCAGACAGGGGTGAAGGCGACATAGTCTATGATGTTTCCGGCAACAAGTTCATAGATTTCTCAAGTTTCGTATCCGTATACAATTTAGGGGTGAATGCAAACCTGAGTATAAGAAACGCGGCAAAAAAGCAGATCGACAAGCTTATGCACGCGGCGTTTACCGATTTCTACGCTGAGCTCCCTGTTACATTTGCGGAAAAGCTCGTTAAGAAGTTCCCAAAGGGCTTCGGCAGGGTATTTTTCTCTAATTCAGGGACAGAGGCCAACGAGGCTGCCATAAAGTTTGCAAGGCTGTTTACAAAACGCCAGTACACGCTATCTTTTTATAATGCATTCCATGGGCGCACGCTCGGGTCGCTGTCGCTCACTGCTTCGCGGAGCTCCCAAAGGCATTATTTCGGACCCTTTCCTAATACTATCCATGTGCCTTATGCATACTGCTACAGATGCCCATTCGGCAAGGAGTATCCTTCATGCGGCATGGCATGCTTAGATTACATAAAGGACTACGCCCTCAGCAAGGAGGTGCACCCTACGGAGGTGTCGGCGATATTCATAGAGCCTATGCAGGGAGAAGGCGGCTACATAGCGCCGCCTGTCGAGTTCATAAAAGGGGTAAGGGAAATAGCAGATGACAATGGCATGCTGCTTGTTTCTGATGAAGTTCAGTCAGGTTATATGCGCACAGGCAAATTCCTTGCAATGGATAATTTCGGCGTAGAAGCCGACATATACACTATGGCGAAGGCCATAGCTGGTGGGCTTCCTATGGGAGCTACAATAACAAGAAGCTCATTAGGTGACATACCTGCGGGCTCCCACGCCAATACGTTCGGCGGCAATCTTGTTGCAGTTGCAGCAGCAAATGCATCAATAGATTACTTAAACGCCAACAAGGCAAGCATAAGCGCCGAGATAAGAAGAAAGTCATCAATCATGTTCAAGCGGCTTAACGCTATGAAGGAAAGTTACGCGATAATAGGTGATGTACGTGGGTTGGGAATGATGATAGGCATCGAACTGGTCCGCAGCAGGGAAACAAAGGAGCCTGCTGTAACAGAGCGCGATAATATATTGAAATCATGCTTCAATAACGGTCTGATACTTTTGCCTGCAGGCATATCAACAATACGCATCATACCTCCTTTAACAGTGTCAACAGACAACCTGGAGAAAGGGCTGGGCATTCTGGAGGATGCGATAAAGGAGGCGAACTCTTCGCTGTTCAGATGAATCTGCTTAAATTGAACTGTCCGGATGTCGCAGTGCCATCATCCTGTGCCACGAACAGGTTTGCTATCTCTTCCTTTACAAGAGCAAGGCGCTGCCTTATATACGGGTCAAGTTGGTATTTCTCAGCCAGGTTTATCGCCATTCCGAGATACTTCTCTATGCCGCCTTTTGATATTGTAAGGAGAAGCTTGCCTCCGCACTTGGTGCACTTGCCTTGCAATGGAACACGCCTGTATTTAGCGTTACATGCCGAGCACCTGAATACCTGCTTTGAAAATGAGTGAAGGTTTCCTATAAGGTCCGGTATGAAGTGGCTTGTTATGACGCGCCTCGCTGCGTCGCGCTTGTCTACTGCATTTATCTTGTCCATAAGCGTAAATTCTGCATCAACCTTCTCCTGCATGGTCTTCAGCTGCGTGTACAGCGTTCGCTTCGGAGAGTTAGCAAGTGCATGCTGCGATGAGGCGTGGGTAAACATTATATCCTTGAAGATACGTTCTGTCTTGAGCCTCCCTCCGACAATCTCCATCTTGACCTCCGACGGCGACGCGAAAACCAAGCTCTTTTCATAAAGCGATATCGGGTATCTCGTTACTGTTTCCATTTCGTGCACTTCGTCGTCAACCTCCTCAGGCATAACATTAAGCGTAAGTATGAGCGGCGTGTCCATTGTGCCGCCGACTCCTTGGGGCAGGTACTTCTTTGAGAAGTTAATCAATGCATCAAGCAGCAGCATTGTCGTGTCCTCATCGCCGTCACAGTTTCTCCTTCTTGCACATATAGTGTACGGGTGCGCGAAGCCTATGCTTGCATCAGTGAAGCCTATTATCCTTCCAAGAACAGCGCACGATATGTGTGGTGCAAGGGTTATCACCAGCGTTCCGATGAGGTCGTTTATTGTAGTTGCGTTGTAGTATCGTTCCATGCCATACAAGCCTTCAAGCTCCTTATCAACGAACCTCGAAATCTTTAGCATGTAATCAGCGCCGCGCCTGTTTAATATGACATCCTGGTGGCGCAGCTCAACTATCTGGTCTGGGCTTGTGAGCTCATTGCCAAACATATCTTTTTCATAACCTAGCTCCCTTAGTCTTTCAACGCTTACGCCTATCTCGCCAGGATAAAAATGAGTAATGGGCACATCTGTCGCATCAAACCTGGCTGTGCCGTCCTTGAATGTATACACCCCGTTCTGCGCCCTCAATATGCCTTTTTCCAAAGGCTCGGCAACCTTGTCCTTGTTTGTAAGCCCCTTTACCCCCTTCACTACGCTTGGCATACTGTTTATCCCAATCTGTTTCATGCTCTTCGAAACTACACCTGTGAGATCAATCCCCCTCTGGGAAAATCCATCCGTATTGACCTTGCACCTGCTGCATACATCATCAAAACCCACATAACCGCACTTAGGGCATCTTCTTTCTATAACTGCACGTTCTTGGCAGTCATAGCAGAACTGTGTGTCTATAATGCGCTTGCATTTGTTGCACCTGTACGTTGCCATGTCCGTCACAAGTCCGGATCTGAACTTTCTCGAGTCAAGGCTGTATGCCTTTGCTATGTTCCTGTCCTTGCTTGCATAAGACCCTACGGGAAACAGGGCATGCACTGCCGGTTTCATTAAACGTTCCTTTGCCTTTTCAGGCCTTCCTATCCTGCCTCCGATAAATGTAGACCTGCGCATTATCCTGAAAGGAGTCACACTGTTAAGTGCAGCTATCGGATCAAGGTTTGCATCATATCCGCCAATAACCTCAGATGGGTTTCTTGTAATTGAGCCATCGCCCGATGCAAATCCAAGCGATGCTATAAGGCTTCTGGCGTAATCCTTTTCTATCGTTATTATAGCGCTTCCAACCTTGTGCTGTACATTCAATAGCTCAAGAGTCCTTTTTATACGTGGATTGTTCGGCAGTGAGAGGCCACTGATTTCATAAAGGCTGTTTGCCGAAAGGCCCTTCTCTTCACCAACAGCGCTGGCAAGTTCTGCAATTCTGTCCATTCCTACTGCCTGGAACTCGAACAGGAACTTCGGATGCAAAGGCACGCCGTAGTTTACCGATATTGAAAATGCTGTATCAAAATCAATGTCCTTCGGTATTGTGCCTCCTGCTTTCTCTAGCTGGAGCTCCCAGAACTCTTCTACATAGCTTGTAGGCTGCAGGTGTGTATTAGTCTTCTTGAAATCTCCGAATGTTATAAGTATGTCGCCAAGGGATATTATCTCATCTACTTCATTCTTCAGCCTAAGGGCCTGTTCAGCGTCGTTTATTCTGAGCGCCTCGCCAGATTTGAGCCTCACAAACGGCCCCTCAATCGAATCCACAGGCATCGCAACGCAACCTTTTCCCGGAAGTTCTATCTTAAGCTGTGTGCCAACTGCTATGAATCCGTCGGCTATTATCATCGTCGCAGGGCTGAATCCCTTTGCGGCTATACCTGTAAACCTGCTTCGCCCATAACGAAGGCGCAGCCCGCCGTTGAATCCCGGATATGCTATCACCGGCCTTCCTGCTACGAGCTCTTCAAGGAATACCGCAACGCCGCTGCCTTTCTCATTCTTGTCCTTCTTAACATCGGCTTTTATGACATTACTAAGCCAGCTCCAGTCAAGCCCTGCGTTCTTTGTCTCGTTTAGCATCTTCTTTGCCTTTTGCGCTATTCCTTCGCAGCTCACCAATGCTATGCCTCCCCGCACCCTGTTAGTGATAGGCGCTTGCTTCCCATCGCCCATTATCCTTGTCATGTTAGCATGCACTCCGACCTCTACCTCCTCGGTAGGGACTCCATCTATACACACCGGGCAGTTTCCGATAACAGCCCGTATGTCATCGTCGCTAGGTCTGTACTGCAGCCTTGCGCATCTTGTATGATACAGTTCAATCTCCTCTACGCATCTCTCTATCTCGTCTTTCGTAGGCTTGTAAGCTTCTATACCAAGCAGCTGCCTCGAATAGTCTGCCAAGGCAACAGACAGTGCAGCTGCTGTGCCTCCTGCCCCTCTTATGGGGCCTGCATAAAATACGGCGAGGTAGTCTGTGCCGTCTTGGTTCTTGCAAATAGCCACAGAGCTTATGCCTTCTGTAGGTGCAACAAGCACTCCCTCTGTTATTATCGCAGTTCCTACTCTCACTGCAGTTTCTGCCCTCTTTGCTTTTCCGTAACCTGAGAATGCTTCGCCAGTGCATATCTCTTTCGCCACAGCAAATGCAAGCGCGCTCCTGTTCCTGCCTTCATAATTTCTTCGTATCATGTCCACTATTCCAGGTATGCCTATAAGTCCTTGCACCCTACCTGCAAGATCGGATGCAGGTATAATCTCGACATGTTCTTCAGGGTCAAAACCCATACGCCTGGCCTTTTCTGCTACATCAAACGCTTTACTGAAGCTTTTTGAAAGCCCTGAGAAATACTGGTTATTGTCCATGGTCTATAACCCGCTGAAGTCTACATTTTCAATAGTAGCCTTTTTTGTCCGGTATACCGGAAGCATGCATGGCGTTGGCATATGCCCAAGTTTTATCTGATATTCGGTTCTTGCCTGCCATGTGCCGCTGTTGACAATCTGTGTTCCGTGATACTCTGCAGTGCCATTTTTATGCACGTGCCCCATATGCAGTATGTCTGGCGGATCAGATATGACCAAAGAATCATTTCTGCTTGGCACTATGGGGTTGTCCCCGTAAATCGGAGATATATGCCTCCGCTTGAGTAATTCAACCATTGCGCCCTCTGGCTTGAAGTAGCTGCATCCCGCTATGTTGTGTATTACAGAATCAAGCGAAGTACCGTGGTATGCCAGCACCCTTAAGCCTTCGATCTCTATATGCGAAGGGCTCGACAGGAAGTGCACATTGTCTTTCTTAAATTCGCCGATCAGTTCTTTCGTAAGCATGGGTTGCGGGTCTGCAAGCTGAACTGCATCGTGGTTTCCGGGTATGACAAACACCTGTATGTAATCCGGTATGTTGTCTACATAGTCAAAAAACACAGAGTATTGCTTGTATATATCCTGTATTGTGAGCTCCCTGTCCTGCCCAGGATAAACCCCTATGCCATCCACAAGATCGCCTCCGAAAACAACATATTTTACTTTTCCGGCAAGCTCCCTGTCTGTATCGACATTGCCATTCAGCCACTCCACAAACCTTACAAAATTTTTCTCCATAAACAGCTTGCTGCCCACATGTACGTCAGAGGTAAGAGCTATTGCAAGGTCTTCGCTGCTCTGTTTTCTAGAATGCACTGGCACATCCGGCCATATTATCTGCTTTGCTATGATAAACGGCGGAGAACCGAGCTTTCCTTTTAATGCAACAACCTCGTCATTGACAAGACGCATTGCAGATTCAAAAAGAGCAGTTTGTTCCTTCCTTGCACCAGATTCCGGCCTTACAAATATTACCTTGGCTGAACCATACTCATCTTCAATTGTAATCATCAGGTTGCCTTTTTTTGTAATTATCTTGTCGTATACCATGCCTACAATGCCGACCTCCCTGCCGTTGGCGTACTGGGCAAGCTTATCTGTGCTTACCACCATCCCTACATTCTGGCTTGATCCGAGTATCTCCCTCAGCTTTCTGTATCTATCCCTAAAATAAGCGGCAAAGTCACTAACTGTTGCCCCCGTCTTTTCAACATCAATGTTCTTAATCCTGAACTGCGGCTCAAACTCCTTCGATACAGGCCTGAAAGACGGCTGCTGCTCTACAACAACCTGCAGCGGTTCCTTAGTCTTCGTCTGCTTTTTAATCTGCTCCAGAATATTTCTGTCAAGTATCTTAAGTCCATCGCATCCTTCAAAAAAAGAGATGATCTTTACTGCAAGGTCGTCAATGTCCGCGCCTTCTATATCGTTGTCGTTGAGGTCTGCGGCTATTATCACCTTTCCGTCAAGCCTCTTATAAAGCTGCGATATGATTGTCTTCCCCTCCTCCATACTAACCAACAAATAGCCATTATGCATTGACGAAACAGTATTGTGACATCCTCCCGCATGTAAACGGCGTGGACATTCTCTGCGTCATGAATTCCACTCCTTTGACGCAGAGTATGTTTTCAGTTCCTCTACAACAGCCTCCTGCTGAGATCCTACAAAATCTCCCTGAACGTAACTTCCTGCCTGTCCATCAGTAGCTCTTTTGTGTATATTTATTGATGCATTTATATATCTGCCTTCCGTTAGACCACAGATCTCACAGTAATAAACTCTTTTTGAAATTGGCATGCTCTTCATATTGCCACAGTTATTATGGTCCTTTGTTGTATTCCTCGGGTCTACTTCCATAAATTTCATACCAGCACTTTCAGCCTTGTATGAAAGTAGTTGGGAAAACGTATTCCAGAAAGCCTTTTTGCTTCCTTCTTTATATATTTTTATCGATTTTTTGAGAAGCAGATTATAGAATCCTTTTGATAGAGCAAATTGCATGTCTATCTCCGACTGGTGTTTTGCATCTGGGTATAACCTGAATTTATATAACCTTGTGGAATCCATGTTATGTATATTGTTATTCATATTTATATGCATTATTTATGCGGTTCGCCTTCATTCCCCCTAAAATGATGTAAGATTTCCCGCTATGCACGGTTAAAGCAGAACCTCAGTGTAATTGATTGGACAGTTCAGTCCAAGCCTCTCTGATTTCTACAGAACCAGTATAATAACCATTACGTAGAGAAACTTACTGTTGGCATAACACCATTAGGAGGATATGCTCTTATGCGTACCCATTGAATTGTGCCGGTTATAGTACCTTGCCCCGCAGCAAACATCAACGATTGTATAGGATTAGTGATATTTATGCCGCCAACATTGCCAAGATTGCCGCTCTGTGGCTGGAGGACACCATTGCTGCCATACCAATATGGGAGGGTTGTCGATGAACCAGGTACCTCATAAACAAAAACCACATAGCTAGGGGTTGGAGGTGAGGCCGTTTCTATTCCAGACCAGTAGCCCTCTGAAGAAACACAATCTCCGCATGGACTTGAATCAGTTAAAGATGTTCCTCCAAACCAATTTGAGTACCATTCTGTACCGCCATTGCTTATCGCTGAAAGAAATGTATCCATTACATAAGAGCTCGAAGGCGTTGAGAATACAGCACGGACTCTGCCCGTACCATAATAGTTGCTCCATTCAGCACTGCCATAAAGACCATTGTTCACTGTAAGATTTGCAAACTGTGGATTTGTGCTTACCATAGTTACCCCAGGAGGCAATGATGTCCCAGCAAAGTTCCAGTAGCTGTTAAACACTTGCGCACCGTTATCGTATTGTGCGTATAGTTGGCTAAGTTGAGGCGCTTCCCCTGCATAATTGCCGTCATAATTTGCAGCCGTGGATAGAAATACCATATTTATATCAACAGATGACTCGGAGCCTATGCCATTAGGTAACTTTACCCAAAATATCGCACTTTGGGAATTGCTTGTGCAGCCTGACTCACACCAAGAATAAAGCTCCTCCGATCCTTCATAAAATCTTATGTTGCCTAAATTTTGCGATTCATGCGAGCTGTACGTTGATGGGTTGAATACTATCATTTGTTGGAATGGCGCAGCTGTTGCAGAAGGCTGAGAGTTTGTTATTGTGACTGGCACCATGAACGTAGAATTTACTGTGACTGTTGTGGGATTCGAATAGGAAGTTTTTGCCGGAGTTTCAGAATCTGTAACTGAAACATAATAAGCGTATTTTCCTGCCACAGTGGCATTTATTGAGAGTGTCTGTCCCGTTTGGCCCAAAACCGGGACTCCTGTGCCTGTTGTGTCGTTATACCATTGATATTTGTACGGGGGCACTCCATGGGCTGCAGTAGCTGTCAGAGTAATTGTTTGGCCAACATATGAATTAGATTGCTGAGGAGATATCGATGCTGTAAGTGGAGGGACGACAATCTTCACTGATACTGGAGAGGATGATACTGTTTTTGCCGGAGTTTCAGAATCACTTACAGAAACATAATATTGGTATGTGCCAGGACCTGCGGCGTTGATATATAGGGTAGTGCCGGTTTGCCCGACTATTGGTGTTGAGGAGCCGCCCGTATCATTATACCACTGGAAGTAGTACGGCTGTAGACCTCCTGTTGCAGACGCAGTAAGTGTGATAACAGACGTCACGTTTGCTATAACAGACGGTGGGGAAACTGATGCACCAAGTTGTAAACCAGTTCCTGAACCGCTTCCAGGTGCGTTCAATGATGGCGCCTGGGAATGCCAAAGAAAAAGGCCCGCAACTATTGCAATAATTAACACTACAATTACTGCTCCAATCACATGTATAGTTTTCCCATCAGCCACATTTGCACCCAATACAGCTTACTTAAATATGCTTACTTAAGAAATATTTATAAATCTTATGGTCTTACAGTGCTGTGAGACATTAAGAACATAAGTCAAAGAACATAAGTCAATAACTACCACATTTATCCTTTGTTGTTTATTGCCACAAGGTAAACTTCTTTACTAGTATACTCTAGGGCAATCCGCCTTTGCCCTGGTGCCAAATTTAGTAACGTAATGGCTCGCTTTCCTCCAATTCGTAAACGGCGTGGAGTTTCTCGCTCACGTTGTTAAGAAAAAGCTGTGCAGTGCATGGTTCAAAGCTTTACCATGCTTCCAGGCGTCTTCAAAAGCCTTGGGATAGACGCACTATACGGCGCTTGTACTACTCCCAATTCTGTTACAATAGCCGATACATACTCCGGCGGAGTTCTGTCGAATGCAGGATTAAGCACCCCCACGCCCTTTGGAACAACAGTTGTGCCCCCAAGCAAAGTCTCAACCTCTTCCGGCCTTCTCTGCTCTATTCTTACGCTTTCAACATTATGCAAAATGTCGAATGTCGATGTCGGAGCCGCAACATATGTCTTCATGTTGAGCTCTTTCGCCATCATCGCAAGACCGAAAGTTCCTATCTTGTTATAAATAGTGCCGCACTCTTTTGTACGTGCTGCAAGTATCCTGTCTGCGCCAGCCCACACTGCCGTTGCCTTCTCCTCGCGCATAATGTGTCCGGCCATATTGTCTGTTATTACCTGCACAGGTATGCTGTCTTTGTGGAGTTCCCACGCCGTAAGCCTTGCTCCTTGATAAAGCGGCGCAGTGTATGTAGCCAGCACCTTGAATCTGATTCCGTCTGACCACGCTGCCCTAAGCGGTGCGGTGGCTGTGCCCAGCCCATCACACGCAAGCGTGCCTGCATTGCATACAGTTACAAGAACATCGCCGTCGTTTATTAACTTTTTTCCATGCCTGCCTATCTCATAAGTGGCATTTATGTTGCTCTGCTGAATCTTCTTTGCGGTTGATATAGCCTCTTCCTTCACTTCTGAAGGCGTCTTCCCGTTTTTGATTGCAGCGAAGACAAGCTCTTGTATAACTTTCACTCCCCAGCTCAGATTTACTGCTGTAGGTCTTGCCTCGGCAAGCTGTTTCCCCTGCTCGGTTATGTTTTTCAGTATGTCGCTGTTTGAATTCACCGAGTTATTGGCTATCATAGCTGTGCCATATGCCCCTGCCTCACCCAATATCGGTGCACCCCGTATCTCAAGTTTCTGTATGGCCCTGATAAGTCTGCCAAGGTCTTTTGTGGAGCTGTAAACCTCTTTCCACGGTATCTGTGTGTTGTCCAGCCACACTATCTCCTCCTTGGCTTCATCCCATGTTATCGGTACAATTCTTGTTGCAGAGCCAATTTTTTCCATACATACCAATTATTGTTTCATATCTGTGACATCCATATTGTTTACATAGTTACCCATGTTTATATACCTTATTTATGCAGTTCGCTCTCATCCAACCGTTAAAACATGTGGGATTTCCCGCTCACGCATTTAATGCAGGAAATTATGCTCTGCATCTAGTTTTGCCAGTGTATCTGGCACGACTACAGCTTGTCAATATCTGTCTGGCTACTGAAATCCTTCCGCATCTGTTGTATCTGTGTGCAAAGGCCTGCTTTCTGCGCCAGAATTCTGCTCATCAGGTTGCGTGTTAAACAGGCTTTTTTCTATCATCTCCTTTATCTTTTCAGGCTGGTACATGAGCTTAACAAGCCTCGTATGCCCACGAACCCCCTTGCCTGATTCATAACTCGTTACTATGCCCTGCATCTGCAGGTCTGTGACGTACCTTCTGTAAAGCCGTGCGCCTTTAGTCTCTTTATGCAAAGACTGGGTTATCGACACATATCTGTCGTATATCTCGCCACTAAGCAGAAAAGCATCGTCCTGCTTATCTAATTTTTTGTATCTGCCTCCTGTTAAAGACATTACGGCTATGGCATATACTATTAGCCGCTGATGCTCTGGTAGCGTGCCTATGACTTCATAAGCTATCTCCTCCTCTGCTATGCGTGCAGCATCACCTACGTCATTTACGGTTATGCTCTTCCCGCCCCTGTTCTCTGCTATCTCACCTGCCTTTGTTATTATCTTAAGTGCAAGCCGTGCGTCGCCGCTCTCCTTTGCCGCTATTGCAGAAGCAAGATTTATTGACGCCTGGTCAACTACCCCTGGTCTGAATCCTTTTACTACCCTATCATTCAATATGGCTGACAACTCCGAAGAGTTATATGGTGGAAAGGCTATCTCGTTTTCATAAAGCGTAGACAGGCTCCTAGGGTCAAGCTCTTCCTTGAAAGAGAGCTTGTTCGACACTCCTATTATTGTTATGCCACCTGATTTTATGTCGCTGTTAGCCCTAGTGAGAGTGTACACAAGGTCGTCAAGATCCCTTATAATGTCAAGTTCATCAAGTACTACTATGAGTATTTTGTTATCCTCCTCCATCCAGCTTATTATCTTTTCGTATATGTCTATTATTCCCAAACCCCTTTTAGCATACATTGGTATGTGGTCGCTGGCTATCTTGCTGAGGACCCTGTAGCGCGAGTTGTATATCCTGCAGTTTACATAAGTTATCTTTGCCTTGACAACAGGCAGAAGCCTCACCCTCTCTACTACATATTTTATGCTCGATGTCTTGCCTGTGCCTGTCTTACCATATATGAATACATTCCTCCCGCGCTCTCCACGCAGAGACGGCGTCAGTGCCTTTTCTATCTCGTTTATCTGCCTGTCCCTAAAGAGGAGCTTGTCAGGAACATAATGCGGCGAGAGAACCTCTCTGTACGCAAATATCTCCGACTCCTTAAAAAGCTCTGCAAACGGTTCAGCCAATCAATCGCCCACTATCCTATCTACAATATTTATGTACTCCTTTTTAATCTTTTCATCTTCAAGAACAGCTATCCTCCCAAGATCGCTGAAACCTGACAATGAAGGGTCAAGCTTTATAAAGCCAAGGACATCACAGCCAAGTGCCTCAGCAACCTCTCTGCCTCCTTTAATATTTCCGTCGGACATGTTTTCTACTACACCGAGGATAGCCACGCCGAGCCGTTTCGCCATCATACCTGATCGTATTGCGTTTATTGCAGGTATATGCTGTGGTGTAGTGACAATCACAAAACCCTTAAGGTCCAGAAGCTGTATTATAGAAAGCGGCGAATCGCTCGTACCCGGAGGCATGTCTATTATGAGGTAATCGAGCTCTCCCCATTCTGCATTCTCAAGAAACTCGGATATCATCTTGCCTACCATCGGGCCTCTCCATATTATGGGCTTTTTGCTGTCATCCACGAACATCGATGTCGAGAGTACTTTTACTCCATCCTTCTCAATAGGCATTATGGGATATCCGTCAGGTGCAGCAGCGTTAATTCCAAGGAACATGGAGATGTTCGGGCAGTCTATATCCGCGTCCAACAATCCCACTTTATAGCCCATGCCTTTCAATGTATATGCTATATTTACTGCTGTGGTTGTTTTCCCAACACCTCCCTTTGCGCTGTATATGCCTATCTTATTTTTTATACGGGCTAACTTCTCACGTATCCTTTTCTTCTGCTCTATGACTTTTAACATTGAAGGGTGCATGGTCATTTTATGTGGTGCGCCTCCCTCCAAGCCCTGCTCTGTATCCATGCTTCAACCTCCTGCTTATTCTCTCATGTTAATCTTATATCTTTTTGCAATTAAGCCAAGCAAGCAGATACAAAGCCCACTGCACTGCTGCGCTAGGGCATGTAAATGCATATATACCTCCTAATGTTCCGTATACTGCCGTCAGGCGCGCCACGCAAATTCAAATGCCTACTGGACAGTATAAAGCATAATGCCGTACAAGAAAGTTATATAAGCCTTTAACTCTATATAATATAAAAGTCTTATATCTTATATAAAGTCTTTTTATTTAAGAAAATATTTAAGAAAAACAAAAGGCGTATATTATGTATCCGAACGTACAGGCTTATGACAGGGGTGTGATGTTCAACCCGGATGGACGTCTATTTCAGGTAGAATATGCAAAAGAAGCTGTAAGAAAAGGAGCAACCTCCATAGGCCTTATAGCTAAGGACAGCGTTGTCTTTGTTGCGCATAAAAATATAACAGAGCCTCTTGCAATACCTGCCACAATACAAAAAGTTTTCAGGATAGACTCGCACATAGGCGCTACGTACAGTGGCATGGTTGCAGACGGTCTTCACATTATAGACGTTGCAAGGAACGGAGCACAGAATCACAGGCTTGTTTATGACGATGTAAAATCTGTAGAGGCCCTGGCAAAGGACATCTCAGCTTATATGATGCAGGCAACGCAATACGGAGGCCTGCGGCCGTATGCAGTCTCATTCCTTGTAGGAGGCATAGACACAACGCCTCGTCTATTCGAGATAGAGCCTGGCGCTTCATTTCTGGGATACAAAGCCGATGCGATAGGCGTTGGCAAAAAGACAGCGACAGAGATACTGCTCAAAGAGTACAAGGACAATATCTCGTTTGACGATGCAATCAGGCTCGGCATAAAGATTATACGTAAGATAAGCGAGGACAAGCTTGTCAAGGAAAGTTTAGACATAGGCTATGTCGAAAGCGGCTCTGACTATAAACTTCTCTCTTCAGAAGAGATAAGCCAGTACCTGTAATCAGTGAACAGAATGTCAAAGACTGTAGTCGCCAAATACTCCCACATGGGAGAAGAGTTCGAGATCTTTGTCGACTCTGATCTGGCGTACGATTTTATAATAGGAAAGATAAAGGATCCCCTCAAGGTGCTTCAGGCAGAGGAGGTTTTCAAGGATGCAAACAAAGGGGAGCGCCAGAGCCAGGACAAGATAAAGAAGGTTTTTAACACAACAGACATAATACAGATAACCGAAACAATACTCAAAAAAGGGGAAGTCCCTATAACAACAGAACAGAGAAATAAGCTTGTGCAGGAGAAGAAGAAACAGATAATAAACATAATAGCCATAAACTCCATAGACCCGCGCACAAACGCTCCCCACACATCGCAGCGAATAGAGTCTGCCATGGAACAGGCAAGGGTAAACATAGAGCCGTTTAAGAGTGCAACCGAACAGGTAGAAGCTGTCCTAAAGCGCATAAACCCCATACTGCCCATAAAGTTTGCTACTATGAAGATAGAAGTGAATATACCTGCATCATACGCAAACAGGTGCTACGGAGTGCTGAAACATTACGGCATTAAATCGGAAGAGTGGCTCTCAAACGGCTCGCTAAAGGCGAACCTGGAATTTCCAGCAGGCCTTCGCGATGAGATATTAGAAAAGCTGAACAGCCTCACAAAAGGCGAAATTCAGATAAAGACAGAGGTATAAAAATGAAAAGAATAATAGTTCCAGGGGATCTGGTAGAGGATAAGCCTCTACATCTAATGGACACATTTATAGAAGAGAACAAAACATATGCTACAGTTATAAGCATATACGACGATGAAAAGAAGTCGCTTGTGCCACTGGAAGGGCTATGGTATCCACAAAGGGACGAGCCAGTGATAGGCGTTATAGAAGAGGCGAAACTCAATACATACACAGTCCAGCTTTCTGCGCCTTACAAAGGCATAATAATCTCAAAATACACAGAAGGCAAGATAGAAAACGGCGATATGGTTGAGGCATATGTCAAGGAGCTTGATAAAACAGGCACTGTAGTGCTGTCAAGGCCAAGGGTTCTTCATGGCGGTAAAATAGTCATCATAAGGCCTGCAAAGGTGCACCGCCTTCTGGGTAGGGCCAACACAATGGTAAAGCAGATATCAGACGGCACAGGGGCTATGATAAAGGTAGGCATGAACGGTGCAGTATGGCTCAAAGGCGGCAATATAGATATAGCAACCGATGCTGTTTTGCGCATCCAGAACGAAGCGCACATCTCAGGGCTAACTGAAAGAATAGGTAATATGGTAAAAGACACTGCACCTAAAAATGCATCAGAGCCACAAGCACCAAAAAAGCATGAGGAATCTGCATGAAAAATAACGGAATACAACTTATAACAAATGGGAAAAGGCTTGATGGAAGAACTGCAAGAGACATGCGTAGCATCAAGATAACTCCGAACGTTGTCAAGAACGCTGCGGGTTCGGCTTCTATAGAGTGGGGCAACAACAAGATAATAGCTGCTGTGCACGGGCCTACGGAAGCGCTGCCAAGGCATACCGCTAATCCGGATCGTGCAGTAGTCAAGTGCAGATATATGATGGCGCCATTCTCTTCATCAGAAGAGCACGGCCGTGCCGGCATGAACAGGCGCGCAGTAGAGATATCAAAAGTCACAGCCGAGGTTTTCGAAAATGTAATACTTCTTGACCAGTTTCCAGGAACCGAGATAAGCATATATGTAGAGGTGCTTCAGAGCGACGGCGGCACACGCGCGGCAGGCATAACCTGTGCGTCAGTGGCGCTCGCCCTTTCTGGAATACCCATGAAAGATCTGCCATATGCCGTCTCAGTAGGCAAGGTAGGCAATGACCTTATACTAGATCTCGACAAAATCGAGGACAACTACTCAGAGGCAGACATGCCTGTAGCCATACTGCCAAGAACCAATTCTATAGTTTTACTGCAGATGGACGGCGCCATGACAAAGGAACAGTTTAAGGAAGGTCTGGCTATGGTGATAGAGTCAGGCAAAGAGATATCAAGGATACAAAAGGAAGCGATACGGGCAGCTTACCAAGAACCTGAGAAGGAAAAAGCACACATGTGATTTTATGCGAACAATAACAAATGAATTTATGCGGGAGAGGATTGCAGCAGGCATCAGAAACACAAAAAGAGGCAACATGTCATACAGAAAAGTGATTGTAAACACTGGAAATTTGCCTAATGCGGAGGGTTCTGCAGAAGCAATTATAGGTGACACCAAAGTAATCGCAGGCATAAAGGTAGATGCTTCAACGCCGATGCCTGATACTCCTGAAGAGGGAAATCTTACGACTTCAGCCGAGCTGTTGCCTATGGCATCTGAAAGCTATGATGTAGGTCCTCCTACTCCGGAGAGCGTCGAATTTGCGCGGGTTGTAGACCGAGGAATAAGGCACGGCAATATAATAGATATGTCAAGGTTGTTCATTGAGGCCGAAAAAGTATGGGGTATATACCTTGATCTGTATGTAATAAATTATGATGGCAACCTGTTTGATGCAGGCACTCTTGCAGCTATGGCTGCTCTCGCAACTACCAGGATGCCGCGATTTGAAGACGGCAAGGTAATAAGAGACGCCAGCATGAAAAGGATGCAGACAGGCAACATTGTAACATCCTGCACATTTGCAAAAGTGCTCGATAAGATGCTTCTGGACCCTGACAGCGCTGAAGAAAGCATAGCCAAGGCAAGGGTAACGATAGCCAACGATGGGAATGAACTGCATGCCATGCAAAAAGGCATGGGCGGCTCATTCAGTCCTGCTGAGATAAATGAACTGATATCTGCCACTTTCGAAAGCTCAAAAGAGCTGCGAGGCATAATAAAGAAAAGTATAGGTGATTGATTGGCAAACAAGAGCATAAGATATGGAGTAAATCTGCGCAAGCGCGAAATGGCTGTAATAAAGCAGAAGAATTCAAGGTACAAATGCGACGTATGCGGCAAGGAGGCTGTAAAAAGGATAAGCGTAGCAATATGGACATGCAAATACTGCGGCTCTACATATGCCGGCGGCGCTTACACAATGAAAACGCCTGCAGGAGAAACAGTCGCAAGAATACTGGGTAAATCGTCTTAGTGTTGATAACAAGTGTTGATTAAATGGTAAAGGTAACTTTCTCGCCAATAAGCGAATTAGTAGTGCATGAAGCAGTAGAAATAAACAAAGATGACCTCTTAAGGGAGAGGGTAACACCTGCCGGCACCATGCCTCTGTACTGGTGCAATGGCGTGCTGTTCAGTTTCTCTTCGCTTCCTATGACTGATGAGGTCGTCAAGGACTACCTTAAGGGCAGGATTCACTGGCTTGAAGTTCATTTTTCAATAGAGAACAAGTATGAGGCTGTGCTTCCTTTGAGCGAGGAGGAGTACAAGACAAGCATGAATGTGCGCGTAATAGACACATCAAGGTCTGAGCTTCACAGCCAGCTTGCAAAATGGCTGAAGTCGCTTTCAAAAAGGTAATAAAATGGCTTATGTATGTATGCACTGCGGGAGAGAGGTTAAGACTATAGAGAAAAGCACAGTAAGGTGCCCTTACTGCGGATACCGCGTCATGGTGAAGAAAAGGTCTTCAATAGCAAAGGAAGTTTCCACAGATTAAAAACCAAAATGCGACAGAAATGCGGCTTGCTGCCTTCATGTCTGTGGGAAAATTCATTCTAGTTTATCCCTACGACGACGTTTTCTGTTACTTTTTTAACACGCTTATACGCTACACTGTTCTTTTGCAAATCCATTCTAGGGTTCGGGCTCCTTATTAGCCGCTCAGCATCGGTAAGCAAAAGATGCGATATGCTTCCATCCTCAAAATTAAGCATTACGCCCTTTACGTCGCCAAGTATCTTTCCCTCGTTTGATATTACCTTCTTGCCATAAAACTCAGAGATCAGCATTGACATACAATCACTTTTTATATCCTGTTTATCTTTTTGGAAGCAAATATTCTTATTATGTACTCATTAAGTGTGTTTATGCCTTTCTCCCTGTCTGCATTAAGTTCAGCAATCTCGCTGTCTGCAAAAAGGCCGCTGTTTCTCTCCACAAGCTTCGAAAGGTACTCTTTTGTCATGGAATAGAAACGCATGCCACACCTGCCGCATCTAAATATCGGCACCACAGGAACAGCCTCTAGCGCCCTTGCAGGCGCAAACTCAAGTTCTCGTATAAGCCTAGTTCCGCACTTGCCGCACTCTTTCTCAATAGTTGTTTTCGGCATTTCCTGCATTTCAGTTATTAAGAAACCCTCTTGCAGTCTCGACATTAAAACATTATTAATGTCTGCACCATTTATATACTGTTGGTCAAGGACACCTACGTTCTTGTCAAGTTCTGTTACTAGAACCCCCTTGGCCGTCTTCTCAAAAATAAGCGTCAAAGACTGCGTTATCTCAGCCCTGTACCTTCCATCCTTTCCTAAGACCCTCAGCTTTGCTTCACTTCCCATTAAAATCCTGTTCCTGCATCAAGTACTTGGCTATATCCTTTTTCGTAACTTTTACCCTTCCGTCGGTCCTGGCGTTCTTGACTGCAAAGCTCGCCATTTTGTTTGCTTTTTCTTCAAGGATGCGCGCCATCTCCTCTGCACCGTCATCTGTAATG
Source organism: Microcaldota archaeon (assembly GCA_021852055.1). Taxonomy (GTDB): domain Archaea; phylum Micrarchaeota; class Micrarchaeia; order Micrarchaeales; family CABMGC01; genus JAJZOD01. Next base: position 20,474 of record JAJZOD010000002.1, read on the forward strand.
TCAGAGCCGAAGTGTTTTTTTACCATCGCCTTTACAGAGCTGCTTGGTATGGTTGCCATATTATCAGCACTCAAGATCTTCATCATGAATCAGAAGTATGAGCTCATCACTTTATAACTTATACCAATTAACCCTTATAAATACTTGGCATATACTGGTTATACTAGACTTCAGGAAAATGTTACATGCCAATCATTCTATTTTATGCGATTCTAGACATCGCGTAAACGCCGGCAAATCTGCAACATAACAAGGCATAGTGATATGGAGTTCCCAACTTTGTCGGGTGCTTTCAAAAGCAATGGTTTTATTGTTTCATATTCATTGTTGGATAGGCCAAAGCCATCAACAAATGCAAAATAGCAGGCGCAATGAAAAAGGGTCTTGAGCATCTTTTATGATGTTTTAACCGCAGAGCGGAAAGAGATCAATTTGTTGAGAGCAGCAAACGTCCATAAAAAACCCAGTCTGTGAGACGTTTTTAAAAAAGTTTCATCAGAAATCGTTTTTCTGCATACAGAGCACGGATGAAAATTTGGCAGAAAAGATGACAGGATAGGCACTGCAATAGCTTGCATTGTTGCTTTGCACAACCTTTTCAGAATTGACTATACCTAAATTTTGCCCCGAAGTCTCTTATTACACAAAGGTATAAATAAACAAAAAACAAAATAGTCAAAATAGATAAGGTGTTGCATTGATAGAAGTCACAGACAAGAATTTTGAAAGCGAAGTGTTGAAATCCGACAAGCCCGTAGTTATAGATTTCTGGGCTCCATGGTGCGGTCCTTGCCGTTTGCTGTCTCCGATAATAGAGGAGGTGTCAAAAGAGATGACAAGCAAGGCAAAGTTCTGCAAGATCAACACAGACGAGAATCCGCAAACTGCAGGTAAGTACAACATAATGAGTATACCGACAGTGTTGCTGTTCAAGGACGGTGAGATTGCCTCTACATCTGTCGGAGCCTTGCCCAAGGAGCAGTTCAAGCGATGGCTTGAAAAGAGCATCTGATCGCCAAATCTTCCGGGCGCAGGTATTCTATCTGCCTGAAAGGCATATATTTCTTAATAAAGAGATTTACGTATTGATAAAATGGTACTTTCACTGCCACGGGGCACATCCGATTTCGGTCCAATCGATGCGATAAAGCTTAATGCAATGCGCAGCACCGTAGAGGGAGTTTTTAGGCTGTTTGGTTTTTATCCTATAGAAACGCCAGCAATAGAGCTGATGGAGGTCCTCAACGCAAAGGCTTATGGCGAAGAGTCAAAGAACGAGATATATGTGCTTGAAGGCAATGAGGAAGGCCTCCGCTACGACTTCACAGTGCCGCTCTCGCGGTTTATAGCCATGAACAAAGACCTCCAGATGCCATTCAAAAGGTATCAGATAGGCAACATATGGCGCAAAGACGAGCCGCAGAAGATGCGCCACAGAGAGTTCATGCAAGCCGATATAGACATAATAGGCAGTGCAGAAGTCGCAAGCGATGCAGAAGTGATAGCTGCGGCGTCGATGGCTATAGAGCGCCTCGGACTCCATACATACAACCTGTTCTTAAACAGCCGCGTATTCCTTGATGCAATACTTGACATGTTTAACATACCTGCAGATAAGCACAGCGCCGTAATGCGGTGCATAGACAAAATCGAGAAACTCGGCGTTGATGAAATATCATCGCAGATACAAAAGGAAGGCATAGATGTATTCAATGCCAAAGGGCTCCTCGATTTTATCACAAAGAAGTATGAAAGCAATACAACGCTACTCATGGCTTTGGAAGCAGCAGTTCCAAAAGCCAAGGACGAGATAAAGCGCATGACAGAGCTTCTGGCCCTGCTGGAGAAGTTTGGCATAAGCGGTGCTGTCTCTATAGATTTGTCTCTTGCGCGCGGCCTTGAATATTATACTGGCGCGGTATGGGAACTTGTTGCGTTCTCGCAAGGCAAACGCCTGCCAACTCTTGCCTCTGGAGGCAGGTACGACAAGCTCATAGGGCTATATCTAAAAAAGGATGTGCCTGCAGTCGGGTTTTCCATAGGCATAACGCGCGTGTTCGATTTCCTTAAGGAGGGTTCATCTGCAAGAACGTATGCCACAGTTTACATAGCCTCAATAAAAAAGGAGAATCTTGAGTATGCCATAATGGTGGCAACATCGCTGCGTTCCTCAGGGATAGCCACTGACATGAACATAACAGAGCGCAGCATATCAAAGCAGATGGAGTATGCAAATGCGCTTAAAATCCCCTTTGTAATAGTGCTTGGAAACATAGAGCGCCAGTCAAACAAGGTGAAGCTGCGCAACATGCAGAACGGCGAAGAGAAGATGATGAGTGTTGAAGAGTGCATAAGCGAGCTTAAAAGCAAAAACGATGTGATGAAATGAGCAAATCAGAAGTAGATGAAATTACAGAGAAGACAGTTGCCAAGGGAGGGGTTCTTACAAGGCTTTATTTCGACATGCAAAGCGAAAACCCCGAAGAGCTGCAGCCCCTTATGACCGATCTCATTAACAACCGGCTGCTAAAATCTACAGGTGTTGTATACTGCACCGGTGCAATCGACGAGCCCATAAAGCTTGCGAACGAAAACATATACTCTACAAGCGCAATAGTCACCGCTCTTTTCAATGACATAGGCTCACTAATCAACGTTACCTTCAATTTTGCGCCTGCTGGCGTTGAAGTTCTAAAGCCTACAGGAGACTTTCATATAAAGCATGGCGATCTCCAGTCTTTGTTGCTTGATCTGTCGAACATATCCATAAACTACTCAAAGTACATACTGGAGAAGGTTTTGAGCAAAGAGGAGTTGGAGAAGGTAAATCGCGATATGGCACTGCGCAAGGAACTCGGCAAGAAGTTGATTGAGAAAAAAGGCGGTGCAGAGACCGGCAAATGATGCACCCATCGCTTACGCGCCAGTTGTCTAGCCTGGTAGGATTCGAGCTTCCCAAGCTCGCAGCCCGGGTTCAAATCCCGGCTGGCGCATATACTCACTCAAGTTTGTTGCATCAGCATTGTGTAACTCCTAATGCAAGCGGATCGTGGGCGTGAATCCCATACACTTTAGCTGTGAGATGATGTCAACATATACGGCATGCAGCCGCATAAGCGCAGGTCTGGCTTCAGCTATTTGTTTTCATCAAGAACTTCTGGATGTCAACTCTCTCCTTTTTCTTCCTGTGCTCTTCTAGGAATTTGTTTACTGTATCGGCGAAATGCTTCTTGTGCTCTCCGGCGAGCATTGTTCCCTTTCTCTCGGCTTCGAATATCTTTTCCAACTTCTTGTCGTCAGGCTCGAAGAAGAACCTGTAGTACTGGCACACTGCGCACTTGTCAGGGTCTCCTCCGTACTTCCTCTGCAGCTCAGCTGTCGCCTGCTGTCCTGTTAGCGCCATATTGGCTTTTCTCTCAACTGTCTTCCTGTCATCGTTGAGGTATATGGTGTTATCGGGGTCGCTTGCAGACATCTTCTGCTGCCCTTTGAGCCCTGGCATGAATATATTCTCAAGAGATGCGGGTTTATAATAGCCGAGCTTTTCTACTACATCTCTTGCTATCCTGAAGTGCACGTCCTGATCGACGCCCATCGGTATAACGCATGGCACATTTTTGTTGTCTTCAACTGATTTTATGAATGAGCCGACAGTCTGCATGCTTGTATAAAATATGGCTCCTATGTTTGTTTCATTAGTGAAGCCGAATGCGTCTTTTATAGTGGAGAATGTTATGTGCCTGGCAACGCGCACAGCCTGCCTATACATAAAATTTGCGTTCTCTATGTCAAAGAAAAACCTGGTTTTTTCAGGTTTGAACCCAAGTGCAGCTATGTTTCGCACGTCGTCCATTGCAAGTTCACGCAGCTCCTCAAGGCTCTTGTTTTTTCTTACCAGAAACTTCTCTTCGTAAGGCACCTGCACGTATACGTCAGCGTCGAACCTGTCCTGCAGCCATTTTGCAAGCGTGAATGGGAGCAGGTGTGCTATATGCATCGAACCAGAAGGCGCTATGCCAGTGTAAACATAAAATTTCTCACCATGCTCATACTTGTCAAGTAGCCACTGCATGTCCCTGTGCGCAAAATATATGCCCCTGCTTATAAGAAAGTTAGGCTCTCCTGCCAGCCTGAAAATGCGCTCGCGAAGCTTGTCATCTATGTGGCTTATCCCAAACCTCTTGGCAAGCTTATTATAATCTACATCACCGCTTACTTCATAAGGCGTGACCTCAAAATTCTCCATTAAACCAATGCATTATCTCTATCACAATTTATTTATAAACTTCCTCATAGCACAGGTCCGGATATGGAGGTAATCTAAATTTATGCCATCTCGTCAATGCAGTCCAAGCCTAAGCCACACGCCGCATAAAAAGCCGCTACTTCCTACGCATCTCATTTTTTACGGCATCGATTTTCTCATCAACATCCCTCTTAATCTCAATAAGTTTCCGGTACTCAATTGTGTGTATCAGCCCGTTTATTACTGCAGAGCCAGCAATGGCCGTGATTATAACGCCCAAACGCTTAACATCTACGTCATTCTTCTCCAGTGCCTTACTGAATAAAGGCAGCTGGTCGGTAATGGCTGATGGTATTGATACAGCCATTACGAACATGCACGGATACAATACATGGGTTCTAAAACGCTTCCACTCTGCCTTCAGTATCTTCCACTCCTGTACAGTTCCTGAGCAAATCTTCCCCTCTAAAACTGCAGCCCTGCTTTCTGCATCAGAGATGCCTGTTTTTACAGTGCAGGTGCTTTTGCAATAATTACTGTCTATCTCACGGGCGCGGGTTTTTGCGTATTCAAGCTGCCTGGCAAGCCTTATATTAAAGCCATCAACTGCTCCTGCTTCTGCAGAGTCAACAGCTCTAAGATAATATGCGTTCGGCATCAAAGCCATGCTGCCCCCTGCTTCAGAACCGTCGCGAAAACAGCCCAGACTTGCCGCATTCTTTCCAGAGCGCAGGCCGCCTTCTTCTCCCCTATGCCTTAGCTTCCTTGCTCCCATTACACCACCCATTCCCTATTAAAATGCGTGATATATACCCTTTCCGCTAAACTTCCACTACTCACACATTTGCAATATATATAAATGCTTTTCTGTTCAAATACATCCATGCTTGGCTTAAAAGTTAGAGTTAGCGACTGCTTTTTATCGCATAGCAAATTATGCAAGTGATTGATTGCCAGAGAAAACTTCAAATGAAAGCATCCCGGTGCATATACTGTTAGATGCAAAAGAGGCAAAGGAGGTCTTGTCAAAATTACAGCTTAAGCATGAGAACCTGCCAAAGATATTAAGTACAGATCCCCAGGCTGTGAGCATAGGTGCCAAGCCAGGCGATGTAATAAAAGTAAAAAGGCATGACTACGGCAGTGAATATCTTTACTACAGGTCAGTTATTGAAGGATGAGATGCTGCAGCATCAAATGTTAGACATGCAATGCGTTCAATGCAGCAAATTTTAAATAACAGGTTTTGAATAAAAGTCCGATTAAAAAGGAAAGAACGAAAATACAAGAATGGCACCAAATGCCATGATTATGCTTCAAATCGGCAAGCTTATAAAAAGCAGCTGCCGGAAACAGGCGCAAGCCTGGTGATATAATGGAAGACAAAAACATTCTGCTGAATTCGTATCTGACTCCAGCGACTCTGGTGCAGCACCAGACCGACAGTTTCAATCGCTTTTTGGATAATGGCATACTGAAAGCAATGGGAAACCAGAATCTTATAGAGCCCAGCGTAGAAGGCTTCGCGCTTAAGATAGGCAACGTAAGGCTCGGCAATCCATCCATAATAGAGGCGGACAGTTCAAGAAGAAGCATACTGCCAAATGAAGCCAGGCTCAGGAATATTACTTACGCTGCTCCGATATTCATGGAGATGGTCCCTGTCATACGAGGGATAGAGAAAACAGCGTCATACGGTGAGGTTTATGTGGGAGACCTTCCGGTAATGGTGCGCAGCAACATATGCAACATGAAATCAATGAGCAGAAGTCAGCTGATAGAAAACGGCGAAGATCCGGACGATCAGGGGGGATATTTCATAATAAAAGGCGTTGAGCGCGTGCTCATAGGTCTGGATGATGTTGCATCTAACCGCATAATAACAACAAAGGAGAAGAAAGGCGTGGAGGTGAAGAGCCGTGTATTCTCATCAACACCTGGCTTTAGGGCACGATGCGTAATCACAAGAAACCAGTCTGGAATATTCTCAGTAGACTTCCCAACAGTAAGCAGAAGTATAGAACTAACGCTGCTTCTTACTGCATTGGGCATGCAGGGCTCAGATATTATAAACTATGCTTCAGATATGCTTCCGTTCAAAAACGACATGCTTCTAAACATAGAGCTGAGCTCCATAAACAAGCGAGACCCAGAGAAAGGCGATGTCCATGTGCTTACCCAACCTGAGGCGTTCCTTGAGATAGGCAAGCTTGCTGCACCAGGGCAGGCGAAGGAGTACCAGATAAAGCGCGCAGAGATGCAGTTTGACAGTTATCTTTTGCCTCACATAGGCAGCAGTGCAGAATCGAGAAAAGAGAAGGCCAAATATCTTCTTGAGATGGCGAAGAAGTCAACTGCAGTTGCAAACAGGTTGATAAGGCAGGACGATAAGGATCATTATGCAAACAAAAGGACAAGGTTTGCAGGTGAGCTTATGGAAGAGCTGTTCGCATACGCCTTCAGGTTCTTCCTAAAAGAGGTCAAATATCAGATAGAGCGCATGAGCGCAAGGGGCAGGAGGCTCAGCATGCAGTCTATAATAAGCCCAGACACATTGACAGAAAAGATGGCATATGCGATGGGCACTGGAACGTGGGTTGCTGGCCAGACAGGAGTATCGCAGGTGCTTGACAGAACAAATCTAATCAGCACATATGCGCATCTGCGGCGCGTAAAGTCTCCGCTTGCGAAGAAACATCCTCACTTCAGGGCAAGGGATGTCCATGGCACGCAGTGGGGCAAGATCTGCCCTGCCGAGAGTCCAGAAGGCCAGGAAGTAGGCCTTACTAAATATCTTGCGTTGATGTCAAAAGTTACCGTAGGTGCAGAGGAGACCTCCGCAGAGAAGGAGATAAGGAAGCTTGCAGAGATCAAGCCGGTATAACGAAGTGATTATTTGGAGTCAAAAACGTATGTATATCTGAACGGTAAGGTAATAGGGCACATAGACAACCCGCAGAAGTTCGTTGCCGAAGTGCGGGCAGCACGCCGCAAAGGGCAGATTTCAGGAGAGATAAACATAGCGCATATAGAAAAGCTGAACAGTGTTAACATAAACACGGACCGTGGCAGGCTGAGGAAGCCATACATAATAGTCGAGGGAGGCAAATCTAAATTTACTCCTGAGCTTGCAGAGCGGATCAAAAAGAAGGAGATAAACTTTAGTTATCTGGTGCGCTCAGGCATAATCGAGTACCTTGATGCAGAAGAAGAGGAAAATGCGCTCGTAGCCATAGACGAGGCTTCTGTAACTGAGAAGAGCACGCATCTAGATTTTGACCTTACATCCATATTAGGGCTTTCAGCCAACCTTGCTCCTTATGCAGAGCACAATGCAATATCAAGGCAGGCCATGAGCGTAAACTACATGAAGCAGTCCGAAGGACTCTACGCTACAAACTTCAACCAGCGATTTGATTCAAGGACATATGTGCTTTTCTACCCGCAGGCACCACTTATAACAACAGCGCCATATGAGGCGCTCGATGTCAAAAGGCACGCAAGCGGACAGAATCTTGTGGTTGCGCTGTCAACTTATTATGGTTATAACATGTCCGACGCACTTGTGATAAACAAGGCAGCAGTAGACCGCGGCGTCGGGCGCAGCATGTTTTACAAGTCATATACCGATGAGGAGCGCAGATATCCTGGAGGCCAGAGAGACAGATTCAGGATGCCTCCTCCTACGTCTGAAGGCTACATGGGAGAGCATGCCTATTCAAAACTGAGCGAAGACGGTATAATAGAACCGGAAATGGCAGTGGATGAGGGGGATGTGCTTATAGGCAAGGTAGCTCCGCCAAGATTCCTGGAAGAGAACATCGGAGCCAGCGGCCTTGAGGAGCGCACCAGAGATGATTCAGTAGTGCTGAAACCTGGAGAAAATGGCGTTGTGGACAGCATACTTTTCACAGAAACCCCTGGAGCCACAAGGACAGTAAAGGTAAGGATAAGGAGCATAAGAATACCTGAGAAAGGCGACAAGTTCGCCAGCAGGCACGGCCAGAAGGGTGTTGTAGCACTGATAGCCAATCCGGAGGACATGCCTTTCACTGCATCCGGCATAGTTCCTGACATACTGCTGAATCCTCTCAGTATACCTTCGAGGCTTACGTTCGGCCATCTTCTTGAAGAGATAGCGGGCAAAGCCAGCGCCGTATCCGGCAATAAGTTTGATGGAACTGCTTTTACAGAGTCCGGCCGCGACAGGCTCTCACAATACGGTGAAGTCCTAAAGTCGCACGGGTTCGATGACAACGGAAACGAGGTTCTTTACGACGGAATCACAGGAAGGCCTTTCAAGGCGAGCATATTCACCGGGATAACATACTACTACAGGCTTTACCACATGGTAAGCAACAAGATGCAGGTAAGGAGCAGAGGCAAGGTGCAGATACTAACGCACCAGCCTACTGAAGGCAAGGCGCGTCAGGGAGCCTTGAGATTCGGGGAGATGGAACGCGATGCACTTATAGGCTACGGAGCAAGCCTTCTGCTCAAGGAGCGCATGCTTGACCAGAGCGACAAGACGACAGTTTTGATATGCAGGCAGTGCGGCGGAATGGGGTACTACGATCACATAAAAAGAACGCAGATATGTCCTCTGTGCGGAAATTCATCCCTTGCGGAGGTAGAGATAAGCTACGCGTTCAAGGTGCTTCTTGACGAGATAAGGTCTATGCACATAATGCCGAGGGTAAAACTTAAAGAGTAAGTGATATTATGCAGGCTGAAGTAATCAACTATATAAAATTCGGAATTCTCTCACCTGAAGAGATAAAGAAGATAAGCGTTGCCAAGCTTACTGTGCCAGACACATACAACGAAGACGGCTATCCTATAGATGGCGGCCTCCTTGACCAGCGCCTCGGCGTAATAGATCCTGGGCTGATATGCAAGACCTGCGGAGCCCGTGCAAAGACATGCCCTGGCCACTTCGGCCACATAGAGCTTGTGCGTCCTGTGCTGCATTCTGAATTCTCAAAGGTGCTTTATGCAATACTTCGCTCAACATGTTTTGAGTGCCATCGCATACTTCTAGATCCGAAGCAGGTTCAGGCGCTTACAGATGCTTCAGATACCGAAACCCAGGAAAATGCAGAGGAAGGCTCCGAGCAGAGAAGAGAGAAGCACGCAGCAGTAAAATCCGGAAGAAAGTGCCCTTACTGCAAAGCAGTCCAGCCAAAGCTTAAGTTTTCCCAACCAACATACTTCAATATAGGCGACAGGCGCCTGAAGCCAGATGAGATACGCGACATGGTTGCAAAGATAAGCAGGGAGGACCTCGAGCTTCTAAACATAGATCCGGAGGTAAGCAATCCCTCGTGGCTCGTAATAAACTCGCTTCTAGTGCCACCTGTTAACGTAAGGCCATCAATAACTCTTGAATCCGGAGAGAGAAGCGAGGATGACCTCACACACAAGCTTGTAGACATAATGAGGATAAACCAGCGTCTTGAACAAAACATCAACGCTGGCGCGCCTCAGATAATCATAGACGACCTGTGGGAGCTTCTTCAGTATCACGTCACAGCGTACTTCAACAATGAAACATCAGGAATACCTCCTGCAAGGCACAGATCTGGCAGGGCCCTAAAGACGCTTGCGCAGAGGCTGAAGGGCAAAGAGGGCCGTTTCAGATACAACCTCAGCGGTAAGCGTGTCAACTACTCCGCAAGAACTGTAATAAGCGTCGACCCTTACGTTAATATAGACGAGGTCGGAGTTCCGAAGGACATAGCATCTAAGCTGACAGTCCCTTTTTATGTAACATTATGGAATCTCGACAAGGCAAAAGAGCTCCTTGCAACAAAAGAGTATCCTACCATAATAAACATGATAGCGCGCGATGGGAAGAGGAAGCGTGTCCTAGATGCAAACCGCGACGAGCTTCTAAAGGAAATCGCTCCTGGATATATACTTGAGCGCCAACTTGTTGACGGAGACATAGTTCTCTTCAATCGCCAGCCTTCGCTTCACAGGATATCAATAATGGCGCACAAGGTGAAAGTACTGCCTGGCAAGACATTCAGGATAAATTACTGTACAGCATTGCCTTACAATGCAGACTTTGACGGCGACGAGATGAACCTTCACGTTCCTCAGACTCTTGAGGCGCAGGCCGAAGCCCGCCTGCTGATGGATGTGCAGTTCCAGATATTCTCCCCAAGAAATGGCGGAGCAATAATAGCCAACAGCGAGGACGGAATAATGGGCATGTACGCCCTCACACAGGAAGACAGGCGCTTGACAAAAGACGAGGCGGTGTACCTTCTCAGCCTTGCAGGCATATACAAACTACCGGAGCCTAAAAAAGACGGGCTCTACAGCGGTAGAGACATCTTCTCGATGCTGTTGCCAGAGGACTTTAATTTCGAGGACAAAACATCGTATGGGCCTGTCAAGATAAAGAACGGCAAGCTCATAGAAGGCATAATTACAAAAGATGTTTACGGAAAAGACAACAGCATGTTCATAAAGATGGTTATGGATTATGGTTTTGAGCGCCTTAGGGATTTCATATTCACCTCTTCAAAGCTTGCCGATGCGTATGCAACGCTTTCCGGCACAACTGTGGGGGTAAAAGAGTATGCAATAGACGCCGAACTGGAGCAGAAGCGTGTTGACATAATACAAAATACATTTGCAAAAGTGAACGAGTTCATAGCCCAGTACAAGGCAAAGAAGCTCGAGCCATTTATAGGCTACACGCTGCGCGAGTCTCTTGAGCGCATAATAATAGCAGAGCTGAACCTTGCAAGGAACAATGCCGGAGACACATTGGTCAAGCACGAAGGCCAGGGCAACAGTGCAGTTGACATGGCAAAGTCTGGTTCGAGAGGAAACGTGCTTAACCTGGAGCAGATGAGCATGTTCCTCGGGCAGCAGGCAACTCTCAGCGGAGGTCGTATAAAGCGCGGGTACTACACCAACAGGGTGCTGCCGCACATACCTCCGAACGACATTGCACCTGTATCACGTGGGTTCGTAACAACAAGCTTCTATTCCGGAATGCATCCTGTGGAGCTGTTCATGCATGCAGTTGGTTCAAGAGGGTCCGAGGTTTATAAGGCCCTGCTTACAGGAAGGTCAGGTTATCTTTACAGGCGACTGTCGAATGCCCTGCAGGATTATTATGTGCGCAAAGACCTGAGTGTACGCGATGTAAACAATAATCTTATTCAGACTGTGTACGGCGGAGATGCTATAAGCCCTACGCTGTCAAGGTTTGCAAAGTTGGATGGTGAATAAAATGGCAAATACAGTTAATACGTCAAGTAAATATATAGTGGATTACGGTGAGCCTGTGGGCATGATAGCCGCGCAATCTCTCGGCGAGCCTGGCACACAGATGATACTCCGGGCGTTCCACTTTGCAGGAATTGAATCGACAATTGCTACTTCAGGACTGCCAAGGATAGTGGAGCTTGTCGATGCGCGCAAGAAGCCCGAAACTCCCATAACTTACGTCTATCTGGAAGGAGAGTACGCAAAAAACATAAACAAGGCCGAGGTCGTCCTTAAGAAGATCAGTGAAGTTAAGATGAGCTCTGTAGTGCGTCGCGTTTTAGAAAACTTCTCAAAAGGCATAATAAAACTTGTGCTTGACACGCAGGCGTTAAAGGCGAATGACCTGACCCCCGGACAGCTCTCCCAAAAGGTCGCAAAAAAGCTTGATGCCGCAACAAAGGTTGATAGCGACGGGAATATACTAATAAAACTCAAAACAAAGAAGCTTACCGAGGTGCGCAGCATAAGCGTAAAGCTAATGAAAGACGTAGTCCACGGCGTAGAAGGAGCAGGAAAGGCCATGCTCCAGAAAGATACAAAGAGCGGCGAGTTTTACATAATTGCAGCAGGCAGCAACACAGAGGGCATAATAGGAATAGAAGGGGTCGACAAGTCAAGGATATATACAAATGATGTTTTTGCCATGTACAGGCAGTTCGGCATAGAAGCCGCGCGCAACACACTTGTCCGCGAACTTGTGACAACATTAAAAGAGCAGAAGATAAGGGTTGACCCCAGGCACCTAATGATTATAGCCGATGCCATGACCTATTCAGGTTTCATAAAAGGCGTAGGCAGACACGGCCTCTCAGGCCAGAAGCAGTCTGTTTTTGCAAAAGCAGCATATGAAGAGACCGTAAAACACCTGGTAAATGCGGCTGCGTTCAGCGAGATAGACAACATGCGCGGCGTTACAGAAAACATCCTTGTAGGGAAGCAGATACCTATAGGAACAGGCTCTGTGCATCTTGCCATAAAGAAGGAAGACATGCAGAAGGTCAAGCCAGAATCCAAGCACAAGAAGTAAAGCTGGCTGCGTGTGCACAATTCATGCTTAACCATGAAATGCAGAGCTACTTACTCCCTATTTATAATTTTTGCTTTTGATATAATGCCATACGCGTGTGATCCAAGTGAGTAAGACACTTGAAACCAAAAAGAAAATTCTTGACCTTCTTAAAGATAGGGAGATGACAGTAACCGAATTGAGCCAGATTCTCGGCTTATCGGGCCCTACGGTAGCACAGCATATCTCAGAGCTTCAGGATATGGGCGCCATAGAAAAAATTGACAGTGAGCACTTCAAAAAGCTTAAATTTTATAAAATAAAAGACAATCCCGTATTCTCTACTTCAACTCTATCAAAGCTTCTTCTTGGCATATTGGTAGTTGCTATCATAGGTGCTGTGCTCTATCTATATACGGTGCATGGCAGCAGTAATCAAAAAAGCACATCAATTCTATATGTAGGAAATAGCATAACTGTAGGAAACCTTACTGTTCATCTTGACAGCATAATACCATATAACGGTGTAAGCGTTGCAACTTTCAGCATAGGCAAGCATGGCATACCAGTGAACAAAACAGCCTCGCTAGTTGCAGGAGGTAAGGAAACCTTAAATCTAAACGGTACGCAGATAACAATTTCTGTGAGCGAAGTTCACAATAATTCGATCAAAGGGTGGGCAGCAGTAGCCATAAATACGACTGTTGTTACAACAGTCACAACAACAGTTGTTTCTACAGTTGTAACTTCGCCTCCAACTACCCCTATGTTGAATAGCACCACTACATTATATCCTCCGGCGCCACCGTCTCTATCTTCCAATTAAATCCAACTATGTAGTCAACATTTCTCATTTTACACCATCATTATTAAATTAAGAATCAGTAAACGAGAGAAAACCTTAGAAAAACCTTTGAAATGCGAAATATATATTAATCTGACATATCTAGTATTCGTATCAAATGTGAGTATATGAGATTACTATACCTAGCGGTTGCCGCTTTTGTTTCTATGATGTTCATTGGTATGAGTTTTTCAGCATCAACACCAGTAAATATCTGGGTTGCTAATTACCATAGCAGTACAGTTACACGATTGTCTGATTCCGGTACGGTTCTTGGTACTTATGCTGTAAACGGCGGACCTGAGGCGATAGCTGTAGATTCAGCAGGCAATGTGTGGGTAGCAACTCAATCTGGCACTGTTGTAAAACTATCAAGCGCCGGCGTGATACTCGGTACGTATGCTGCAGGCAGAATCCCAGAAAGCATAGCTATAGATCCAAGCGGAAATGTATGGATTGCAGATTGGGGTGCTGGTGCAAATGGCACTATACTAAAACTATCTAGTTCAGGAGTACCGCTTGGTACCTATGTTGTTGGCAACTATCCGCAAACACTGGCGATAGACAGTCAAGGCAATGTATGGGTTGCAACAAACTCCGGCGGAGTAATAAAATTGTCAAACAACGGCACTATACTGGGCAGATATCCAATCAGCTCTGCATGGGGCATAGCAGTGTCACAAAATGGTGATGTATGGGCGACGGACATAATGGATAACAAGCTAGTCAAATTTTCAAGCAACGGTACAGTTCTCGGAAATTACAGTATAGGAGTAGCTCCAGAGGATATAGCCATAGACAACAACGGCAATGTATGGGTCACAGACTATATCTCGTCCAATGTGACAGAGCTTTCCAGTAATGGCGTAATATTAGGCAATTATCCGGTGAATCAATGGCCTGAAGGCATAGCTGTGGATCCAATAAATAATGACATCTGGGTAGCCAACTATGGAAATAATTCTATCAGTGAGCTTTCAGATACTGGAGCAACACTTAACCTGATCAAAAATCAGCTATCGCCAAATGGTGCAACAATATTGGGTCCCGAAAGCATAGCTATAGGATATCAGCAATATCCGACTCAGATTGGTAAAGAGTTATTCACAGGCCAAAATCTAACTTCAGGTCCATGGACTGTTGTACTTAATGGTCTTGGTGCTCCTAATTCATCAGGAATTGCACCGGCATCTTTTACAATATACTACAATAATTCAGTAGTGAATTATACTTCAATATATCCTGGCGTTTCAGCTGGTAGCACAATTGTGTACAATAATCATTTCCTTTTTATTAATCTAACAAAAACCTTCCCTGGTCTGTACTCCTATCAGAAATGGGCGCAGTTATCATTATCCAATTTCAATGTATCTGTGACGCCTCAGAGCCTATCTATAAACCAGAGCGCAACTGCGACGTTTACAGTGCATGCATCTGGCGGAAATGGCAATTATATCTATAAGTGGTTCAATGATACTGCCCAGGGTGTATCTGCAACAGGCACAATCATGCAGCCATCTGGGGGCACTACAAGTGATATATTCAAGATACTGGGAAGTGCTACTGGCACTTTCTCATACTACGTATGTGTGTCCAGCGCATCAGGTGCGTTGCTTCAGAATAGTTCTGTATCGAGCGTATGTGATATAAATCAGCCGACCAGACTTATAGTAACTCCGGTGAATAAGGCAAATCCTGCAAACGGAACTATATTTATAGGTCAAAGCTTGACATCAGGGCCATGGAAAGTTACACTTGACGGCATTAATATATCCAATAAGAGCGGCGTCTATTCAGCTATGCTGTCTGCGTATTTTAATGGTACTTTTGCAGGTGGTCCTTTAGCCAGCAATCCCGATACGGCATCAGAGTGGATAAGCGGAAATTCAGCACTTTATGTATATGTTAATCAGGTATTCCCTGGTTTGTACTCCTATCAGAAATGGGCGCAGCTTTCAATAGCAGTCATCAATTCAACATCTCCTGGGTCGATAATATTCGTGGGAAACAGCTTAATATTTCCTTATGTAGTAAATAAGCCTGAAGGTCCGTGGAGAATAGTTCTGCAGGACATCGGGCAATCCAACTCTACGGGTCTGTCTCCAGCATCATTCGCCGTTTATTACGATGGTATCTTGGTCAATGTAACAAGCATCGGAGTAAACAAAGTGGCATCATTCAGTTATGAAGGCCATTCAATATCGATAGATCTGTTGCAGACGTTCCCTGGTTTGTACTCCTATCAGAAATGGGCGCAGTTTACTGTTTCAAATGGTACAGACCTCTATGTAGGAGGCAGTACTTTGGACGGGCCTTGGAAGATAACGCTTGCAGATCTGGGCTATCCTAACTCAGAGGATGTTTCACCTGCTGCGTTTATTCTGTATTATAACGGAGCATTTGCATACAATGCGACACTTAATGTGGGCAGAACAGCAACATTTGAACATGGCAACAGTACGCTAAATCTTACAGTAGTCAAAACCTTCCCTGGCTTATATGCAAACCAGAAATGGGCGCAATTCTATCTGAATCTTACCAACCGAACTCAAACGTTAACTACTACCATACCTCCAACGACGATCTCAACGGTACCAACCGAGAATGTGACTATAAACATAAAACCAGGTTGGAACCTGCTTTCCGTGCCATTTGGGCCACAGTCAAATGAAAGTCTTAACAATATTTACAATGCGTACTATGAACTTGAGAACTCATGCGGTATGGTACAATCTCAGTACAGCAAGGCCATCTGGTTTTACAGTAACTCAAATAACACGTATGTATGGCCTAACAGCAATGGCGCGTTTGATAATTATGTGTCTACTGGAATGTTCAATCTTATATCGGGGGTTGTACTAAATAAGGATTTTGGGTTCTGGTTCCATTCAACAAAACAGTGCCAAATTGAGGATCCTACGTTCCTTTCTAGTGTACTGCAGGCATATAATCAATCGTATACTGAGAATCTTTCTGCAGGCTGGAACATTATCGGAGTGCCGTTCATTACCAACAGCAGTTTCAAGTCAATTGCGAGTTCCTGCAGCATACGTGGTGCCTTTTATGGATACAACACTGCAACCAATAGCTACTACAATGCAACCACTCCTGCCGTAGGAGAGAGTTATTTCGTTTATGCGAATGCGCCATGCGCTCTTGACTGGATCCCGAGCACGAATTCAGGCTCTCCTCCGTCAGTTCCATAGGTTGATATAGTGGCAGGGAAGATAATAAAAAAGAGAGATTAAATAAGTTAATATGTCATGTGCTATATGTATAATTTTCTTGAATAGGTCTTTGAATGGATGTCTTAAAAGTCAAACCGG
Source organism: Microcaldota archaeon (assembly GCA_021852055.1). Lineage (GTDB taxonomy): Archaea > Micrarchaeota > Micrarchaeia > Micrarchaeales > CABMGC01 > JAJZOD01. Next base: position 37,186 of record JAJZOD010000002.1, read on the forward strand.
TCTTTGTTTCCACGATGTGCATTTTAGCATTTGGGATAGTGTTTGGAAGTCTTCCAAATTCGTTTCCAAATATTACAATAACTCCAAACTATGTGCAGCTTAACAACACTGGAGGGATTGTCAAATTTACTGGAACAGTTTCCCCAAGAGTAACCGGCCAAAATCTGAGCAATTTTACTTATCATTGGTTGATTAATGTCAATAACAATCCTAATTTGATTGCCGTGAGTGGCTGTGAGGTTAACGAAGTTAATTGTACTGTTTCAGTGCCATTAACTTCCAAAACAACTTATTTCTTCTTGCAATTGTATGCACAAAATAAGACTGGTACTACTGCAGGTCCATCTTCAGAAATACTAGAAAAGATCAATAGCTCTCAATCTATATCTCAACCTCTTTCAATTCCTACACCAACACTTAGTAGGTCTACAATAACTGTTGGCGAATCAAATCAAACATATACAGTAAATGATATCGGCGCATCGGGAGGAACTCCACCGTATTCTTATGAAGTACTAATGAATGAATCCCCTCTCGGTTCTTCCCCCGGTTCAAAGTTTTTCCCAGCTGTTGGATTCTCGTCAAACCCTAATCTTACCATAACTGAGTTTACCCAAGCTAGTCCTGGTATAGATACATTTAAGGTTCTTGTTAAAGACAGCACCGGAACAGAAGTAACATCAGCTCCAGTATATCTAAATCTGCTGGCTTATCAAGGATCTGCACTTTCGATTTCACAACCATATGCGAGTTCTACGGCTGTACAGGTAAATAATAGTATTACTATAAATGACAGTGGAGCTTCTGGCGGTACAAGCCCATACCGTTATGAATTACTTGGAGTTTTAGCTCCAAATTCAATCTATCAAGTCGCAAGACCGTTTTCTCCTTCATCAAGTTTCACAGTTGTTCCATCTTTAGTTGGAACATATATCTTTAAAGTAGTTGCAGAGGACAGTTTAGGAGCAGAAATAAACTCATCACCATTATATATCAACGTAACAAAATTCCCTCCAGGAAAAACACCAGTCCAAACATACGTGTGTATTTCTGGTAACTGTACGTTTACTCCATATTCGCCTTATTCCTCCTGCATAACGCCATCTAGTGGTTATTACTCTTCAGAGTCCGCATTAGTTATAAGTGCAGAGCCGACATGTGATGGTTATAAATTTATAGGTTGGACTACAGTAAACGGATCTGTCGGCAACGGTGGATATTCAGGTTCTAACTTAAATACTACAATAACTCCATCTAGTGACGGTATTATTGAGTTTGCACAATACTCAAATATAACAAATTCTTCAACAACATCTCCTGGGTCGATACTATTCGTGGGAAACAGCTTAATATTTCCTTACGTCGTAAATAAGCCTGAAGGTCCGTGGAGAATAGTTCTGCAGGACATCGGGCAATCCAACTCTGCGGGTCTGTCTCCAGCATCATTCGCCGTTTATTACGATGGTATCTTGGTCAATGTAACAAGCATCGGAGTAAACAAAGTGGCATCATTCAGTTATGAGGGCCATTCAATATCGATAGATCTGTTGCAGACGTTCCCTGGTTTGTACTCCTATCAGAAATGGGCGCAGTTTACTGTTTCAAATGGTACAGACCTCTATGTAGGAGGCAGTACTTTGGACGGGCCTTGGAAGATAACGCTTGCAGATCTGGGCTATCCTAACTCAGAGGATGTTTCACCTGCTGCGTTTATTCTGTATTATAACGGAGCATTTGCATACAATGCGACACTTAATGTGGGCAGAACAGCAACATTTGAACATGGCAACAGTACGCTAAATCTTACAGTAGTCAAAACCTTCCCTGGCTTATATGCAAACCAGAAATGGGCGCAATTCTATCTGAATCTTACCAACCGAACTCAAACGTTAACTACTACCATACCTCCAACGACGATCTCAACGGTACCAACCGAGAATGTGACTATAAACATAAAACCAGGTTGGAACCTGCTTTCCGTGCCATTTGGGCCACAGTCAAATGAAAGTCTTAACAATATTTACAATGCGTACTATGAACTTGAGAACTCATGCGGTATGGTACAATCTCAGTACAGCAAGGCCATCTGGTTTTACAGTAACTCAAATAACACGTATGTATGGCCTAACAGCAATGGCGCGTTTGATAATTATGTGTCTACTGGAATGTTCAATCTTATATCGGGGGTTGTACTAAATAAGGATTTTGGGTTCTGGTTCCATTCAACAAAACAGTGCCAAATTGAGGATCCTACGTTCCTTTCTAGTGTACTGCAGGCATATAATCAATCGTATACTGAGAATCTTTCTGCAGGCTGGAACATTATCGGAGTGCCGTTCATTACCAACAGCAGTTTCAAGTCAATTGCGAGTTCCTGCAGCATACGTGGTGCCTTTTATGGATACAACACTGCAACCAATAGCTACTACAATGCAACCACTCCTGCCGTAGGAGAGAGTTATTTCGTTTATGCGAATGCGCCATGCGCTCTTGACTGGATCCCAAATGCTGGTTCAGGTTCCCCACCTTCTACTCCATAGGTTGATAAAATGAACAAAGGAATAATGGCAGGAATTGTGATTGTGGTGATAATAATCGTAGCTGCGATTGCATACCTTCTGATGACGAAGTCTCATGTGCAGGCAGCAACTAACAGCACAGCTACTACTTCAGCGCCTAAAACAACAGTTTCTGCACATACAACTACTATTGCCACAAATGCAACGCAATCAGTCCAGATAAATAGCTCATCCGGGGTAACATCTCCGCCGCCGCCGCCGCAGCTTCCGCCGCAGTAGGTAACTGAATTGACATATTTCCAAGTCAAGTACACATGCTTAATTGGAGTTGTCTTCTTCGACAAATCTTTTGTCGGAGAGTGCTTCACAAACAGGAACCATGTCAATAGATGAAACTATGAAGCAATATTTCTTGAGACTGTGTTCCACCTTTCTTGCGTTCCTGGAGTATGTAATGCGTTCTTACAAGAAACACATCCTCCAGATAAACTCAGATTCAATCCTGTGTTAATCCCAATTAGCACATACTCCATGAAGTTCTCAAGTACAATGCTGTCTCAGGTAATAAATGCGGAAAATGTTTAATGGCATTATCGTTGCCATACCTGCGAATTGCGTTGGCCTTAGGATGTCAGAACCTTTATACAACTGTACCACTTACCACTGCGTTTTTGCTAAGGTATTTAAATGTTTTTATTTAAATAATGGTATGGCAACTTCGAATCAGGGCACTGCACCTTCAGATGCAAGTTCGTTTTCTCCTCAGGTTCCATCTAAGCAAAATCCACCGAAAAACAGCAAGATTGACAAGCTTGCGATTGAGGGTCTGAAAAGCATCAGAGGATACTTTCTTTACACCTTTGTGGGTTTGCTTCTTGGTTTTATAATTATTGCTTTAGTAATAAGCATTATTTTTTCTGCAGGTTCTGGTTCTTCTATTTCAGGATACGCATACGGAATTGGTTCTTATGCCTCAACAATACTCTTTTTAACAGTTCTGCTCTTGGTAATCATAGTAGCTATTGCGGTTTTTGAAGTGTTTGCTGCACTATCCCTGATGTTTGCCATCCGGGATCTGAGGAGAAGTGGCCTAAAATCAGCATCTGTATACTCATCAGTATCAAAGTGGCTTAAATATCTGACTATAATATTTGTAATAATTTCAGCGGTATACATGCTTTTCACTTTCTTTTTGCTTTTCTCGTTATTTTCCGCCTCCGCGCTTTATGGCGGCGCTTCTTCTGGAACTGGTTCATTAATTTCCTTTGCCATAGTCATAGTATTTACTATAATATTTGTTGTTATTGAGCTGCTATTTATATGGAAGCTTTATTGTTTGTATAAATCGCTTTCGGAAGATCTCTCAAGTCCGCGTTTGGGTACTTCAGCAAAGCTTCTTGTTGTTGGTGTGGCAATAGCAGTTATAGCTGGTATCGCTGAGTCAATCGCATCAATAGCAAGCGCAGGTTTATTATCTGGAGGCTCGTCTTTGTTAATTGTTCTCCTACTTGTGTTCGTCGCAGAGATTATTGCAGTAATAATCCTCGCAATTGCACAATGGCTTGGTTATAAGTCGGTATCTGACGCACTGGTTAAGGTATAGCAAATACTTACATAACAAGCTCAGTTTACTCCATCTATTGCTATGGCGTCTTATTACTTAACTTCTTTGCTGGTTTAGCTTGAAGACCCATGTATACTTCCACGGGCTCTTCTGGAGCAGCGGATTTATCTCGGTTTTAGGCACGCCGAGGATCCTTAACGAGTAAAGTTCGTGGAGATTTGTGAATATGGGGTATTTTTCAACCGAGAAACCCATATTGCTAAAAAATGCATGTACACTCTCTTCACTGTCTAATGCGTTTTCAATAACGCTTCTGCCTGTTATATCCGTCCTTTTTGCTCCTGGAGTATCAGCAGCATCAAGCCTTTTTCTATCCAGTATGTCAGAGCATATCCATGCCCCTCCGAAAACCTGCAGCATGCATTTCACATTATCCACCACCCTCTTTTTCTCGTTGATATTTAAGTGGTTCATAAGTCCTTCGCTAACTATGTACAGGGGTTTGTTTAGAAATGCACCAGATGCATTGAGAATGTCAGCATAAGATAGCGCATTTGCTTGTTCCAGGCGCAGCTTCCTGCTCGAGTAATTTGGCGCTATGCTTTCAATAATCCCTCTTTTCTCATTTGAAATATCCTGAAGGTCTGTTTCGGTGTATGTTACTTTCCCTGTATTTGTAAATGCAAGGCCTCTAGGCGACATTCCAGCTGCAAGTTCGAGTATCTGCGTAGCATTGGACCTTCTCAGTATCTCATCTATGCTCTTTCCTCTCGCTTCAATCCCCGGCGCCCTGAGCATTAGCTGCTCATGGCTTTCAGGGCCATTACCCCAAATTTTTTCCCATGCCTCTTTTGCAGACACCTTTTCAGCTATCTCTTTGGCATATGGTATATTCGAAAAAGACCTGACATAAGCTACGGTGCGTGCAGTAATGCTTATCCTGTCATAATTGTATACGCTTTTGTTTACAGTCCTCATGCATTCATACCCTGCGTTTTCTCTATCTTATTGAAGAGGTGCCCTTCTTTTTTAATCCTGCCGTTGAAATCCGAGAATTTGCAATGTGATATATCCTGCTTATCAACACCGAGCTGAGCCCTTATCTTTTCTGCAGTTTCAGGCATGAACGGCCCGATAAGCACTGATATAATGCGTATGGATTCGAGTATATTGTAGATTACGCTGCCTAACTCTTCGCCATTCAGTTTCCATGCCTGTTTCTCATTTATATACTTATTGGTCCTTCTCACCTGAGACCATATCTCTTCAATAGCGTTGAACGTATCGAGGTTGGTCATCAGAGTTTTTATGTGCTCAACATCAAGACCTTTATCAAGCTCAGGGGCTCCCTTTATTCTGCCGTTGAAACGTTCTGCAAGGGTCAGGCTCCTATATACAAGGTTACCTAAGTCATCTACAAGCTCGCCGTTTATCCTTGCAATAAGGTTTTTCTCCGAGAAGTCGCTGTCGTCTCCAAAAGGCATCTCCCTTGCAAAATAGTACCGTATGGCATCAACGCCGTACTTGTTTTTCAGCTCAATCGGGTCTACCATATTCCCTAAAGATTTGCTCATCTTCCTGCCTTCTACAGTCCACCAACCATGTGAAAATATCTTTTTAGGAGCATCAATGCCTGCAGAGAAGAGCATCGCCGGCCATATTACTGTGTGGAACCATGCTATCTCCTTGCCTATTATGTGAGCATCTGCAGGCCAGAACCGCATATTGCCGCCATCAGGCCACTGCAGGGCAGAAATGTAGTTTACAAGTGCATCTACCCACACATAAATCGTATGGTTGCTGTCCTCCGGAAATGTTATCCCCCATTTTATTGTAGTTCTTGTTACGCTTATGTCCTTTAATCCTCCCTTTACGCGATTTATTATCTCGCCTGACCTGAATTTCGGAGATATAAATAAGGGGTTTTTATCATAAAGCTCAAGCAGTTTGTCCTGATATTTGCTAAGTCTGAAAAAATAGCTCTCTTCCTTTACTTTCTTGACTTCACGCCCGCACTCCGGGCACTTCCCATCCTTAAGCTGCAGCTCCGTCAAGAAAGTTTCATCGGGAGTGCAGTACCATCCCTCATATTCGCCTTTGTATATGTCACCTGCATCATACAGCTTCTTTATAAATTCAGCAACTATGGACTCGTGCTGCCTGTCTGTTGTCCTTATAAATGCATCATTTGTTATATTGTACTCCTTCCATGCGCTTGAAAACTTACTTGCCATAGTGTCGGCAAACTCTTTTGGCTGCATGCCGGCCCTTTCAGAGGCCTTCTGCACCTTTTCGCCATGCTCATCTGTGCCTGTCAGGAAAAATACATCATCGCCGCAGAGTCTGTGCCATCTGGCTATAATATCGGAGATTACAGTGGTGTAAGCAGTGCCTATGTGCGGTTTATCTGTAATATAATATATCGGTGTTGTTATGTAATATTTTGCCATTTAAAGCACCTAACTAGCGATATAACCTTTTATTATGCAGCCTTTTATTTCTTTTCTATTAATACTTTCCTGTGGATGGTGCATATGGACGAGATAGCTAGCAATGAGCTTGCAGATAGGTTCCTCTCCTTTCTAAATGCTTATTACCCTGAGCAGATCAACGACATGTACCTAAAATATCCAAAGGAGCGAAGCTTAAGTGTTGATATAAAAGACCTAGAACGGTTCGATGCCGAGATGGCAGACCAGCTGATAAACAATCCAGACAGCATGCTTTCAGATGCAAATGCGGCGCTGCTCAAGCTGAACCCTAATCCAAATGCAGTTGAGCCTGTATATGTGCGCTTTTTTGGCATAGATACGCACATGCCGCTTATACAAGAGGTAGGCTCTGAATATATAGGGAAACTGCTCACCCTTGACTCGCTTGCAGTCAAAAGGTCGGAGATAACGCCCAGGGTAAATCTCGGCGTGTTCAAATGCTTGTTCTGTGGTACGGTTCTGAAGCTTAAGATAGACCGCGAAAGCGTTGTTGATGTGTGCCCGCAGTGCAAGCGACGCGCACTCAAGCAGGACAACGCAGAATCAAAGTTTACAAACCTGCAGCGGATAGCAGTCCAGGATCCGTTGGAAAGGCTCAGGGGCAGCACGCCTACATGGCACCTTGAGGTATGGATGGAAGACGATCTTGTGAACAGCGTAATACCTGGCGATCGCGTAGACATTACTGGAATACTTCGCATAAAACCCAGGCGCACGTCTAAAGGCAAGGAAGACAAGCTACTGTTCACCATGTTCTTCGATGCTGTTTCAATAAAATCCAAGCAAAAGGAGTTTGCCGAACTGGAGATAACTCCGGAAGAGGAACGCTCAATAACTGAACTTGCCAAAGATCCAGACATATTCAACAAGATATCAAAGTCTATCTCTCCGAGCATCTTTGGCCATGATGAGATAAAGAAAGCGCTTGCACTGCAGTTGTTTGGTGGAACCCCAGACAAGCGGCTTATTGACGGAGCAAGGATACGCAGCGACATACACATGCTCCTTATAGGAGATCCTGGCAGTGCAAAGACGCGATTGCTTCAGGCTGTATCAGAAATAGTCCCAAAGGGCATTTATGTTAGCGGCAAGTCAACAAGCGGTGCAGGGCTTACGGCATCTGCAGAGCGCGACGAGTTCTCAGAAGGGGGCTGGACATTAAAAGCCGGCGCACTTGTTTTAGGTTCAGGGGGATCAGTATGCATAGACGAATTCGACAAGATAGGTGAGGATGACAAATCAGCGCTCCTCGAGGCCCTTGAGTCGCAGACCATAAGTGTTGCAAAGGCCGGCATAGTGGCAAGGTTTAACGCGCGCACATCTGTTCTTGCTGCGGCCAACCCCAAATACGGGCGTTTTGACATAAACACATACCCTGCCGAGCAGTTTGACATATCTCCGGCACTGCTGTCCAGGTTTGACCTCATATTTCCCATAAAGGATGTCCTTGACGAGGAGCTCGATAAGCAGATAGCAAGGCACATATTAATACAGCACGAGGCAGCAGGGGCCCAGATAGCCGAGCTCGCGGAGCGGGAGCAGGTGGAGAGGCCGCCACTGAATTCAGAACTGCTAAGGAAGTATATAGCATACGCGAGGAAAGGAGTTAAGCCAAGGCTTACGCAGGAGGCAAGCCAGAAGTTGCAGGAGTATTATGTTGATCTGAGAAAGCTCGGCATAAAGACAGGTGCAGTGCCTATGACGCCAAGGCAGATAGAGGGCCTGGTGCGCCTTGCGGAGGCCAGCGCAAAGACCAGGCTATCCGGCGTAGTTCTGCAAAAGGATGCAGAACTTGCAATAGCATTATTCGAGTATATGCTCAACACGCTTGCAGTAGATCGCGGAGGCAGGCGCGACATAGATGCGCTTCTTACGGGTCTTCCAAGGGAGAAGGTAAACAAGATAAATACGCTCATGTCTATAATAAAGAACCTTGAAAAGGAGGAGAACGGTGCAGCAAAACTTGTGCGCATACTTGAAGAGGCAGAGAAGCAGAGCATAGACAGGGCGACATCCACAAAATACATAACAGAGTTAGAGCACTCCGGGGACATATACAGCCCTAAGCCAGGCATAATAAAGATAGTGCATAAAAACGAGGATGTGTAAGGGGACTAAATGGAACGCAGGATAGATGTCAGGCAGCTTACTGCGCTGCTTACGCTTTTTATGATTGCCCAGTTTACTGGGCTGTTGCTTGTATATGTTTCGTTTCCAGCAGCATCGCTTTCGCAGCTTGCAGCTCAGTCGCAGCAGCAGCCGCAGCTTGCAGCATCGTCATATCTTCTGATATTCGCCGCAGAGATAGTCGTAATAATACTTGTGCTTATGTTTGTTGTCAGGTCAAGCAAAGGCAAAAACTTTTTTGCGCTAGCAGAAGCATACATAATACTCCTTGGGTCGTTTTTCTTTTTTCTAATCATACTCAGTGACCTGTTTCCATATCTCAGCTCTGTTGAACTTGAGGTGGCATCTGGGCTGTGCGCTATCGCAATATATCTATTAAAGAGAAGGAAGAGCCTAAACACACAAACCTTTAGGAATATAATTACAATTTTAAGCAGTATAGGCGTTGGCATCTTCATAGGTGTAAGCATCGGCTCGCAGTTCGGAGTTCTGGTGCTGTATGCTATACTCGGAATCTTTGCCATATATGATTACCTAGCTGTGTTCGTCCTTAAGTTCATGATACCTATGGCCAAACATGCTGCCAGTATGAACCTTGCATTTATGATAGGCTCTTCAGAGCTCGAGCTGCATCCAAAAACCAACATGAAAAAGGCGCAATATACTGCTGCCGATATAAAATCGATAAAAAATCCTAGCATTCGCAAGCTGATAAAAGCAGGCAACATGCCCGCAGTGTCAAGTGTAATGCTTGGCAATGGGGACATAATGCTGCCGCTGCTCGTTTCTTCAGGTGCGTATGTTTTTACTGGGAGCATCTCACTTGCGCTTGCAATAACTGTCGGCGCAATATTCGGCCTCATTGCAACGTTCTGGATAATACGCAGGTACATGATAGGTCTTCCTGCAATACCGCCAATATTTGCATTTGTGAGCATATCCTTGGCTGTTTTTTATCTGGCGTCAGGGGTGCAGGATCTGATAATCTGGGTTTACATATTAAGCGCTGTTGTCTCTATTGCAGCAATGTACTTTGCAGTCAGGAGGGCAGGTTCCACAACCGGTCCAACTTCAGCAAAATAACGATGAACTAGAGGAAATAACAACAAAAGAAAATATAAAAGTGATATGATGGTATGGCTTGATGCGGTAATGGAAGCTGATCCAGAACTTTTCGGGTACATGAAAGAGGAGCTTTCAAGGCAGAAGGCTTCATTGGAGATGATACCTTCAGAGAACTTCACCAGCGAGGCGGTAATGCAGGCTGTTGGAAGCATACTTACAAATAAGTATTCTGAAGGATATCCGGGCAGAAGGTACTACGGCGGGAACGAGTTTATCGATAAAATAGAGCGCTTGGCTGTAAACAGGGCCAAAAGACTTTTTAATGTAGAGCATGTCAATGTGCAGCCTTATTCGGGCTCGCCTGCAAATATGGAGGTATATCTGTCAATATGCAAGCCTGGCGATACAGTAATGGGCCAGAGCCTTACTTCTGGAGGCCATTTGACGCACGGAAGTCCGGCGAGTGCTACAGGCCAGATATTCAACAGCATGCAATACGGAGTCAGGCCTGACGGTTACATAGATCTTGATGCTGTGCGCGAGCTTGCAGTCAATAACAAGCCCAAGCTCATATGGGTCGGCTCCACGGCCTATGTGCGTCGCCTTCCTTTTAAGGAGATGGCATCCATAGCTGATGAAGTAGGCGCATATCTTGCAGCTGACATATCGCACATCTCGGGCCTTGTCATAGCTGGCGTGCATGAAAGTCCTGCTGATTATGCCCACATAATAACTACAACCACCCACAAGACGCTTCGCGGCCCGCGCGGCGCAATGATAATGGTCACTAAAAAAGGCATTGAAAAAGACCCGGAGCTTCCTTCAAAAATAGACAAGGCCGTATTTCCAGGGATGCAGGGGGGACCGCATGACCATGTAACTGCTGCGATAGCAATTTCTCTGCTTCAGGCATCAACCCCCGAGTTCAAGGAGTATGCAGTTCAAATAGTAAATAATGCAAAGGCGCTCGCAGCAGCATTGATGAAAAACAACATAGACCTTGTAACAAACGGCACTGACAATCACATGGTGCTCGCAGATCTTACAAGTATAGCTCCCGGCCTTGGCATATTTGCTCAAGAGGCTCTGGATGCCGTAGGCGTAACGATGAACAAGAACACAGTTCCTGGGGAGCAGTCTTCTGCGTTTTATCCAAGTGGCCTGCGCATGGGCACTCCTGCAATTACGACCAGAGGCATGAAAGAACAGCAGATGTACCTGATAGCCGATATTATAAGCGAGGTAATAAACAACATACGCGGTTACAGGCTTCCTGGCGACAAGGATGCGCGCATTGATTATCTGCGCACATTTCGCGAAGAGATCAAAAAATCAGAAGCCATGCGAGACCTTAAAAAAAGGACAGTGGAGATATCCGCTATGTTTCCTTTATACAAAAACATTCTGCTTCCTGCAGAATAAGCTGCAGAGTTGTAAACCGTAATCGAAGATCAGCAATTCATACCTGCTATGAATTTATAAACTTGGCCAGCTTAGACAAACGTGCACAGTAATGTAAACACGTATATATCATATACTTTAAAATATATCTGTTGATTCAATGACAACTGCTATAAAAACGCAAGGTTCTGAAAAAGAGCACAGGCAGCCATCCCTTCTTGATATGGCAAAAGCCACTGCGGGTTCACTAAGGCACGCAGCAGGCGTTTTTGCAGTATCGGCTGCAGTAGCAGTGCCTCTTGCATTTGGAAATTCCTCTGCTTCTGCAAGAGGATACAATCCATGGGAAACTGCCGCTGCAAGGATTGTAGAGAATGTGGCAAATGTTGCTACGGATGTTATAGCTTCCAATATAGTCCAGCAGCCTGCAGTTGTAGTGCAGGCTCCTGTAATTTCATATCCTGCCCCTGGCGGAGCTGTTGTCGAAAGCACAGTATCCGGATATATGCCAGCATATGCTCCAGGTGCAGTTATAGAGCCTACGGTATCTAACTATCCCGGTTATATAGGCTATCGGGTGCCATTTACACAACAGGGCATAATAGAACGCACGGTGCATAATCGCAATTACATGCCTTACAATGCAAACGGTGCTGTGATAGAGCAGACAGCATCAAGAGGGTTTGCATATACCGCTCCAGGTGCAGTTATAACACGCACGGTGTCAAGTCATCAGCTGCTCCAGCAAGGCGGCAGTGTTGTTGAAAGAACTGTGGGCCCACAGCAAACTTATACTACCGGCCAGATAACCTACAGCCATCAGAAATAACTATGAATGACATAGCACTACTGTGTCATGGATGCGTATGTAGCCTTTATACCTTTATAATATGTTGGTATAAAACCTACCCTTTTAGTGGCGGATAATCTAGCTCAAATTACTCTTTTGTATTTCTTATAAATAAACTGTGGGAAATCCTCAGAATATGCCTCCTGCCATTTGCTAAAATCTATTTCGGGAAAGTATGTGTCGCCATCAAAATCCTCTTTTATAAGCGATATGTGCATTGTATCGGCAAGCAGTAGCATGCTTCTGTATAACTGCGCTCCGCCAATGCAGTATACATCCAGTCCATGGCTTTTTGCCACTTCAAGAGCTTTTTCTACACTTTTACATACAACTGCTCCTTCCTGCACAGAAAGGGTGGTGCTCACTATTATGTTGACTCTTTGAGGAAGAGGCCTAAACCGCTCTGGCAGCGATTCCCAAGTATTTCTGCCCATTATTACAGTGCTGCCCAGAGTTAATCTTCTGAACAGTTCCATGTCTTCTTTTATATGCCATGGTATTCTTCCCTGTTTGCCTATAACCCTGTTTTTTGTCATGGCAACTATTATACTCAACGACATAATTACACTGCTATATCAAATTTTATAGGAGGAAAGCTCTGATAATTTTCTATAGTTGTATCGGTATACTGCCATTCAAATATGTTTTTGAAGCTGTCTGTTCTTATTTTGGGAAGGGTATACTTCATAGGATCTCTGGATATCTGCTCCTTTGCTCCGGAGACGTGGTTTTCATAAATGTGCACATCAGCAAGGAACCCGACAAGCCTGCCCTCTTTTAATCCTGACTCTTTTGCAAGAAGGTGCAGGAGAAGCGCATAGCTTGCGATATTGAACGGAAGCCCAAGCATAGTATCCACAGACCGCTGATTCCACAGCAGGTTAAGCTTGCCCTCTATTACTGTAACCTGGAAGCCGTAGTGGCAAGGAGGCAATGCCATCATTTCAAGCTGCTGAGGATTCCACGCAGACACTATCATGCGCCTGTCGTTCGGATCGCTCTTGAGTTTTTCGACGAGCTTTGACAGCTGATCAACTCCGCTGCCTTTATAATCCGCTTCATAATCCCTGTATTCGCCGTTGAAGTGCCTCCACTGAAATCCGTATATAGGGCCTAAGTTCCTTTCCTCAAGCATGCGTTTCTTCTCTACATCGCTATGCCCGTACGGTGCGACCTTCGGATTTGCCCATTCGTCCCAGATATGGTTATTACGATCCTGAAGCCACTTCTTATCAGTGATACCTTTTATAAAGAACTCAAGCTCAGATGCGATGTTCCTGAAAGGCATCTTTTTCGTAGTGAGCAGAGGGAAACCCAATTCCATGTCATGCTCGAACATAGCTCCTGCTATTGTCAGTGTTCTCACCCCAGTCCTGTTATCCTTCCACGCTCCAGAATCAAGTACGCGCCTGACGATATCCAAATACGCAGAATCAGCATTATATGCCATGTATGCCATGCAAACCTATTAGCAAATTTGCGTACTAATCTAAAAATGTGCTTTATGCCGATTATTTATCCTAATATACTCTTATACGTCTGTGTATGCCTGTGCATGCCTGCATAAGCCAGAAGTCAGAATAAGCCAAATTTTTTCTTCCCTGCACTCTCATGAATGTCCTTGAATCGCTTCATAAGCTCCTCTTCATCAGATGTAATCGATTTAGGTATCTCAACGTTCACTGTTATTATCTCATCGCCCCTGCTGTTGCTTCCAAACCTTCTCATGCCTTCGTTTTTCAATGTTATCCTGGCGCCCTGCTGCGTGCCTCTATTTAGAGTTATTGCCTTACTGCCTTTGAGAGTAGGCACTTCTATACCACCGCCAAGCAGCGCAGTGTAAAAAGGAACATTTACCTCAGCATGTATATCATCGCCTTCTCGAACAAACTGCCTGTCCTCCTGCACTCCTATCTCTATGTAAAGGTCACCTGATCCCTGCCTAGAGTAATCACCCATGCCCTCAAGTCGCAGGCGCATCCCATCACGAACACCGGCAGGTATCTTTACCTTTATCTTCTCAACTCTAACATAACCTCCCTTTCCCAGGCATACCCTGCATCTCTTCTCGAACGTCCTGCCTGTACCAGAACACTCTGGGCATGTTGTTACCACCTGCATGCTTCCGAATATTGTGTTGCTGGTCCTGCGCACACGCCCAGTGCCGCGGCATTCACTACATTTCACAATTTTAGAGCCTGGCTCTGCACCCTCTCCATTGCACCTGTCGCATTTGGCTACATGCCTGAGCGATATCTCCTTCTCAACACCGTCGGCAGCATCCCGCAGGCTGATATTCATTCTATAAAGTACGCTGTTGCCGCCTCCGCTGAAGGAGCTGTTGCCAAAACCGAAGTTTGAGAAGTTTTCAAATCCCTGCGCCCCAAAAAGATCCCTGAAGATGTCATTCGGATTAAAACCGCGGAAGATGTCCTCCTCGCTGTACTGCTGGTTGAATGCTTCGGGGCCATATGCATCGTATTTACTGCGCTTCTCAGGGTCTCCTAAAACAGCGTACGCTTCATTTACTTCCTTGAATTTTTCTTCAGTGACCTTGTCTTTATTCCTGTCTGGGTGGAGCTCAAGCGCCTTCTTCCTGTAAGCTTTCTTTACCTCATCCTGCGAGGCATTCTTCGGAATGCCAAGCACATCATAATAGTCCTGCATTTGGTCACTTTTCTATAGGTCGCGTGTTTATATACCTACTTTTCCACCTTGAAGTCTGCGTTAACTGTGTCTCCGCCTTCCGGACTGCTAGGGCCTCCAGCCCCCGGACCCTGCTCTGGCCCCATGGCTCCTTCTCCACTGCCTTTATACATGCTTGCGCCGGCTTCCTGCATAAGTGCATTCAGCGCTTCTGACTTCTCCTTAATCTCGCTCTCATTCCCCTCTTTTTTGAGGGCCTCCCTGAGCTCTTCGCTGCCCTTTTCTATCTTTTCCTTAATGTCAGCAGCTATCTTGTCCTTGGAGTCTTTGAGAAGCTTATCAGCGCCATACACCAAAGATTCAGCATCATTGCGTATCTGTACCTTTTCCAGAACCTCCTTGTCGCGATCAGCGTTCTCCTCCGCCTCTTTTATCTTTTTATCAATATCCTCGCGGCTCATCTTGTTCCTTGCAGTGACCTGCATCCTCTGCTCTTTGCCTGTTGCCTTGTCCTTTGCAGTAACGTGTATTATACCGTTGGCGTCTATATCGAACGTAACCTCTATCTGTGGTGTGCCGCGCTGTGCCGGAGGCAGTCCAGTAAGCTGGAACTGCCCGAGGTCTATGTTGTCCTTGGCAAGCTTGCGTTCACCCTGCAGTATGTGTATGTCGACTGCTGGTTGGTTGTCAGCTGCCGTAGTAAACACCTGCGTTTTCTTTATTGGTATTGTTGTGTTGCGTTCTATAAGGGTCGTCATCACTCCACCGAGTGTTTCAAGCCCTAACGACAGCGGCGTTACATCAAGAAGCACTATGTCCTTGACCTCTCCTGTAAGAACTCCTGCCTGCACGGCTGCTCCAAATGCCACAGCCTCCATCGGATCAACGCCTCTTTCTATCTTCTTGCCCAGCAACTGTTCGACATACCTCTGCACTATTGGCATACGCGTAGGGCCTCCGACTAGTATGATCTTGTCAATGTCTTTAGGCTCAAGCTTTGCATCCTTAAGCGCCTGCATTACAGGTTTTGTAGTCTTCTCAACTATCGGAACTACTATCTCCTCCAGCTTCGCTCTTGTCAGACTGTATGTGAAATGCACAGGTGCGTTTCCCGGACCCATAGTAAGGAATGGCAGACTTATCTCGCTTGTAAGTGTTGTAGAGAGCTCTATCTTCGCCCGTTCGCCTGCTTCCCTGAGCCTCTGCATCGCCTGACTGTCTTTTGTTATGTCTACGCCCTGCTTTGCCACTTCTTTTGCAAGAAAGTCTACTATTGCCTTGTCCATATCAGTGCCTCCGAGCTGTGTATCGCCGCTTGTTGATTTGACCTCGAATACACCTCCCCCAAAATCCATTATCGTGACGTCAAGGGTTCCGCCGCCGAAATCGTAGACTATAATCTTCAGATCTTTGTCTGCCTTGTCAATGCCGTATGCAAGTGCCGCTGCCGTAGGTTCGTTAACAAGCCTTACGACCTCTAAGCCAGCTATCTCGCCTGCATCTTTTGTTGCCTGCCTCTGGTTGTCGTCAAAATAAGCCGGCACTGTTATAACGGCCTTTTTAACCTCATCCCCGAGGAACGCCTCTGCATCGCTTTTAATCTTCTGCAGTATCATCGCAGAGAGCTCCTGCGGCGTATACTCCTTTCCAAGCACCTTGTACCTGAAGTTGGTGCCCATCTTTCTCTTAAATGCACTCAATGTGCCTTCAGTGTTTGCAACTGCCTGCCTTTTAGCAGGCTCACCTATGAGTCGCTGCCCGTCTTTTGTAAATGCAACATAACTTGGAAAGGATTTCCCGTAAAGCGATGTGCCCTCCGCGCTGGGTATAAGCACTGGCCTTCCTCCTTCTAATACCGCTGCAGCACTGTTGCTGGTGCCCAAATCTATACCTATTATTTTCATGTTTTACACCTTTTTGTCCTCGTCCTGCACTCTGCCTTTTGAAACTATTACAGATGCAGGTCTAAGCATTATCCCATTGAGCAGATATCCTTTTCTGACTACTTCCAGTATGCTGCCCTCTTTCGAGCTGCTCTCCTTAGTAAGTATGACCTCATGTTTGTACGGATCTGCTGTCCCATATGTTTCTATCTCGCTCAGTCCCTCTTTTTTCAATGTATCAATCAAATTCGAGAATACAAGTGCAACGCCCTTGTCTACATCGCCTTTTGCCTCTATGGCATCCATGGCAAGTCCAAATTCGTCAAGCACCGGCAACAGCTTCCTTGCAAGTTCAGCCTTTCCTAGGCTTCTAGCCGACTCCATCTCCTTTGCGCTTCTTTTTTTATAATTATCAAACTCCGCAGCAAGCCTAAGTAGCCTGTCCTTTAGATCTGCGCTATCTCCTTTTTCGCCTGCACACTCCTCCTGCTCTTTGGCTTCTGCCTTCTGCCCGTCTGCACGGTTTTCTTCTGAATGCACTTTTTTACTGCCGTTTTCCTTTTCTTCTGGCATGTATATCCTCCTCAAAAATTTCATTCATCCTCTGTGCCATATTTATCATCCTGACAAATTCTCTCGACATGTCAGCCTGTATCTCCTCCAATGTGCTTGGAAGGTCTTCTGATCTGAGGTAGTACTTCCTGCCCCTCCTTATCACAAGGCCCGTGTATATAAACCTGTTCAGATGGTAGATGACTGTGCTTCTTGGCATGTTGAGCTCTTCTGTCAGGTCTTTGCTCGTAACTCCGCCGCCTTCCATGCTGTTGCTTACTATCTCCTTGAAAATTGCAGGCTCAATCTCATCTCCCTTGCCGGCAAGGTCAAACACCTCGCAGAACCACTCCAGTATGTTGTTTATGTCCTCCTTGCCCGGTCTGTTCACCTGTCTTATCACTATCTTCTCTATGGCAGACATAATCTAATTTATGTATAAATAAATATATAAATGTTTGTGTTTTTTCAATAAAAAGTTGAATATTCAATAATAAGCTGTTATATATCACTAGATTTATATCACTGGATGCTGCTCCTCAAGCCCTGCATCCAAAGAACTGCACCATGCAGTGCAAGCAAAGAAATATAATAACTACAATGCAATTAAATCCGTGTTTTTATGTCCAAATCTGCTATAGTAGAAAAAAGCATGGCTCAGGGAAGCGAGCCAAAACAGAAAACAACACAGAAAAGCAACACCCTGAAATACGCAGTAATAATCATAGCCGTACTTGCCGTGGCTGTTGTAGTGTTATATTCAGTGCTGTCTCCAATACTAAGCAAATCGCCCCTATCTGGCCCGAATGGCAAGTCTGCAAACACGACTTGTCCATGTGTGAACGCGCAGCAGGTTCAACAGTTCATGAATGAATCATCTGCTGTTGCTGCCAATGCAATTGCAAATTCAACATACATCTCTGCATCTGACATTCAAACACAGCTTGAGGCGACATCATCAAATGCATCGCTTCAGAATACTGCTCTTTATGAATTTTACAAAAACGTAAGCCAGGGCTGGCTGTTCGAATATGATGCAGCCACAGGCGGAAATCCAAGCATCTTAAATGCATCAGCAACAAACTCAAGCAACATTGCTATTGAATTAATTCTGCAATCAAGCTCTCCGAAGGCTATGTATGACTACGAGGTTTCAAAAGAAAATACCACATCAAATGTTAAAAGCGGTCAGTTAGGGTCATTCATATACTCATATGTAAATGACACTTTACAAAACTCTACCATAGTCAGCATTTTAGGTTACAAAAACGACTATGTTGTTGCTCTAGAAATGATGTACAAAACCAACAAAGGGGCATATTCGCCGCAACAGATGGTCTCTGTTTTGAACTCAACATTGCCTTAGTAAATACTGTTACTGTTACTAGAATATCACTAGAATAAGATACAGATTAGTGATGGAGTTCAGCAATTCCTAAAATGTGATATCAGCTGCAATTCATTGCAGCAACGCAAAGCCTTTTATTGCTATCCTTCCACTATAATCTTATAGAAGTGATTTTATGAAGAATCTACATTACGCAATAATCGCTGTGATTCTTGCCATACTCTTTGTGGTAATTGGTTTTGTAACAACCTTATCTGCTGCAGTAGGCTCAAGCAGTTTGTCTAAGTATTCATTAGTGGGATACACGCTTACCCTACTTGCATTTATGATTGTGCTTTGGATACTTATGGTAATTCTTATGCACAATGATCCTGTCAGGAATCAGGACAGCAGCAGGCGCAGAAGAAGACAGTGATTACATACCTCACGTGTGCTGGCGTTGCGCCGGCACAGCACAAGGCCAAGCGCACCTGATATACACCTGCTATACTCTAGGTTATTTTTATGGTTAGGTATGAAGATATCACTGTTGTTATACCAACCCTGAACGAGCAGAAGACAATAGGCAAACTTATAACGCGCCTTCTGGTTCTTTATAACGGTGCGAATATACTGGTGGTTGATGACGGGTCTACAGACGATACCCAAAAAATAGTTCTGCGTTTTGCCAAAGCCGGCAAGCATGTACGCCTGCTGGACAGGCATAGGTCTGGAAAGCCTCCAGGACTTACGTACAGCATGATTGACGGTTTAATGCACTCCTCTACAAAATATACAATGTTTATAGACGGCGACCTCCAGCACCCTCCCGAAATCATAAAAAGTATTGTAGAAAGTCTCAGATCTGGGGACACCATTGCCATAGCCGTAAGAGGAAGAAACTACAATCCCATATTATACCGCAGAATCATATCAATGATGTCGATAGCTTTTGGAAACGCCATACTTTACATTTCAGGAAAGGCATCAAGCTCTGATATAATGTCAGGATATTTCGGCATAGAGACTGAGTATGCCGTAAAAACAGTAAAAGAAAACAGGCACAGGTTTATAGGCGATGGCTATAAATTTCTCTTCGACATCCTAAAATGCACTTCCCGCAGCAGTGCAAGGATCTCCGAGGTGCAGTACAGGTTCAAGGAGAGGATGTATGGATCGTCAAAAGCCAGCATGCGCCAGGGTATCGCTCTTCTGCAGTCGTACTTCAGCTAAAAGTCAAATATATATAAGTTCCTACCCTTAAAACTTCATGAGTCCTAGCAACGCTAAACATACCCTGCTGAAAGATCACAAAATGCCGCGCCAGAACGTCAGTAAAAATAAAGCTATTGCTTATACTATCCACTTGCCTGTGCTTATACTTGTTTTGATACTTGCCACATCCTCTGCCTTATGCCTGTCTTTTTATTACGGCGTAAGCCCAATATCAGGATCTGATAATTATATTTATAGTAGCAACGCCGCCCAGCTGCTCTCAAAAGGTTTTGCCTCTCTCAACGGCGGAGGAGTGCTTTCTACAAAATACATAATTATATTCGGAGAAGCCCTGTTTATGTATATCCTTGGTCCAAACAGCTTTTCAGTTGCGTTATTTGCAATCTTATGCGCCCTTGTCACAATGGTTGCATTGTATATTATCGGCAGCGAACTGTACGGGGTTAAAACTGGCCTTCTTGCTGCTGCATTTTACGGATTTGTTCCGATAGTAATAGTTCAGGCCTCAAATGCAGGCGACGACGTGCCTATGGCATTGTTTGCCACGCTTTCTGTGATGTTTTTGGTTTTAGGCATCAAAAGAAAAAAGCACTCGGGGTATTTTTACCTCCTTTCTGGATTCATGGCCGTTATAGGGTCGCTTGCAGTCGGTGAAGAATTAATTATTTTTGTGTTCATCGCCTTATTCCTTTTCTGGCGCGTCTTGCGTAACTTCAGCAAAGGCGAGATACTAAAAATAGCAGCATTCTTTCTCGGGGCATTTGCCGCAGGCCTTTTAATAATGTTTCTAGGATACGTCCAGTCGGGAAATCCGTTTTATGTTTATAATACTAGTTCCTCCTGGTACTCTACAACCTACTGCGGCTCTCCTTCTTGGGATCCGAGCGGATGCGCTCTTGCATCTACTACATTTTTCAGAGATTACCTGGGAATGATGTTTCCATACATGGTGACTTCAAAGCTAGCCACTGCTTTGACATCGCACAGTGTTTTATCCGAGCAGCTTCTTGCAAGCCTGATAAATCCTGCGGCAGCGATATCAGATTACGGCTACCAATTTGGCTATTACTTTTACCTTGCTGCCCTTTTCTCCATAATTCTTCTGGCGCTTAGGGATAAGCGGATACTTTTCCCGCTTGCCTGGTTTGCTGCAACTATCCTGTACTTAAGCTTCGGCACAATGAGCGTAAGTAATTACATAAGAATAAGCCCGGTATTTGACAGGTTTCTAATACTTCTCCTCCCTTCAATTGCATTGATAATCGCATTAGGTTTAACCAGAATTATAGAGTTCGCGATTAAAGGGAACAGTAGAAAAGCGCCTGCAAATAAGGCACGCATAATTCTTGGATATTCAACCTTTGCTGTAATTACAGCTGCATTGTTAATAGAATCAAGCTTTTTGATAATGTACTTAGAGTATTCCTGGTACAACAACGTGTATCCGATAGTGCAGACGGGGGTGTTCATTGAATCATTGCCGCAAAATGCGCAGGTGCTAACTCCTATCCAGATACCAATACAGCAGTACTCGGATTTCAGACAGATATCTGGCTACATAAATGAATATGGTGCAACGTGCGGACAGATACCAAACAACAGTTATGTTGTATACTTATTAAACGCCACATTCCAAAGTGAATGCAATCTTACAATCGCATTTTATCCGCAGCAACCACCTTCATGGCTTTTGAACTATTCACTTTATAAAAGCCAGTTTCTGAACTTTTCTGAGATAAGGGTGTACTATAAAAATAGTACAATCACTAAACGCATACCTATCTGAAACTGCAAAAGATCAATTCAGCATCTTGTTATTGCGCGCAGTCTATACATGCTCAAATCTTACTGCAACGTCTCTAACTGCTACAACTTCACTTTCTCTCAGGGTTATCTGCAGCTCGAATGAAGGTCCGCCTCTGCGCAGTTCAGCAATAACTTCAAGATCTCCTGCGCCGATTATTCTCGTGTTGTCATATTCGACAAATGGTTTCTTCGACCTAAAAATCCTTGATGCTGTGTCCTGTGGACTGCATGTAAATACGTATACGTTATTTCTGTCTGCCTTATGGTCAGAAAGACTTCCGGGCGGATCCTTCGGACCTACTGTACCTGCGTCTTTCCATCCCTCCCCATTATTTACTCTGATTTTTAAAGGCATAAAATCACTAGTGTTGAGAACTATTTACCTATATATATCCTCTTATTTTTCCATCAGATGCCAAAATATGCGATTGTATGTACGCGTCAATCAAGTTTAGCTTCGTGAAGCAGATGCTTAACTATATACGGGGAATTTTCAGCCGTACCTCTAGCGAATTAAATATAATATGGACTCCGCGGGATTTTCAAAGCGCTGCAAAATATTGCAGAGCATGTTCGAACCCGCAACCTCCTGCATGCCATGCAGGCGCGCTACCGTTGCGCCAGGAGCCCATAAGCGTAATTTTTTTTATGCCGGTGATATAAAAAGTATATTTCCCCCTCTGAGAAGTATGATTCCAAGTTTTGCCTTAGTCGATCCTCCTTCTTCAAGCTCTTCAGCGCCTTCTAGCACAATGTTCATATGTACATCGAAAGACTGTACTTTGCCCCGTATATCAGTGCCGTTCTTCAGCCTTATCAGTACCTGTTGCCCTATCGCCTTGTTCAGGAGATCGAATGGGCGCTCGTGGTTTACCATAGCCATCAATTCACCAAATAAATGTTCTTATATTGAGAGGTAAACTTTATAAGCGTTGTTAATTTCTTCTCGCAATCAACTCTGCTATCTCTTTCTTAGCAGCGACTAAACTGTAAAATTTCTGAAAATCGTCATGCATTATCTCCAACGTTTCTGTATTTATTTCTGGGTGAAAGCACACTGTTTCAGAGTCCCATATCTCCTTATCGAGTATAAGGTCGGTCTTTTTTGCGTGGAGTACGCCGAATATCGAAACGCTGCCAGGCGTAGTATGCAGTTCTTGCATTAATTCTTCTGCGCTGCCGAAACGCAGTTTTCCTGCATTAATAAGCTTCGTAATGGTTTTCATGTCAAGGCGCTTATCGCCATTTATGCATATTAAGTAAAAATGGCATTTACCATCCTTAAGAAAAAGGCTTTTTGTATGCATGCCGCGTATCGTCTCCCTGAGAAATTTTCCGTCGTCGTATTTAAAAAAAGCCTTGTGCTTGTGTAAGACATACTTCATTCCAATACTATCAAGATATGTCTTAAGCTCCAGATTCATGCAATTATTCCTCATACATATTTTGCATCTATGGTTGCTATGAGCTGCGTAGTCCTAGCTTTTTCACCCGGTAGCGAATAGTTCGCCCAGATATACCCAACAAAATCCCCCCCTCCGGCGCTTTTCATCGTTGCTGTGCCATAAGCAGAGTAACAGTACATCGAGAATTCTTCAGAACTGCCGGTGTATATCCTGACTCCTGTGTCAGGGCTAGCACCTGGTGGATAGTAATCTATACTGTTTGTCACGTAAATGTTCCCAAAATTTGGGGTATAATTTTCAGAGCTGCTGTTTATTGCAGAGGAGCATGCGAGCCCGTAAATGTTTATATCACCGCCCGTTGCCTGCACCAGAGTTATGTTAAGCACACCGCTGTTGTTTATAAAAAACGGACCACACGCGAATCCTGATGATCCTGTGCACTGCTGCGCAAAAACGCTTTTATTTGATGTACTTATTGCGTATACCGCAGATACCGCTATCGTTATTATTATTATGGCCACGCCGTACGAAGCCATGAAGTCGAGTCCTGCTTGCCCTTTTCGCGACGACATTTGCAATTTCAACTACTTCGCCTTCATCTCGACTTTAGCCTCAAAGTCTGAGATCTTGTAGTTAAATTCATCATTGGACTTTATTAAGCCTTTCTCTTTCAGGAACTCTCTTGCAAGAATGTAATAAATGAGCGACAGCGATCTCCTTCCTTTGTTGTTGCACGGTATTATAAAGTCAACAAACTTCAGCCAGTTGTCTGTATCGCAAAGTGCCATAACAGGTATGTTTGTTTTGTTGGCCTCCTTCACTGCCTGCTTCTCGTTTCTGTTATCGCTTACAAGTATGAGCTCAGGTTCTATGAAGTCCTCCCTGTTCGGGTTTGTGAATATGCCTGGCATAACCCTGCCTTTTATAAGTTTTATATTTGTTATTTCTGCAAATTTTGCTGCTGCAGCTATTGAATATATACGCGAAGCAGTTACTACTATCTCCTTTGGATCATATCTTGCAAGCATCTTTGCGGCTATAACCAGCCGTTTGTCTATAATGGGCAGGTCCAAAAGGTACAGGCCATCCTCTCTTACTTTATATATGAATCTCTTCATTCCAGGAGTTTTTACTTTAGTTCCTATGTGTATGCCTACCTCAAGATACTCGTTCTGGTCTGTCAGCATCTCTTTAGCCATTTATTCACCATGTTTATTGATTTGGGGTCGCCGAGATTTTCAATTTCTTTTTGAACTCGGGTCTTATGCTCCCTAAGCACAAAGCCTAACCAAGCTAGCAGACGACCCCTCCCTCATAATTTATCCAATATGTTATTTATACCCTTCACTCTACTTCCTGCTGTAGTTTATTATGTCATCTATAAGGTCTACGTGGCCTATAAGCATTCTCCTGCAGCAGTACCTTTTAACACCAATCTCATCAAGGACCTTCTTTGGATTCTCCTTGTCTTTATTAACGCGTTTATCGTACTCCTCCCACTTATCAGCAATTACCTGACCACATGAGAAGCACCTTACAGGTATCATCATATCAATTCACCAATTACCATTCATCTATAAGAGGTCTGGAACCTGGCTCTCGCCTTTGGCCCTAGGAACTTCTTAGGTTCTACCTTCCTATGATCATCAACAAGCAAATTCCTGTCATACTCCATATACGCACTCTTGAGCGTGCTGCTGCCTGATGCAGCTACAAGAGTCTTTGCCAGTGCGCTTCTTGCAGCCTGTGCCCTTCCACTTATGCCGCCTCCACGTACGTCGATCAAAACCCTGGAGCTGCTCATAATGTCCTTAGCCTCTTTTGATATTGCAATGGGCTCAAGAATAAGTTCTCTTATCTCTTTGGGCTTTAAAAGTTCCACTCTGACGCCGTTAAGTATGACCTCGCCAGAGCCGTTGCTTATATGTGCGCGCGCTATGGCTTCCTTCCTCTTTCCTCTCATCATAACAGACTGCATAACCTTCTGTTTTTTTGGTTTTGCCCGCTTCTTTGTAGTTTTCTTGTCCTGTTTTACGCGGACTGGCTGCTGCCCTTCTGATGTAAAATCACTAAGCGCCTTGTCTAAATCCTTAACTCCCCTTGATGTTTCTTCAGGCATTTATTCACCTTTATATCCTAGCTTGGCAGCAAGCTCCTTTATAGTAACTATGTTCTCGTACACTTCCTCCCCTTTTTTAATGGTCTCCACACTGTTCGGTCTTGTGCCTTCAGGGACTCCGACAAACACCCGCAGCCTTTTATATGCAGATTTGCCTTTCGGCTGTCTGTATGGCAGCATGCCTCTCACCACTCTCTTGACAAACAGGTCAGGCCTTCTTGATATATACGGCGAATGTTCTGGATTTGCCTTGTCCTTAAGCTCTATCTTTCTCTTGTATTTGGCAGCTATCTCCTTAAGGTGCCCGCTTATGACTATTTCTTCAGCATTCACTATAGTTACATTGTCTCCATTAAGCAGCATCTTGGCTGCATGGGAAGATATCCTGCCTAGTATCAATCCTTGTCCATCAATAACGTGCTCCATAAACACACTCCTCATATCAGCAGCCTTACTCCCTCCTTTTTAATCATCTCTTCTACAGGTACAATCCTGCAGCCTGCATCTTTAAGTTTTTTAAGTGCAGCATCAGAATACTCTATTGCAGATATGTCAAACTTCTTGTCAAGAACACCTGCTGAAAGAACCTTGCCTGGAACTATTACGCTTTCAGAAGTTTTTGTTCTGCTGCAGAGTTCATTCAGATTAATCTTAATCCTCCTTCTTTTAGGTAAGGCTGCTATCCTGCGTATGCTGCGTGACAGACCCACGTTCTTTGCATCGTGCTTGACGCTGTCCATAACAGCTATCCATGATTTTATGCTGCTTTTCTCTATTTTCATGCAATCAACTTTTTCTTTATGCGGGGGGAGAGATTTGAACTCTCGCAAGCACTAAAGCTACAGGAGATCCGAGCATAAAGCTCCTCGGTCCTGCGCATTTGACCAAGCTCTGCCACCCCCGCATCTACTTCTTTAGCTCTTTATGTATCTCTTTCACATTAGCGCTTATTATATCTAACGCTCTTGAAAGTATCTCAGGGGCCGGAATCTGTCCAAAGCTTTCAATATAAAATTCAAACATGTCTCCTTTATCATCAGATTTATATGTGGCAAGGCCTGGCTGAAATTTGGAACTCTTAGATCCGCGTCCAAGTATAGCCTTTGCATCGAGTCTTATGCTCTGCTTGTCTGCTAGTTTTATTATAGGTATGTTCGGATTGGCAACACTGACCTCCTTCTCGTTGCTCTTCAGATCTTTCGAATATACTGTTTTCGGGCCTTCCTCCACAAGTGAGAAAAGCACAGCGTCATCCTCTGAGAAGCCCTTTGGAGTTTTCAAAGGCACAAGTCCGAGCCTGTGCGCTATATACTCATCGAACATAGCGCTTGTGTTGTCATAAAACGTAACCGTATCTATCGCCATTGTCGGTATGCTGCTCATGGCTACGCGCCTCATTGCATTAACGAAATTAAACGAGCTGCCGCTTATTTTCGCTTTAAGCGAAAATGGAGTACTCTCAAGCACATCAATCTTCATAAAACCAGCCAAAATTAGGCGTACACTACTCTTATGAATATTGTAAGGCAACATATTTAAACATGCACCTCTGTGCCTCCAATTTAAAAGCACTGCAGCGCGCTTCAATTCAAATAAACTTATTTATATTCTTATTTGCCTATTTATCAAGAGGTATATCTTTGGATTTTTGGGGTGTATTCGAAAAAGAGCAGTTTGCTAGCGATTTCGGCTCAAAGCAGGTCATGCTAAATACCGGCCAGCGCCACAGCATGTCATTGAAGATGGTCCAGGAAAGGGCTGTTGAAATAGGCGTTAATGAGTGCATATTCCAGAAGTACTCCTATGATAAGAGGTACCTCATTGCCCAGAGCATAACATTCGACGTTCTTTTAACAATATACGATGTCAATCACTCTGCACTTCTGGCTCTGAGAACAAATGCGAATATATCCGACAAAGAGATGCATCAAGTATCGAAGCTCATTTCAGGCATAAAGAGGCCGAATCTTGAGATAAGGGCCATAGGCGCGCAGAACAACGCTGAAAATTTTGTGCAGATGCTGAATAAGATGCATGCGCTCAAGCCAAATACGCTCGCAGAGATAGACTTATTCGGAAACAACATACGCCACATACTGATAGATTCACATACAGGCATGCCTTACAATCTGCTTCTTCAAAACAGGATTTACAGGCCCGGAGAGCTTGTTAATAATATTCAAGCGCAGAGTCCTGCTGCTCCAGTGCGTCTGCATTTCAGGATCCAAGCCTAAACTTTTTGAGTGTTGTATACATATGGCCATCTGGGGTCGTTCTGCTAAGCTTCAAGCAGAATGAATCAACATTAAATACTCCAAAATCAGCGTCTCCTGCCTTTTTCATACGGCTTTCAATGCTGTTTATGTTTGCATGCCTTACCCTTGCAATTGTTATGTGCGGTACGTAATCCTGTTCCTTATCCAGATTAATCACATCATTCAAAGCGCTGTTCACGTTATCGTGCAAAGTCTTAAATCCGCTGCTGTCTTGAATTTTTGCAAATATGACGCTTACTCTCTGCGGCGAGAAATATCCCAGACCAAGAGCCATGGCATCAAACCTTTCACATTTTACTGACACGAGGCGCCTTTTCGCAAGCTCCACTTCATCTTCGGTTATCTCGCCAAGGAACCTCAAAGTCACATGCAGTGCATCGGGCCTGACTAAACTTATGCCCTTCATCTCGAATTCCTGCTGCACATTTGTAAGTGCAGTCTTCAGATGCTCCGGCAAATCTACAGCGATAAAACATCTCATAATTACACGATTACAAATATTCGCTAACAAATAAATATCTAATCAAGCGATACTAACTGATGATTCATTGGCAACAATAAAAGATTTTTCAATGATAGAGCTTCGTGTCGGTCGCATCAAAACAGTAGACGACATCGAGGGAGCAAGAAGTCAAGTGTATAGACTCACAGTATACCTTGGCGAAGAGATAGGCACAAGGCAGCTTGTTGCGGGCATAAAAGGCAAATACACAAGGGAAGAGCTTCTGGAACGCGAGATAATAGTTGTCGTCAACCTGGAGCCGAAGCGCATAGCAAACGTAGAATCGCAGGGCATGCTTCTTGCTGCAAGCTCTGCTGACAAACTCGCGCTGCTTGCGCCAGACAAGGAGATACCGGAGGGATCAAAGATATTCTGAAGTGGCCATATGATACTTGTTGTGGTGGGCCTGCAGGGCTCAGGAAAAAGCACAGTAGCAAAAATACTCCGTGATAAAGGAATAAGAGTAATAGAGATAGGAGACATATGGCGCGAGCTTGTAAAAAAGGCGGGCATACCCATGAGCGACACCAAGGCCACCCGCGAGTTCACAATGCAACTGCGTGAGGAAAAGGGCAAGGACATCTATGCGAGATATGCGTGCGAGCGCATAGGCGACTCAACTGAAAATACAGTTATAATGGGGGTAAGAAGCACCTACGAGCTTGATTACATAAAAAACAAGATGAAGAATGTGAAGGTTCTTGCTCTTGAGGCCTCATTGAAGATAAGGTTTGAGCGCATGCATGAGAGGATGAAGCCCGAGGATCCCAAAACTCTTGAAGAGTTTATGTGGCTCGAGCAGCGAAACAACCAGGGGTTCATGGCAGATAAGAAAGAAGCCGAGCACGGGCTTCCCGTTCTGATAAGAGGCGCTGATTATATAATACACAACAGCAGCACGCTTACGGCGTTGGAAGCCGATCTCGAAAAAGTGCTTGCAGATATTCCTGGGTTTAAAATTTAACCGTGCATAGCGGGAAATCCCACGTGCTTCAGCGGGGTGGGATGAGAGCGAACTGCATAAATAAGATATATAAACATGGATAATTATGTAAACAATATGGATGTCACAAGAGTTCTCCTGAGTGCGGAATCCGCCGCTCAGAAGTTCAGGCGCGGCGCAGACCTCTCAACAGCTGCGTATGCGTTATAAGAAGGCCAGTTCTGCTGCTTCCTGAATATGACTATGCCTGCACCTGTAAGGGAGAGGGGCTTGTACCCCTCGCCCTTTTCCATAAAGTCCACCACCCTCTTTCGCTTAAGTTTTTTTAGCGTATACCAGATTCCGCTCACTGACAGGCTGTATTTTTCTGCCACAAACTGCACAAAGCTTGTAGCCGAAGGCACCTGATCAAGCCCTAGCTCGGTTAAGATGAGCAGCTCCTTCTCATTGAAGCTCTGCTGGGACTGAGCATCTTGAGCACTTCTAACTACCATTTTTGCCACTTGCATACGAGCACCAGAAAAAAAAAGATTATTTTTTTGCTCTTATGCAGGTGACAGGTACAACCTGTTCATGCAGACTGCCATCGCTATAACTACTGATGTTGGGTGTTTGAACCCGAACTCTTTTGCTATAGACGCGCTCTGCATACAAATCCTGCTTTGTTTCTAATTTCTTATTGTCCTTTGTTCATTACTACTAATTCTAAATAGCTATTTAAATCTTTTCTACAAAGATGTTTACATAGAAAGCAGCAGTCAGCGCTTCACGTCTGCTGTCTCAAATGCCTGTTTGTTATGCTGATGCTGATATTATGGCTGTGAATATTGACATAATAATATCTGTGCTTTTAATAATCACATTCGCATACGCTATTTTTGATCTGTTCAACAAGCGCGAAGTGCCTAATGTTTTTGCGTACATCTCTGTTGCGGTGGCGTTTATCCTCTGCCTTACGTACTGGAACACGGATATGCTTATAGGTTTTGCCATTGCAGCTTTTATAGCTGCCTCGGGTTACGCGCTCTACAAAAAGGGATTCCTTGGCGCAGGCGACGTATTCGAGCTTATAACAATCTCGCTGCTTCTGCCGCAACAGCCTGCACCACTTCTGTCATCAGCGCATCAGCTGGGCATGCCATTCGTGTTTTCAGTATTTATAAGCTCAGGATATTTCGCTGTAATAATTATAGTGCTGTACTATATACTGGCTGCGAAGCGCAGCCCCATGGAAAAATCTTTCAAGATAGAAAAAAGGAAGGCGGTATCATCCACTGTACTTCTCAGCGTATATATTATTTTAATCCTCGTCATGCACATAACCATAGGTGTAGGAATCTCGGGCACTGTTCTGTTGCTGCTTCTTGCAGTTCCTTCAAGCATAATGCTTGTCTACGAGAGGCTCATAAACTACCGCATGGTATCTCTTATAAATCCAAACGAACTAACGCAGGGTGACATGATAGCAACAAATCTGATGAGCACAAAAGAGATCGGATACTTCAGCAAAAGGTCAAAAGCATTCGGCAGGCTTGCAACATCAGAACTTATAAAAGATCTAAAAAACGTGAGAAGGAAACTTCCTGTTTACAGAAATGCAGTGCCGCTTGCAGCATTCTTCTTCATAGGCGTTGTGTTCTCTCTGCTATTCGGAAACCTGATATTTCTTATAATAAAAATGTAATAGCCAAAACCGCAGTCAAGATATGCAAACATACCTTGCCCCTTCCTGCAGGCATATAAGTCTGGTGCTGCTTATTCTATGCAGTAATCAACTGCTCCGGCAAATCCTTACTAGCAGTACATGGCTGCCGAGTGCATCTGGCGCAGCCAATAACTCTAACAACCTTTTCGTGCAAATATTTACGGAGTGTGAGCATGAGGATTGCAATAGTCAGCGATTTTCACTTGGGTTATGAGCGCTTCCGCGAAGATGCGTATCTCCAGGCACGCGACGCATTCGGAAAAGCATATTCTATGTCTGACATGATGATAATGCCAGGTGACATATTTGATTACAGGCATCCTAAGCCGGACGTTATAGCCGAAGCGATAACTTTATTCAGCGAGCTTTCAAAAAAGGATTTTTCAGCACATATGGTATCATTCGAAGGCAAGGGCTCTGCATATACTGAAAAGCCCATAATCGTCATACCCGGAACGCACGAGCGCAGGTCCGACACTGCAGTGGATCCTGTCGATCTTCTCGGGCTCGCCGGCATTGTCGTAAATGTAAACCGTGCATGTGCAATAATAGAAAAAGGCAGCGAGAGGGTTGCTGTATTTGGAATAGGTGGCGTTGCAGAAGAACGTTTCAAGGAAACAATCGCGGAGCTAGCTTTCAGGCCTGTGGAAGGCGCATTCAACATATTCATGTTCCATCAGTCGCTGTACGAACTTCTGCCGTTCAACAAAGAGTTCTTGCATATAGAAGAGCTGCCAGAGGGTTTTGATCTTTACGTTGACGGCCACATACATAACAAGGTTGAATCTAAATGCCACGGCAAGCCATTTCTGATACCCGGAAGCACAGTCCTTACGCAGCTAAAGGAAGGCGAGCAGGAGGATAAGGGATTTTTTATATTCGACACCGAGAAGATGACCTACTCTTTTCACCCCATAAATTCCAGGAAGTTCGTTATGCTAAAGATTGATGTATCCGGGCAGGATCCGAGCAAGGCTGAAGAGGAGATAAATTCAAGGATCAAAAGCACTATATCATCAAACGGCTCTGCTAAGCCTGTTATACGCATAGAGCTGAAGGGTCGCATGAAAGAGGGCTTCAAGGCGTCCGACTTGAATATAAGCAAGATGCCTGCATCATATCCAGAAGCTATAGTCGAGATAGCACGAACCAATGTAGACGATGCGTCGTCTGCCAGGGAGATTGCCGACCTGCGCCAGGGGCTGCTCGAGAATGTGCCCATAAAGGATTATGGTATGGCGCTGTTTTTGGACAGGTTAAAGGCAAGCAATTATTCTATGAAAATAAGCCCGTCAAAGCTTTTCGAGATATTGAGCTCGGACAGCAAGAAAGATACCGCAATAAGCAAAGCAGTTGAAGAGCTCTTTTCCTAATGATCCTAAACCTAAGCGACTGCCTTCTTATAATTGCCGTAATCCAGCAGGCCTTCAAGCGCTGTTGCTGCAGAGAGCGGCGAATCAAATACTGGCACTCCACCGCTTTCCATCATTATCTTATGCATCTGCGTGTATTCTGAGCCAATGCTTATTACTATCATGGGCTTGTTTGCTGTCTGTTTTATTTTTATAAGCTCTGCCGCTACCTCCGAATCGGCACCAGGGGTCTGAAAAAGCACTATCACAGCTATAATGTCTGTGTTCTGGTCGCCTGCTACTGCTGCAATGGCGTCTCCGTATCTTTTTGAATCTGCATCGCCTGCGAGGTCAAGCGGGTTCCTTATATTTACTAGCTTAGGCATGCTGGCTGTAAGTATTTTTTTTGTTGCGCCGCTGAATTCAGCAAGTGTAAGGTGTTTTGTAGACGACACAGCATCAGCCGTAAGAACTCCAGTGCCCCCTCCGTTTGTTATTATGGCTACTCTTCCGCCTGAAGGTTCAGATTCGTATGCAAATATCTTTGAATAATAGATGAGTTCGCTTATGTCATTTGCTATGACAAAGCCGAATTGTCTAAAGACAGCATCGTGCGCTTCGTAGCTTCCTGCAAGCGATGCAGTATGCGAGTGCGCAGCAGAAGCTCCTGCCGCAGTCTTTCCAGCCTTAAGCACGATTACCGGCTTTATCTTCGTTATCTTTTTTGCTATCTCTATGAACTCCTTTCCGCGCTTTATTCCCTCTATGTACATGACTATGACTTTGGTCTCGTCATCATTCATAAGATATTCAAGTATATCGACTTCATCAACCTGGGCGGCATTTCCGTATGAAAAAAACTTGGAGAGTCCGAATCCCTCTCCTGATATCAGGTCAAGCACAGTGCTTCCTACTGCTCCGCTCTGTGCTACAAAACTTACGCCACCTATCTGCGCTTTGCTGAGTTTATAAGTAGGAAGGAACAGCGTGTCTACGCGCGACCTCGGATCCATAACCCCGAGGCAGTTTGGCCCAAGCATGGCAATTCCGTACCTATCCGCAATTCTTACAATCTCGTTCTGGAGTTCAGTCTCTCCGACCTCAGAGAATCCACCACTGACAACTACTGCTGTCTTGACTTTCGCCTTTCCGCACTCTTCAAGTGCTTCAGGCACCATCTGTGCGGGTATGGCTATCACTGCAAGATCTATCCTATCTTTTATCTTCATTATGCTTGTGTATACATCAATCCCTAGTATCTTGCTGCTCGCGTCTTTGTTAACTGCGTAAAGCCTGCCTGAATAGCCCCCATTTATGTAGTTCTGCAATATTATGTGCCCTACCTTCTCGGAGTCATGGGAAGCGCCTATAACAGCGACACTTTTCGGTTTCAGCATTGGCCCAAGGTCAAACTTCTTTCTGGAAACCATTTTCACACCAATACCCTTATGTCAACCACGTCATAGCTGGTCTCTCTTATAATTGCTGGATTAAGGTCAAGCTCTTTTATATCCTGGTTGTCTACCAGCAGGCTGGACACTTTCAGCAACATGTCTTCCAGCATCTTTTCAGACTTGCCTTTATAGCTTATTACTCCCCCGGATCTTAGCTGTGCTATCATCTCTCTTGCATCGTATCTGCTTATAGGGCACACCCTTATTGCAAAATCCCTAAACGCTTCAACGTATATGCCGCCCAAGCCTATAAGCACGAGCTTTCCGAACTGTGGGTCATCTCTGCCTCCGAGTATTATCTCTATACCGTTTTCTGCCATCTTCTGCGCTATTATTTTATACGGCTTGATATGTTCAGCCTTCTTTTTAAGTTCTGTGTACGCTTTTGATATGCTCTCCCTTCCGGCAAGCCCGGTTTTAACAAGCCCTGCCTTGGATTTGTGCAGCTCCTTGTCTGATATCACTTTCAGCACAATGGGTTTTCCGGCGGAGAAGCCAACAGCCTCTTCAAAACTATCAACGTACGCGCTATCTATGCTCCTTATCCCATATTTGTCAAGGATTTTTTTAGCCTTAAAATACTCCATTTGCATAAACAATCAAGCCCACAATGAATCAGCTTCAGGCGCAGCTACGATATCCTTCTTGTCAGAACGTAAAGTACTACAAGCACTACTATCAGTATGCCTATTATGATCCACTTTTTCTTCTCGCTTTTAAGCCCTGCCTGCTGGTTCTGCTGAATCGGACTAGGCTGTGGCGCAGGCTGAGAATAAGGCTGCTGCACGTTCTGCTGCGGTATCTGCGCTGCTGATTGCGTCTGTGTCTGCTGCTTGACTACCTGTTGTGTAGTCTGCTGGGCAGCTGCCTGGATGCCTAAAGCGGGTCCTGTTGCTGCCACTGTTGCCTGCGACTGCATCGGCCCGCTTTTTGCCTGCAGAAAGCCTTTTTCCGTAAGCATAAGATCTACATTGCCGTTTTTAAGGTCATATATAATGAATCCCTGTTTGCTCTCTTTGTACAGCCTCATTGCCAAATCCCTCGAGTTTATGTTTAATGTATTCTGGAGCTCCAAAGGAAGGCGCCTGCCTCCTGAGAGCTGTTCTAGTATATGCGCATCCAGCTGGTCATACGGTGCTGATGTCTTCGATTCCGCCTCTGTGAGCAGTGCCT
The DNA here is from genome assembly GCA_021852055.1 of Microcaldota archaeon. Classification (GTDB taxonomy): domain Archaea; phylum Micrarchaeota; class Micrarchaeia; order Micrarchaeales; family CABMGC01; genus JAJZOD01. The sequence goes on from JAJZOD010000002.1 coordinate 71,584, forward strand.
TGCCTGCGTCTGTTATGTTTATGCCATTCGGGCCTGGATAATAAGCAGTAAATTCAATAAGGCCTTTCTGTTTCATAGAGCCTGCAATATTTGAGGCATCGAATATGCTTGCATTCATTATGCCACCGAGCTTTTCAAGCGGCGTGCCGGGCGTTATTTTCAGCAAAACTGCAATATCCATAAAATTTATTTCGTCTGCCATGTATATACCCTGTTAGGAATAGATATAAATAAATAAGAACAAATAAAAACTATTGGTATTGCTGGTTGCATATGCATATAATAGTATAATGCTCAAAATAACAGTGATTTATTGGAAATAAGATTTTTAGGAGGCGCAAGTGAAGTAGGAAGGTCAGGTATACTTCTTAAAGGAAGCAAGAAAATACTCATGGATTATGGGCTTAAGGTAAACGAGAGGCTAGAATACCCGCTGCCTGCGGGGCAGATAGACGCTTTTATATTAAGCCATGCGCATCTAGACCACTGTGGAAATGCGCCTGCGCTTTACCATGACGGGCTTCCGATAGCATTTGGTACCTCCCCGACGCTTGACATATCAAGCCTGCTTATAGAAGATTCGATAAAAATAAACCGCCAGAACAAGACAAAAGGTCACTACAGCAAAAAAGAAGCCCAGCTTTTTTCAAGGAGCTACATGTCGTATCCATATCACACGCGCATAGACTACTCCGACTACAACATAACATTTTATGATGCCGGCCACATAGCAGGAAGCGCAGTTACAAAGCTTGAGAACAATAAAACCGGGAAAAATATAGTTTATACTGGCGACTTCAAAAGGGAGCAGCAGACTCTCCACGAGGGTGCAGAGATAGTAAAGGCTGACACACTGATCATAGAGTCGACTTATGGGGCAAGGGATCACCCGGACAGGGAGTCGCTGATAAAACTTTTCATATCCAATATAAAGGAGATAATAGAAAACAATGGCACTGCGCTGCTTCCTGCGTTTGCAGTAGGCAGGTCTCAGGAACTTCTTGCCATACTGCACAAGTATAAATTATCCGGGCAGACTTACATGGACGGAATGTCGAGAAAGGCAACAGAGATAGCTTTAAGACACAAGGAGTTTATCAAGAATGGATCACTTCTTGCAGAAGCAGTAAGCAATACTGTCCAGATAGCGAAACCGCAAGACCGCGCTGATGCTCTTCACGGCGGCAATATAATAATAACCACTGCAGGCATGCTTAATGGGGGGCCTGTGCTTGATTATATTACTAAGCTTAACAGCAGGTCAATGGTTTTTCTTACAGGTTACCAGGCTGAAGGCACAAACGGCCGCAAGCTTCTCGATGAAAGGCCGCTTGACATAGACGGAAGGAAGTTTGCAGTAAGAACTCCCTTCGCATTTTATGACTTCTCCGCTCATGCGGGCCAGGCAGACCTATACGAGTACGTAAAGGGCGCTGATCCTGAGCGTGTTATCTGCGTCCACGGAGATGAGGACGCTTCCCAGGCATTCAAAGAGTGGCTTGAGCTTGAAGGCTACGAAGCCTACGCTCCAAAAGTCGGCGAGAGCATAAAGATCGATTTTTGATTTATCTGCACTGCTGGATAAAGGCCTGTTGTTTATTTTATATAAAAGGTATCACCAAATTTAAAATTTAAATCCCTGTCGGCAAATGTACGATATTGTACAAAAGCGTTAAATACACTAACCCTGAAAAGACAAGACAATGTGATATCATGTCAAAAAGAAAAACAGCGGAACATCATGGAACCCCTGAGTTAAGCCGAAGATCCTCCAATGCGCTACTTGCAGATGCGCTACGCGGAGCGCCATCTCTACTAAATGTTTCAACTGTTGTATATGGCATTCACAGAAAATCCGAAGAGGTCCACTGCTATCCACATGAATCCGGGATAACATACATAAGGCAAGACGCTGGAGAATTCCTGTTTGATTAACGCACGAATGCAAAGGAAGCTCACACAGTTCACTGGTGGGAGGATGTCACCAATAGCTCAGGATTAATGAAAAATAAAAGGAGCAGTGAATAAACGGGGCATATTCTGCCCCAGGTTAAAAACCAAATTACATCTCTTCGTCTTCAGAAGGCTCTTCATCATCTGAAGCCTTGGCTGAAGGCCCAGAGCCCTTTCCAATAACCTCTATCTTTCCATATTTACCTGTAGAAAGCTGAGGCGTGCCGCGGAATTCGCCGACATAGCCATTGGTTATCTTTACCTTGTCTCCAACGTTAACATTTGCTATATCATTGCCCCAGAGCGATATCGCTATAGTGCCTGTATCATCCTTGAGCACTGCATTTGCTACGTTGAGCCTCTTGCCGTACTTAGTTATGACCTCTCTAGGCTCGTCCTTTTCCGAGACCTCCGCTTCAAGCTCTACGCCTGTGGCTCCTGCTTTTAGTTCGCTTATGTTCATTGATTCACCAAAGAATATAGAAAATAGATTCTATAAGTAAGCTTTTACAATAAGAAAATATATTAATGTTTGTCTGGTTCCAAGGAATACTGCTTTGCGCACTCTTTAAGGGTTTTCAGTGTTCCTGAAATCTTTATCGTTCTAAAGCCTATGCCCTGTACATGTGCAAAAGAAAGGGCTAGAACAGCGTTCTTTTCAAAGCCCCTATTTACCCTTACGGCAAAAAGCCTGCCATATTGCGCAACAACCTTTGGAGATGCATTTGTGTAAGTTATCTGCCCCAGTATCCTCAGGAGCTCTGCCTCAAGCATGGTAAAAATCTGCCTTGCTTCTGTGGAAGAGGGTTCTACAAGTATATATCTGCTCTTCCTTTTAGTTATCATCTAATCACCTATACTGCCCAGCATCGCCTTTGCCTCTGTTTCGTTGGCGCCCAGGAACCTTGCAAGTTCAAACATCTGCATTGAAGACAAGAGCCCATTATCACCATCTGCAAGGCTTATTATAGCCATTTCAGCTCCAGATTTCTTGCTATATGCAAATATAGACCTCAACCTGTAGACATTTCTCATAAAAGTAGGCCCTGAGGCTTGCGTAATCTCCGAAACCGGCATAATCACGAGCTTGCCATTCGATGCTGCTTTCTCCAGGGTTTTTTTAATCAGCTCGTTTCCCTTGAATATTACCCCGCGGCAGTTGATGTCACCCAAAGCCTTGAAGATTGTTCCAGGCTCCGCGCTTCTCAGAATATAACTCCTATCCACCGGCCGTTCAACTATCCCGATGTCGCATGCAGCAAAAATCTTCTTATACCCGAGCTTTGCTGCAAGCGTATTATCAATATGCTGCATTGCAACAAGGTCATAATATTTCATCAAACCACTTCATATCAAGGCAGCATGTGCGGCATCCGCAATCATTAACTATGTTGATTTCCTCAGCAAGCAGTATTTACAGACTCCAGTTATCATTGAATAAAAAGATATTTGTGTATTTGCTACAAGCTGTATCTATAATCTACATAGATCCGCTGTGAATAATAAAATGCTACGGATCCATAGCTGTTGTATAAACCAATAGTTGAAGAACCGCCAAGATTGAGCTTATGGGGCGTTCATGCAAATAATGCCCATATTCAATTTACTTTATTCCAAAAACAAGCGGCCTTCGCTTTATTTGTCGAAAACAAGGGTTACAATGTCTCCATCCACAAGTACATGCTCCTTTCCAACTCGCTGATTGCCGAATTTTACGCTTTTCCCTGTAACGTACGCGTGCCGCAGCCTGTTCGCTGTTTTAGAGTGTAGCTTTTTTGCAACATCCATCACTTCGGAGTTCTTTCTCAAGAGCAGGGGTTTATCCATATCCGGCGGGCCCGTCTTTGGCTTCAGATAAATGCGCATAATGTCAAGCTTTGCAAACATTGCCTCTTTTGCCTCTTCAAGATGCTCCCCTGTTGATGCACTTATCTCTACAACTGTCATCCCTGTTGTCTTCCTGAGCTCTTTGGCGACAGCGCTCGAATATGCCTTGTCGACGGTGTCTATCTTATTTAGCAGAACTATCGCATCTATGTAAGTTATGCTGTCGTCGAGCACATCTGAAAAGTCCTCCAGGCTTGCATCCTGGTAAAATATCACATTTGCATTGTACATTTTGACCTCTCCAAGCAGGCTTACAATATCCTGTTTTACTGGCACCTTGTGGCCGTTAGCCTCTATATCAATGCCTCCTGCCTTACGCTTTTCTATCTTTATGCTGGGCCTTTTAATGTTTGCCCTTATGTCAAGGGAGTACAGCTCATCCAGAAGCTTGTAAAGCTGCACCGGACTATTTATGTCAACCATAAAAACGAGCAGATCTGCGACTCGTATAACGCTTACTATCTTTCTTCCTCCCCCTTTACCTACGCTGGCACCTTCTATAAGTCCTGGAACATCCAATATCTGTATCTGCGCACCTTTGTAATTAAGCATTCCAGGAACAACAGTTAAGGTTGTGAATGCATAATCTGCTACTTTTGACTCGGCATTTGTTATCGCACCAAGGAGCGAGGATTTGCCTGTATTGGGAAATCCCACAAGTGCAACTGTGGCATCGCCATTTTTTCTCACAGCAAAGCCTATCCCCCCAGAGCCTTTCTTCTCTCCAAGCTCTTTTTTGATCTTAGCTATTTTTTTCCTCAGTATTCCTAAGTGCTTATTAGTTGCCTTGTTGTACTTTGTCTTGGAGTACTCCTCCCTAAGTTCTTCAAGCTTGCTTTCAAGTGTCATAGAAGGATATCTCGCAATAAAGTTTTAAATACAGCTGGAAAAGGTGCTACGGCCGTGGTTCTGCGTGACATAATACTACTCTACAAGATGCGATAATTCTATATAAGCCCGTATACCGTGATAATTAAATGCTTAACAATATTTTAAATATGCGCTAATTTTATCTACATCGTGAAATAAATGGCAAAGAAAGCAAAGAAGTCTACGAAGTCTAAGAAGACGTCGAAAAAATCAAAGACTTCGAAAAGACGCAGTACCAGAAGATAAACTTTTTTGATTTTTTCTTTTTCTTATTTTGTATTTTTGAACTTATCCCATATTCATAAATTTTGACAGATTCTTCTTGACGTTCCTGTCGTTTTTGAACATCTCGTACATTTTTTTCATTTTATTGAAGTCGCTAATCAGCATGCGCACGTCTTTTTCACTGGTGCCGCTGCCTTTTGCTATTCTGACTATCCTTCCATGCTCCTTGAGCAGTTTATCCTCTTGCCTCTCCGATAAAGTCATCGAACCGATTATGGCTTTATATCTTCCTAGTTTGTTTTCACCCTCATCAACAACATTCTTAGGCACGTCGGCCATGCCTAGCATACCGAGCATATTTTTCATGGGGCCCATCTTCTGCATAGCCTTCAGTTGCGTATAAAATGTATCAAAGTTTAGCTTCTCTGCGTTCATGTCCTCTGGTTTTATCTTTGCTTCTTGGATCGCTTCATTCACGTTCTTTACAAGAGACTCTATATCAGGTATGCCAAGCAGCCTGCCTACAAATTTTTCGGAATTATACAGTTCAAGGGCATTCATCTTCTCCCCGGTTCCTATGAAAGTGACGCGTGCATTAGCTGCGCTGACTGCACTAAGCGCACCGCCGCCTTTTCCGGAGCCGTCCATCTTAGTGACTATGACGCCATTTATTCCGATTGCGTCATTGAACTCTCTTGCCTGTTTGCCTGCCACCTGTCCTGTATCTGCATTGATAACAAGAAACTTCTCTTCAGGCTTGAACTCGCCTGTTATCTGCTTAAGTTCGCGTACAAGATTATCATCAAAAGCACTTCTTCCGCTGGAGTCGCAGATAATTACCTTCCTGTCCTTCATCGCCTTTAAGCCTTCCTTAACTATGCTCCCCGCGTTCTTCTCGCTCTTTATGCCGAAGAACTGAACATTAACCTGCTTCGCAAGCGTTTCCAACTGTTCGTATGCTGCAGGTCTGGAAACGTCGCAGCATATCAACCCAACGCTAAGCCCTCTGTCTTGATAAAACTTTGCCAATTTTGCAGATGTCGTTGTTTTTCCAGAGCCGTACATGCCTACAAGAAGCACACGCTTTGGGATTATCTCTGGCTCGTAACCCCTCCCCATGAGCTTTACCAACTCCTCGTAAACCATGTTTGTTATATAATCTTTTGCTGTAACCCCCTCCGGCAGCTTCTCCTTTGTAGCTGCTTCTTCAATCCTTTTAGTGAATGATGCCACGAGCGATACGTCAACGTCTGAAGATATCATCGCGCGCTGCAGCTCCTTGTTAAACTCGCGTATTGTCTTAAGGTCTATTATCGTAGCCCCCCTCAGTTTTGCAATTGCTTTTCTAAGCCCTTCTCCAAGGTCCATAATTCCACAGCAATAATAAGTATTTTATAACTTATATGCATAACACCTATTTAAAGTAATACGGGCTCATAGCTCAGCATGGTCAGAGCGCTGGTCTTATAAAAAACTTCTTGAAAGGAGTCTATCAAGAATTAGGAAAGCCAGATGTCGTGAGTTCAAATCTCACTGGGCCCACTTTTAAGACTAATATTGTAAATGCATTTAACTATGCGTTGCCTTAGCAATGCATTAAAGCTGTAAGTGATTATCATGCCTGCCGTGCCACAAAAGGGAAGTATTCTGCACGCCAAAGACATACTCCTGTCTATAGACCATATATACGACAAATTTGAGATTCCGCAGAATCTCCGAATGCATATGAAAAAAGTTGCAGGCGTAGGCGCCCTGCTCTGCGAGAACTGGAGCGGGCCGGAAATAACAGAAACCGACGTTGTGGCAGTGTTGCTTATCCATGACCTTGGCAACATAGCCAAATTTGATCTGAGTTCCAAAAGCAGTGTCGAAGTTATGGAAGACATTGGATATCTTAAAGAGCTCAAAAAACGCATAACTGCGAAATACGGCTATGGAGACCATGAGGCTACCTTTAACATGGCAAAAGAACTTGCAGTAGAAAAAAGCATTATCTCATTACTGCAGCGCATGTCCTCGTTTAGTGCAGAAAACCACACGCTCAGAAACCGCGAGGACTACGAGATTATGGTATGCGTATACTCAGATCTAAGGGTATCCCCTTATGGTGTTGTAAGCCTTAAAGAGCGTATAAACGATATTATAGACCGCTATGCCGAAAAGCCTATATTCGAGGAGTTTAAGACCCTTCCCAAATATGCTCCACTCCTTGAAGAGCAAGTGTTCAAAAACGTTACTATATCCCCCGAACAGATAAACGAAAAAACAGTAAGCAGGATTGCCTCAAAATTCGGCAGCATGTAAACATGCTCCAAAATATACAAATGTCGAAGCCACAAAATCCTAACAATAAGGCATATATATCACAAAATCGGAAAATATAGTGGTAATAATATGCCAGTTTCAACACGCAGGAACTCGAACTCTGCAACAACAATACCTCTATCAAAGCCAGAATTACGTTACGAAAGCATAGAAAAAGAGGCCAGATACATCAAAAGCCTTGCAGACGCTTATAAAAAGGCAGACATATCAAATCCGAGGGCTACTGAATTAGCAGTAATGATAAACCACCTTAGCGTTCATTTCAATTTGAAAGCAGAGGTTCTTGCGGCCAGGGCGGAGTCAGAAGGCAGAAACCCGAATAGCATCCTCCGATTTTCTGATTTGGTTAACAAATCAATTGAAGATGCTGTAACCTGCCATAATCAAAAGCCAGTCTACATAGATGTCAACTTCAAAACCTCAAATGGCATTAATGGAGGAAAAAAGAGGCTAGTGGATTACATAAGCGACAATATGGATAAAACCCCGGAGAACCTGTCAGCTTCACTTCGGAATCCTGAAGTCAAGAAAGCCATTGATGAAATAAACATAGATCCTGATTTTTTGGTACATGGCGATAAAAATATAACCTATATCTCGGGTCTGGGTACATTCTGCAGATTCCCTTCAATGCACGGATCTGCAAGGCGTAAATCCGCTTCAAACAAGCCCAAAACCGCTCCCCAAAGCACCGGCTCCCAACAGGAAAAAACAAAAACAACACCAAGCAATTCCGTTAATCCTGCGCCAGCCACTGAAACTTCAGATGAGCCCAGGTTTAAAAATCTGGAGGAAAAGGTAAATGATATCCAAAAGGCCGTTGCGTGGATCATTGAAATTGAAAATTATCTGCATGAATTAAAGGAGGACATGCTGGCTGGAATAAGCAGCCTAAAAAGAATGGGCGGCGAAATATTCGAAATTTTCGGTGCAGTATCTGATGCCTTTAAATCTGAGATAACCCGCGCGATGAGGATAAGGGCGCTGAAGAAAATGCACAGGAGCGCTGAAAAAATTACCAACAACGCAAGCGAGCACGAAGATATCAAAGAGTCAATCGGGCACATAGCCGAACAGCTGAAGGAACTGCTTGAAAAAATAAGAAAAACACCACAATCTTAAATCTTAATGTTTTATGATTAATTGTTCAGGAACAAGTCAAGAGTCTGCATAAATAATTGGTTGTATTATATGGCTACGAATGGAGGTCTGTTGCGTGCTCCTCGGAGAAATTCTCATAGTCAAGGTGCAGCAAATATACCGATAAATCAGCAGCCTCATGATGTAGCCGTCATAAACACCTTAGATTATAAAAAGATGCTCATGCTGGAGCGCAACAAAATAATTGAGCTTTCGAATGAATTAAAAAACCAAGAACAAAAAGACGTTGAACTCATAAAACGGATAAACAAGCTTAATTTGCATTTCCATGCAAAAATAGAGACGTTGGCGCATACGCTGAAGCCTAAAGAAGCACAAGAGATACAAATGTTTGTAGAGGATACAAACAAGGCGGTCGTTGCTGCTGCAGAGGAACTTGGCCTTCCTGTCAGTTATGTGGACATACGCCAGATAAATGTAACATACAACGGCATTAAAAGGCCGTTGCACGAGCATCTTAACGAACAATTTCTTAGAAGTGACGATGAATCGCATTTTGTTGCAATACTCGATCCATTACATGATCCTGCAAACGGCTGGGATATAAATGTGGATGAAAACTTTCTTGTAGCCAGCGATCCTGCCAATTACATTTATGGGCTTATGGATCTGCGCAGGGGTGCATACATACCACACGTCAAGTCCCTTGAACATCTGAGGGCGATGTCAGTTGATATACGGTCTGCTTATTTCAAAGACAAGCGCTATCATCGCCATATGAACGGCGATGGCTTTGTAAGCGACGAAGCGAAAGTCGACCCCTTTTCAGTTGTAGAGAAGTCAGCCCTTGTAGTAGGCACTTCGGTTGTTATTAACTCCGATGTAAAAGGTAACGCTACTGTTGAAGACTCAAGGGTAACAGATTCTATAATATCTGAAGACGCGACAGTTAAAAACGCAGATATAAAAGGCTCAAATATAGCCGGAAATGCACAAGTTGAAGGCCAAGGCGGAGCGATAAATATTGAAAACTCATCGGTCGAAGGCTCGCCAGAAGTAAGCGGCAATGACATCAAAATAAGCGATTCAAGTGTAAGTGGTAATGCAGTAATTAATGGAAATGATATTGAAATAGCTGAGAATAGCAGAGTATACGAAAATGCGCGCGTAGAAGGCGAGCATGTTCAGATATACGGTGGCTCTACAATCCACGGAACCCATACAATAAACAACCAGACCGGCAATCCGCTTATATACCCAACCGGAGATTATACTAGCTGAACGCATATGTGGAAACATATAGCATATTGCAGCAAATAAGGGAAACAGTGGCGCACAACTTCATCTTTATATATTTTTGTATTGTATAATATAACACAGCTTGTTTTCCCGCAAGCACTGCAGTTCTGCAGGAGGGATTATATGGCATTATCGCAGGAAGAATTCAGCAAGTTTATGGCAGAGAACAAGGGCCAGAGAAAGTTCAAGCAGAGCGTAGAGCTCGCAGTTAATTTCAAGGGCATAGATTTTACAAAGCAGGACAACAGGCTTAATCTGGAGGTAATGCTTCCAAACGGAAAAGGCAAAACAAAGAAGATAGCAGTTTTTGCAACAGACAAAGCGCTTGTTGAAGACGCAAAGAAAAATAATATCCTTGTAATAGACGGCGCTGAAACTGTGCGTATAGCCGCAGACCAGGCCCGGCTTAACTCCCTTCTCGATTATGATCTGTTTGCGCAGCCGAACCTCATGCCAACCATAGCAAAATCTATGGGTCAGTTCCTCGGACCGAGGAACAGCATGCCAAGGCCGCTGCTTTCAAACGCAAACCTCGCTTCTATAGCAAGCGATGCTGGAAGACGGGTGTCAATACGCAGCAAAGGCAAATACCTGCCTACAGTGCATGCTGTTGTTGGCAGCGAGGACATGGATCCTTCAAAAATATTTGACAACATTAATGAAGTAATGAATAGGATAAAAGCCAAGGTAGGGCAGAACAACATACGGTCTGCATATGTGAAGCTTACAATGTCAAAACCAATAAAATTAATGTAGTGAGTGATATCAATGATGATTAAATCGCAGAAGGCAAAGTTCGTTGAGAAAATGACGAAAGAGGTGCAATCATACAAGGTAGCGGGAGTGATGCCTATAGATGCGATTCCGGACAGGCTTGTGCAAAGGATAAGGAATGACCTGAAGCCAGATACAATAATGATAACCGGCAGGAAGAACATACTCATGCGCATAACATCTGCGGACAGGCTCAAGAGCCTGCAGCCTTACATAACAGGCAGCGTTGCCCTTGTCTTTTCCAATAAAGAGCCCATGGAGCTCTACGAACAGATAAGCTCAAACAAGCTGCGCCTGCTTGCAAAGCCAAATCAGGCAGCACCTTCAGAAATAAAAATAGATGCGGGTGAGACAAGCATAGCGCCAGGCCAGGCAGTAACAGACATGAAAACAGCAGGCATAGACGTGCAGATACAAAAAGGCAAGGTTATAATCTCAAAGAGTAAGGTACTTGTGGAAAAAGGCGCAAAGATAAGCATACCGGTATCAAAAGCCCTGAAGATGCTTGACATACTGCCTTTCGAGGCAACGGGCGAATTAAAAGCCATTATCGAAGGCAAACTGCTCTACACTGGGGAAGTTCTGCGCATAAACACCGGCGTTGTAAGCGCAGAGCTTTCGCGCAGCTTTATTTCTGCATACATCCTCAGCCTAGAAATAGGCCACGTGACAAAATACAATGTAAACGAGTTCGTAAGAAGGGCATTCGTTGCAGCATTAAGCGTAGGCGTAGAAGCCAAGATACCAGAAGGCGAAGCAGCGGAGAAACTACTGGGCATTGCATCGCTGCAGGCAAAAGGCTTGGATACCCTTGTTAAAAAACAGTAATGTAATACACTGATCATGCTAAAGGTGAAATGAATGGAATACATCTATGCGGCGCTCTTGCTTGATTCGGCAGGAAAAGAGATAAACGAGTCGAGCCTTGAAAGCGTAGTGAAGGCGGCAGGCATAACTCCGAATGAGGCCATGGCCAAGGCGGTAGTTAGCTCGCTGAAAGGAGTGAACATAAAAGAAGTAGTAAAGAATGCACAGACAATGCAGGCAGCACCTGCTGCAGCAGCTGCAGCTCCGGCGGCAAAGGCCGAAGCAAAGCATGAAGAAGCTGAAAAGGTAAGTGAAGAGCAGGCTGCTGGCGGACTTGCAAGTCTGTTCGGCTGAGTAGCGTGCAAGTGCACAATGCTACGTCTTCTGTGTATTAAGGTAGCTGTGCTTCCATTCGTGTAAAAACGAAGCCCGGCTTAACCTTAAAAAGAAGAGCATATAATGTTTAGTAAGGTGTGAAAAATGCAAGTTTATGTAGAAAAGCCCAAATGCACCGGATGCTCCCACTGCTTTGATGTATGCCCAGTGGCCGTATTCGAGATGAAAGACAGGGAAAGCCCGGATGTTAACTCAGATGTAGCGCCAGACGATGTAAAATGGAAAGGCTCGCATCTTCCCGAAGTAACAGAAAAATGGGCAAACGTAAACGACGGCCATCACCATTTTGCGGAGAAGTTCGAAGGAGGCTCCGGCGGCATATCAGTGGCTATTAACGGCCCGTCATGCATACTGTGCCAGGCATGCCTTGTAGAGTGCGAAGGGGAGTGCATAGTAATAACCGACGACTCGAACAACGTATACCGTTCAATATACAAGTGAGCAAGTGCCTGACAAAATACACTGTGCGCACATCCTTGTTGAAAAACAGAGCCAGGCTCTGGAGGTTCTGGATAAGATAAAGAAGGGCGAGTCTTTCAACAAGCTTGCCGAGCAGTATTCTATAGACGGTTCAAGAAGGCGTGGAGGAGACCTTGGAGAGTTTTCAAGGGGAGTGATGGTCAAGCCGTTCGAGGAAGCCGCATTCAAGCTCAATGTTGGCGAGGTATCCGGACCTGTAAAGACGCAGTTCGGCTACCATATCATAAAACGCCTCTGACCTGCTTGCAAACTGCGCTGCCTGCACAGCGCATTTCGGAGGAAGCAGCACATCCTCGTGCCAAATAAATATACTATATACGGCATATTACAGCATATCATATACGGCAGCGCCTGCTGTTGCGCAACCCAAATTTATTGGAGCTGCCAATACGCAACATATAATAATTTCGCAGTAGATTCATCTCATATGCATGAGGAAAGTGCTCTCCGCCTACAGTCTGCAGTAGACTACCTTGTTACGTATGGGTGGGCTCTTGTTATAATAACGATAATGATTGCAGCCATCTATTTCCTCGTTTCAGGGCAGCTTATGTCACAGCCTACTTTCTGTACGTTGTCTACACAGGCAAGATGCACAAACCTTGCAGTGGGCGCAAATTCAATAGTGTCCAAGTTTCAGATAGTGTTTGTCAATGGTCAGGAATATTCAATAACAAATCCATCTCTGCTGTTTAATATCTCCAGCCATGGGAACTATAATCCCTCCTGCTCTCCTAATTACGTCCTTCCAGGTGGCATTATAATCTGCAGCCTTTCAACTTCTGCGCTTCCGGTAAATAGCCGCATAAACGGCCTAATGATATTCAAAGAAGACGTCTGCCGCTCCATAGGCACCTCCAGCTGCCAAAGTCCGCTAAAGGAGAGCATAAATGGCACTTATTCTGCAACAGTAAGTCCGTCTATACCCACCGTAAGCTGTGCAATATCGTTATCCCCTGCTTATTCATCTATTCAGCTAGGAACAGCCGATGCCGTAAACGCCGTAGTAACACTGTCCGATGTTCCTATAGCAAGTGCCACTGTGAATTTCACAGTTAATCCCTTAACTGCAAATCTTAATCAGGAGTATATGTTGACAAATCCAAACGGCACTGCAACAATCTACGTTACCGGCACAAGCGCCGGCACAGTAAGCGTTACCGGAAACTTCCTTCCAGGGTGTTCAGCTTCTACTTCTGTCACGTTTACCTGATCATGTCTGTCAATGTTCTAAAGCAAACAGGCAAAATATGCCCTGCAACTGAAAATTTCAACTGCAGCATCAGGAGAACCGCTTAACAAACATAAGCCATGCCGTTCTCATGCCCCACAACAGCTTCGATTTGGCAAGTTTAGATGAACCGTGCCTGCGCACGTAGTATTTTATATCGACTTCCTTTATAACATAGCCGCGTTTTGCAACCTCTATGGCAAAAAATCCTATGCCGACGCTGTAAGGCCTGATCCTTTTTATGCTTTCAAATGCTTTTCTATCAATAGCAAAAAGTCCGGTAAGCACGTCATGAACCCTTCGCATATACAGTACGCTGAATATAAAACTCAGGGTCTTGTTTCCGAATATAAGATACTTGTCCATAGCGTCTTTCTGAATTCCATTCATTCTGTTGCCCATTACAAAATCTGCATTACCTGATCCAATGAGCTTCGCCGCTTTCACAAGCCCTGCAGTCTCGTGGGTATCGTCCGCATCGGTGCTCAGCAGTATGTCACCTGTTGCTCTCCTCATGCCTTCCATTACAGCATTTTCAACGCCAGTGCTCCTCTGCCTTATTATGGTCACGCCGCTCTTTCTGAGCCGTTTAAGGTATCCGGCAGAGCTCTTATCCACAACTATTATCTCAATGCTGTTGCCAAAAAGCCTTCTTGCATCGCGTATAATCCTGAAAATCCCCTCCTCCTCTATATTCGGCAGGACAAGGCTTATTTTGTGGGCCATACAACCAGGTATCTATTCTATAGGAATGCATAAATAGGTTTTGAGCTTTACCTACACGGAATCGAACTCCAGTGCAATTCAGATCCTGCAATTCCAAACTGTGCTCACTCCATGTTTTTTACAGAAGTTATGGCTTTGCGTACGGTTTCTATCCCTGCTGCTGTTTTAATCCCGTCTCTGTCGAACTGCGTCCTGCTTGTTCTGAATCCCCAACTAATCAAAAGCTCCATCACCTTTTCCGGAGAAGCAGAGCTTATGTGCATCGACTTCGTTATTTTAGGTATTGAGTAAAAGAAAAGCTCTTCCGATTCCTCAAAAATTGTCTGAAGAAGTGCATTCGCATCTGCTGTTTGGTAATAATCCGCATTCGCGTCTGTGCTGTGTAGCATTCTGCTTATAACGGTTTTGTCCTGAATCCTGCCCAAATACATGGGCCCGAACAACTTGGTCTCAGCTCCGCAGAATCTGCACTTCCCGCAGTGCATCGGCGTAAGCCCTGGCGCATAATAAAAAGAGTGGCACTTTGGGCAGAAAGAAGCGAAGCCGCACTGTTTTACTGAGTCTACTGCTTTTCGTGCCCCTGCGTTCAGCCTTACAAAAACGCGCATATAGTGCATATCCGATATGCTTAACATTGCCTCTGTGCCAAAGTTGAACTGCGCAGCAGATTTTACTATAAAATTAATCAATATCCGTATTCCTGATTCTTTGCAAAGCTCATTGTGCATTGGCACAGAGCCGTACATCTTCAGGCACGCGTTTTGATGTGCACCGCAAAGCACTGCAGTATCTGTTGCTGTTACCATAAATATGGTGCCGTCCTTTGATATCTTGAGAAGGTCATTTATATATGGCACTGGAGTGCCAAAAGGGTCAAGGTCTATTACATCGAAAGCCTGCCTTTTGCCATCTGCGCAGAACGATTGTATGCTTCTATTCATGCATCTTAGCTGGAGTTTATTCATCTTCAGGTTTTTTGTCGCATTTCTCGATGACGATGTGTTTATGTCAAGTAGCGTTATATCCTGGAAGCCTGCCTCTTTTGCATATCTTATGCCGCGCACTCCTGTTGCTGCTGTGCTATCCAGAAGCCTGCCTTTTGCGTTTGCAGCTTTCAAAAAAAGAACTGAAATGTCCCTCAGGTTCCGCATCTTCGGATTATAAAATACGCCGCTGGCTGTTTGTATCCTTGCGCTGCCTTCGGTAACTATCTCCATTGAAGCAGCTACTCTTCCATATAAGGTGCAAGGAAGTACACTACCTCTGAGTCGCCTATGTTGTACTTCATCCTAAGCGGTTCATTTGACTTCAGGGATATGTATATGTTGCTGCCAGCAGGGCACGATCTTACCATATTCTCCAGAAACTCAAGATTGAAAGTCGACTCTGCCCCCTTTTTGGTATCTATCTTGCGCATTATGTTGCCATCGGCATCATGAAGCTCCTCAAGCTCTCCTGAATCCCCCCTTGCACTTACGGAGAACTGGTCCTTAGACGCCTTAAATGATA
The DNA here is from genome assembly GCA_021852055.1 of Microcaldota archaeon. Taxonomy (GTDB): domain Archaea; phylum Micrarchaeota; class Micrarchaeia; order Micrarchaeales; family CABMGC01; genus JAJZOD01. The sequence goes on from JAJZOD010000002.1 coordinate 87,167, forward strand.
TGTACGAGGAGATAAGGCTTGCATCCTTTACTATGTCCTTGAAAGGCTCGCCGTTTATCTCTACATTTGCATCAAATTCTATGTTCGGCTCCTTTTCAACACTCTTCTTGACCTCGACCATCTGCAGTTTGTATCTTCTCCTGGAACCCTGGCCTATGAACTCCATAGAAAGCTTGTTGTCAACATCTTTCATAACAAGGGCCTCGCCATCCCTTGTCCTTGACAGTATCTTATTCAGGTTCTCTATGTTGAGGCCGACATTTGCATTTTTGTCTATATTGAATTTGGAAAAGGCCTTGTTAGGCATAGAAAAGGATATCATGCTTATGCTTGAAGGATCCATGGCCTTTAGCGATATGCCCTCTTTCGATATGCTGAAGAGACCCTCATCAACCAAACTGACTATTGCAGAGACGCAGTCCTTCCAATACTTCGCATTGTCTATTCTTATCTCAAACACAGCATCACTCCGGTAAAAATAATAACAATAAATATATGCAACGAAAACAATATATAACATTGTACTGTTGTCCAGGCATAAAAACAAAGAGCGTGAACCACGCTTAACATAGAACAACCCGGTTCAGTAATCCAGTTATCTTATGTTCCCAAACAGAAGTAAAAGCTATATAAATTCATGCTATCTATTTTGAATACCTATCAGAGTAATTATCATGCGACCACATAATTACGCAATTGTGATTTTAATAGCAATGCTATCTGTGAATATGGCGTCTTCAGAATACTGGTTCCAATTTGGCGCAAAAGGAGGTATAAAGTCCACACAGAATAGCGGAGCAAGTGCAATTATACAGACAATAACACCGCAAAAAATAGCGATAGGCTCTGTTGCATACTGGGTCGGGGAGGATTTGGGCAACGGTGCATTTCTGCAGATCGGATACCTGCTGGAAAACCAGTCAGGCAGCTATCCTTCATACTGCGATCAATCAGGCTGTTACGGATATCACCATATCGATACAGGTGCAGCTGAATGGTTTTTTGAGTACTTTCCATCATCTTCTATAGATTCCTTCCTCGGTGCGATAGGCCCTGACGGATCTGCCGGGACAAACGGCACATTTAACAACTACTCATTTTATTCTAACGGCAATACATGGTACTTCGCGTTTAATGGAAACGTCATAGGAAACGTAAGCCTAAGTTCAGGCAACTCTGGAGAAAATGCGCCAATAGCATTCGGGGAGATAGCAAACACAAGCACATCGTCTCAGAAGTTGCTACCTGTAAATATTAAAAATCTTGAGTTTTACAACGGCGGCAGGTTTCTCCCAGTTTCGACAGGCTACTCCTATATAGGCTACGGCGTCGGTAGCAGAACCTCACTTCAGAATACCTATGGGGTTTCAGAGCTAAGCAACAGGATAAATAATTTCATTATAGGTTCAGGCCTTCCGCAGCCGCCAAACAATACACAGCTGTGGACTATAGGATACCTGTTGAGCATAATATCAAAGTACGGCAACCAGAGCAATTCCACAGAGTACGTTGCATATTCTACAGTAAACATATCAACACCCACCTTCCTTTATGCGGCCCCGGGATCCAGGGGTGTATTTGTGCAGTGGTCAGGAAAAGGCTACGGGTCATATACCGGTTCGTCTAATATATCTTCAGTATACCTGGGCTCAAATATAACCGAAGACATAATCCGGCAGCCGCAGTATCTTGTAACAGTTTCATCAAAATATCAGAATGCAACTGGTAGCGGATGGTACAATGCCAACTCTACGGCATACTACTCAATAAGCTCAAACGCTTTTAATGTAAATGCATCCTCGCGTCTGCTTTTTGATGGATGGAGCAACGGCGTTAAAAATTCAAGCGGAAACGTCACTGTCTCATCCCCACAGAACATAACTGCAAACTGGCAGCAGCAGTACCTTATAAATGCAACTGCAGACTACGGCAACGTCATAGGCTCTGGCTGGCACAACAAAGGCAGCCATGTTTCGCTTTACCTCTCTGCCCCAGTGATAAATGTGAGCAGTACAGAAAAAATAGCATTTTACGATTGGAATAACGGTTCGGATTTAAAGTATCTAGAAGTGAATGTGTCTAAGCCAGTAAAGCTCCATGCATCATACAAAAAACAATATCTCACTACGTTTCGCGGCATAAACGTAAATGACAGCCCGGTAAATGCGACCGGGTTTGTAATAAACAACTCCACGGCAAATCAGCCAGAGTTCCTGTACTCTGGGGTTGCGTACCATATCAGCAGCGCGTATGTTGATGGGTTTAAGCTTCCGGTAAACAAAACTTTCGAAATAAACTCCAGCACAAATGTGGTCGCGCCGCTGCCTCTGTATCCTGTGGAGATAGTTACAACAGATATATTTGGCATACCTGTAAATGCAACTGCAGACCTGCAGATGGAGAACGGCACTGTCCTGAAGGTAGATTCTGGAAGTTCCGGAAAAATACTGCTGCATAATGTTCCCTATGGTGCCATAACCGGCAGCATAGTGTTCTCAGGCATAAACGAATCTGTAAATACTGGAGGAGGAGCAACTGTGCACCTTTTCTTCATTTCGCTCTTCGACATAATACTGTTTGTCATTGCAATAATCGTAGCTGCAGTAATATACGTGCTTGTTTCTAGAACATTACTCCATCCTAAAAAGGCCGCAGCAGGAACATCTGACGACATTAGTCAGGGAGTACAAGCGCAGGCGCAGGACAACCGAAAGGAATAATATATTAATCGATGGTGGTATCTTACAGAGAGGCCGTGCTATGAATGTTGCCATAATTATCCCCCCAAAGGACTTCCGCGATGAAACTGTAACTAGTGCACTGCAGATTCTGTCGCGGTGGGGTGTTACATCTGCTGTTGCAAGCACTACTCTTGGCGAATGCATAGGCTATCATGGTGCAAGGCTCAATTCTGTCTTCTCTGTACCTGAGATAACCACAGAAAACTTCGACGCCATCTTTATATCAGACGGCATGGGCGTTGATTCGTTCAAGCTTTATGACTCAAGGCAGCTGCTCGATGTGCTGAAGCATTTCAATTCCAAAAAGAAGCCAATAGCATGCGTAGGCAATGCGATAAAAATCCTTGCGCGTGCAAACGTAATAAACAATATCAAGATAGCTTCTGTAAAGGAGCCAGAAACATCACGCCTGGTGCGCCTGTTTAGGGGCATAATAACAAACAATGAAATTGAGGCCTGTGAAAATATTCTAACATCCTCAAACAGCAACAGTATAACTAATCTGGTAGATGCACTGCTTGACAGACTTAATGTCAGGTAAATGTAAACTAGCAGGTGCCTGATAAAATACGTTTAACCGTCGGGCGGTGCATTAATCCTATCTATGCTGTTCCTGCGTTTCATATACAACTTCCTCACATTTCCGCATGCTGTGCATCTGTAAATCACAAAGCCCCCTGAAAACCTAACACTGCAGCTGATTCCTGGAATAAGCACTGCGCTGCATCCTGCGCATATCCTGCTCTTCACCTCTTCAGGAAGCTTTATCTTATAATGCCTGCTTATTGCTGTTGCCAGGTTTATGTACCTTTTTGACAAACGATAATCCTCCTTAGTGCCAGACAAACTTCGTTCTGTGGCAAGATCCAGCAATCTGTTTATCCTAAAAAGGCCAATCTGTTCTACAAGCTTTTTTGACTGCAATTTAAAACCATTCAATAAAATTAAATATGTTATCAAACAAATATAAATGCAAGTATAGTGGCTCTTTATGGAGAAGTTTGCACTTTTTGATACAAACATGACAGTAGCTACGGATGCCAAGGATATCTCCGGCTATGTTGCAGAATCTATTCGCAACATATACGGCATAATAGCCGAAGTAAACTTGGGCAGCTATCCGGGATTAACATCAAAGGAGGTCGCAACAGAGGTACTCAGAAAATATGGGCTCAGCGAAGATGAGATATCAGAGAGGCTCGACAGGTATCTTGAGGATCTGCCTTATTCCTATTTCAATGTAGCGTGGAGCGACAGAATTTCAGTAGCAGACGGGGCAAAGCAGCTCTTGGATGAGTTGAAGAGGAAAGAAGTGAAAATAGGCATTGCAACAGGGGAGCCGCAGCGCGTGTCAAAGATGCGCCTTGAGAAAACAGGGCTTCTGCCATACTTCACTTTCGGGTCTTATGCCGAGGATGGGATGCTGCCAAAAGAGATAATCGAGTCTGCGCTTAACAAGGTTTCATCAGAATTCGGGCTGCAGGCGAGCGACGGGTTCTTTATTTCATCATTCCCGAGGTTCATACACGCAGCCAAGGAAGCGAGCATATATTCTATAGGAGTTTCAGGGATTTACTCTGCAACAGAACTGCTAGCGTCGGGCGCCGATGAAGTGATAAAATCTCTCAAGGAAAAGCCAAAGGCAGTGCAGAAAATATAGTTTATAATAAAAAATATATTTATAATATAATAGAATAGTTTATATAGAGAGGCTAGCACCTCTGGATACAAATCCCGCAATGCTGCCTTTATCTGATATTAGCGTCTTTCCTTTAATCATGTCCTGATATTGCCACTGCGTATCAAAGATCTTTTCCATATACTCTATTCCAAATCCTGCCTTCTTCCCTTCTGCCATGTTAAGTATATCCTCAACAAACAGTTCTGAAGTCTCCGGACCTCTTGGGCACTGTGTGACAAGCTCTTTGCCATCCTTCATAAGTGTCCAGCAGCCACGCATTCCTGTAGTGGACTCTCTGTCGGAGTCTAGGTATACAAGTTCAATATACGCTCCTGACTCCAAATAAATCCGCACTGCTTTCTTTTCAATCGGCGTACCTTTTGCCATCCTTATGCTGCCCTTTACGGTACCAGCGAAAAGCTCTCCGGTCAAATCAACAGACGCCTCTATACCGGTGGGGTTTGAACTATCATAGTTGTTGTTTGTAGTGTACAGGCTAAGCCCTGTAAGCCTTACAGTATCAGCGCCTGTCCCTCTGAATAATATCTCAAATGCGTGTATCCAGTCCATGAAAAGCCCTCCATTCTCCATGGAGAAGAGCCACTTGCTTCTTCTCATGTCCTCCTCCCGCGTAGATTCAAAGAAGGTCTCAGACACTCCTGTTATCTTACCATGCTCGTTTCCTAACCTTTTAAGAACTCCTTCGAGCTCCATCGTGAGCAGCTTGTGGAGATAATGCAGATGCAGATACGCCCTGTTTTCCAGCTTGTTCTCTTTTATGTAACTGACAACTGAGTAAAACTCTTCTTTGTTGACGCCCCATGTTTTCTCTGTTATGGTAAGCTTGCCTTTTTTAAGCGACTGTATTGTCTGCTGTGCATGATACTTGTTTGGGTCTGATATGTGTACAATGTCCAACCCTTCGAAAAACTCCTCTGGCAACGGCGCATTCTCATCCATCCTGTAATAACTGTCTTTTGTAATGCCTACGAGTTTGAGTCTCTCTGCTTTGCCTGCTATGTCACTGACTCCAACAACCTTTGCAAGGTGTATCCTGTTAGTTTTTGCAATTCCTGCATAAAGCCTTTCAAACCAGTGCCCAAACCCAACAGCTCCGAGGTTATATGCCATTCACTCGACCTTTTCAACCCTGTGGCCACCAAATTCGTGACGAAGCGCGGCAAGGAATCTTCTTCCATACTGTTCATCATCCCTCGAAGAGAACCTGTTGTCAAGAGCATTGGATATAGATATGAAAGGTATGCCGTATTCAAGAGCGAGCATCGATGACCAGCGTCCTTCGCCTGTGTCATCTACATGCGGCAATATGCCTGACATGTCCTTGTTGTTCCTTATGGCACGCTCTGAAAGCTCCATAAGCCTGCCGCTTATCACAGAACCGTTGTTCCATACTTTCAGTATCGATGCAATATCAAGGTCTTTATATGGCCCCTTCTTCACAAGCTCGAGGCCTTCGGCTATGGATTCCATCATTCCGTACTCTATAGCATTGTGTACCATTTTTACAAAATGCCCGGAGCCTGTACCACCAATATAAGAGAATCCGTCCCTGACGCTAAGGTCTTTAAACAGTCCTTTCAGCTTTTCGAAAACGTTCCACTCCCCGCCAACCATTATGGACATGCCGTTTAGTGCGCCGCTGGGGCCGCCGCTGCATCCTGCATCAAGCAAGTGCACTCCTCTATTCTCAAGGAGGCTCTTGTGTTCTATGTCATCTTTATAGTACGAGTTCGAACCGTCGACTACTACGTCTTCATTATCAAGAAGCCCTGCAAGTTCAGTTATTACCGATGTTGTTGCTTGGCCTGCAGGAAGCATGAGCCATATACTCCTGGGTTGTGCAAGCATCGCAACAAATTCCTTTATGGAGTCTGCTCCTGTGGCTCCTATCGCAACAAGTTCCTTAACAGGTTCCTTTGACCTGTTGTACACTGTTATATTATAACCCTTCCCGATCAACTGCTTTGCTATATTAGAGCCCATTTTTCCTAGGCCTATTATGCCTATACTACGCTCAGCCATGCAATTACCCCAACATAAATTGTGATAATATATTACTCAAAACAGCCTTTTATACCTCTTGATGAAAAATAAATAAACAGATATAGGGGCTGCAAACGCTTCAAATCAGAGCAGCAAGGCAAAATCCATGCTTTGCAGGGAATGCTTAATAATGTTCCTCTGCATACAAGTAGGCATAGACTATTCTGGCTATTGGTGACTGCTTGGGGATATCAAAAAAACCATTGAAGTTCTTGACACAACATTGAGAGACGGATCGCAGTCAGCTAACGTATCCTTTACACTGTCAGATAAGATACGCATAGCCATTGCTTTGGATGACATGCATGTTGACTACATAGAAGGCGGATGGCCAGGCTCAAATGTCAAGGACAACATATTTTTTAAAGAGATGAAGCAGCATTCTTTGCAGCATTCCAAGCTTGCTGCATTTTCAAGCACAAGGCGGAAATCTGTAACTCCAGATAAGGATAAGAGCCTGGACGAGATCCTTGCTTCAGGCGTTGGCACTGCAGTCATTTTCGGGAAATCATGGAAACTGCACGTCAGTGATGTACTGAAGGTATCAGATGAAGAGAACCTCAATATGATATACGATACTGTCTCCTACCTAGTTTCACATGGGCTTGAAGTCATATACGACGCAGAGCACTTTTATCAGGGGTTCTTGTCCGATAAGGAGTATGCTTTGCGCTCCTTAAAATCTGCAGAAGATGCAGGAAGTGCAACAATAGTGCTTGCCGATACAAATGGCGGCACAATACCGAGCGCTGTATCAGCTATTACCAGAGAAGTGTCTGGCGCTGTAAAATCAAAGCTTGGGGTGCACATGCATAACGATTCGGGCTGTGCTGTGGCAAATACTATAGCTGGGGTAGAGGCAGGGGCTGTTCACATACAAGGCACAATAAACGGGCTTGGAGAACGCACCGGCAATGCAGATATAGTACAACTTCTGCCTACGCTCTCGCTCAAGATGGGCTACTCCTCTAAAAGCTCAATAAACTTGCATAAACTTAAAGATATTTCACTTCTTGTAGATGAACTTTCTATGCAGGGCAGCAATCCTCGGCAGCCGTATGTAGGTGCCAATGCATTTGCGCATAAGGCCGGAGTCCATGCCGATGCCATGCTGAAAAACAGCTTAAGTTATGAGCATATAGTGCCAGAGCTGGTAGGAAACAAGCGCGTTATCCTTTTATCTGAAGTAAGTGGTGCATCTAATCTTATCTGGCACGCAGAAAAATTAGGCATATCCCTTACAAAAGATAATGAGAAGCTTAAGGATGCGCTCAGCCTTATCAAGAAGCTTGAAGAGCAGGGCTACGAGTTCGACAGTGCGCCGGCATCAGCCATGCTCATACTCCTCTCAAAGCTCGGACTTTACAATGAGTATGTTGCATTGCAGGGATGGGAAGTTGTATCTAATGAAAAGATCAGCAGCGCTACTGTAAAAACGGAGATGCATACGGGCACTGGGCGCGGTGACGGCCCTGTAAATGCCATAGACAATGCAATAAGAAGCGCGTTCGGGCACATGTGCCCTGCTATAATGAATGTCAGGCTTATCGATTATAAGGTTGTGCTTCCGGGAAAGATACGTGACACAGAGAGCATAGTGAGGGTGCTTACTGAGTTCACAGACGGATCAGAGTTGTGGCGTACAGTTGGCATATCGCAAAATATAATCCAAGCATCGGTGCAGAGTCTGCTTGATGGATTCAACTATTACATGTGGCTGCAAAACAGGAAAGCCAAGCCTGAAGTTCAAGACACCAACAGAGTCCAATAGCAACGCATATTAATCAGGAAATATACAATATTTATGTGGGAACATGGAAGTTAAAACAGTACCTCAAAAACTGACAGTCAAGAATCTCAGGGCTCGTTCTGTTCTGGACGATCCCTACGTTGCTAAACTATTTTTAATGTGGCGTGATACTCCAAGCGGACCGCATCTGGTATCTATTTTAGGAAATGTCAAAAGGATAGGCTGAAAAAGGATTAAACATTTGATGCTTCTGCCAGTAAATGGCGCAATCGTCTCTTTACCATCGAAAAGTCGCATCGAAGAACTGAGAACCGATAAAACACATCCTTTGCAGGATGCAGTGATTGCATGAATGCAAAGGAAGCCCACGCCGTCCATGGGTGAGGATGTCACCGTAAGTATCTCAAACTCTTACTAGAAGAAGCAAAAGTTTATAAGCTCCATGTGTGATTCTTACATCGATATAAATGTCTGAAAGTGTCCTTGGGTACATAGATAATCTTACCTCGTTTGGCATCATAACGCCCAAAAGGAAGAGTCTCGTGATTACAGACCAAAGAATTCTAGTCTTGGATGTAAGCAGCGTATCTACAACTGCTGTCTCTTCCGGCCTTACGCTTGCATTTGGAATATTTGGGAGGGGTGTAGCAAATTCGATATCCAAGCAAGACATAGAAGAAACGACAAAAAAGCTTTCCGAAGAGGATCTCGATGGACTTCTAAAGTCCAATGCTAAAAATACGGAGCTTAAAAACAACGATATATCCGCGGTAGAGATATCCAGAAAACAGATTCTTATAAAGGCGAAAGGGGAAACCCTTAAATACGGCTTTGCAAACCCCGATACAAAAAACAAGGAAAGCGTTGTTTATGATAGTTATGTGGGGGCGCTGCAGGCTGCATTGGGCGGCAAAGTCACTGCAAAGAGATGAATGTTGATTTCGTGGATGCTACAAATCCAGATAAAAGCAACATGTCAAAAACTGTTCAAGAAGGAAGCAAACTTGGAGTCATTGGGTCAACTATAATTATAATCGGAGGAATAATTTTTTCCGTGATTCAAAGATTTTTAATAACCAATCCATTTACTATAAGTTCAAACTATACCATCACGCTCAACTCTGCATACTTCGATGTTGGGCTAGCATCACTAATTCTCAGTGTGATAGCATATGTTATTCTCGTACTCGGAGTCAGAAATATATCTATAGGTTATGACAACATAAGAAAAGATTTCTATTTAGGCACTATTTTGATTATTATAGGATTAATAGTTTCTTTTGCCTCCATGTTTCCGATGATGAGCAACGCGCAGTCTGAGATAAATTCTTATCTCAACAGTACCTACGCTAGTGTTTACAATCCTTATGCATATATGCAAAACCCTTACCCGCAGGCCCAGCAACCATCCGCCGGATTTTTCGGAGCGTATAATTTGTCTAGCTCTATCTTGGGATTTGGGTTGCTGTTTATTGTAATAGTATGGCTTATTGATATTCTGGCATTCTACTTTGTATACCGCGCGTATAAAAGCATCGGGAACCTCTTCGGATTACAGGAATTCAAAACATCTGCATTTCTTTTACTAATAGGCGCAATAATACCGATATTAGGAGGCATATTACTACTCATCGGCATGATTGTAGCAATAATCGCCTGGAACAAACTATGGAAAAAGTCCAGTGAGCCTGACTGACTATATATACAAAATCAAATTCTGTAGACGGTAGCATCTCAAATTTTATAAGAGTTGCGATAATTTCTCTTGTAGTGGTTATAGCAGTTATAACTTTTCTACTAACTGGTATAGACTACAAGGTCATGCCAAGTCCCTCGTCAGGCGCCATATAGTGTTACCATAAGCAATAGCAGTACCACTTGGGATATTGCATATACACTTCAAATGTAAAGATTCTCTCTGGTGCTACAGTTTATACTGATGGATACAACTTTTATATCATTAATAATTTCAGCGATTATAGTACATAATTACTGGTTTATACTCTGGATATGCACATTCTGGAGCATTCATTCGTTCAATGGCTTGAGTTTCCAATCGATACCACAATGAAGGCGATGGATATGTCGCTCAAAACAAAGATGCGGATAAACGATACGATGATTGCAGCCCAGGCAACGAGCCTCAAGGCGCCTGTTTTCACAGACAACTTAAGAGACTTAAGTAATACCCTAAGGTAAAAACCAAGAAAGAGGAGCAGGCTTGAAATCACGCGGGTCTAAAGCAGCTCAAGCCCGAACTCCTTAAACTCCCTAAAATGTTTTTTGTTGTTTGTATAAAACTTTGCCTTGTTGTTTATGGCTACCGCAGCTATCATCGCATCCATCCTTGCGATCCTTTTCCCCTTTTTTTCCAACTCGAGTTCCAAATGTGGAGAAAGATCCGCATCACGTTTCGTATAGTCCAAGATTGGTATCGCTGATAGCTCTTCGGGAACATGCTTGTTGTACTTCATGATGCCGTACAGAAGCTCATGCTGGTTTATTGAGGTTGTGCAAAAAGGCTCTCTATTCTCTAATATCGCATTCAGCGCAGCTTCCCCGCTCCGAGAATTTTTATCGAATATCTCTATCAAGACGTCGGTATCTACTATTATCACTGCCTTACCTCGGATCTTTTTGAAAGAATCTCTGCAAGCATCCTGTCCTTGTTGGCGAATTCCATGCTACCCCTAAGCTTCAGCAACGCATCCATCGGGGCAAGCATCGCCGCCAAGCGCTCGAACAGCTCGCTGAAACTTTCATCCTCCTTCTTTATCCTAATAAGTTTCTCATATACCTCTGTCCTTATCGTTATTGTTTTTGTCATACCCTCACGTTAAACATATGTTTAAACACATATTTAAGCGTTCCGGAACCTAAGGGTGAGCATTTCCGTGGTCAAAAGAACAAGCCTCAGCTAACCCTTCAAAAACAAAAAACCAAAAAAGAGAAGCAGGCTTGAAAAATAGGGTCAGTTGTGGTACGCTTGCGGGGCATTAAGCCTATGTACTACGAAGTCCATTTGTTTATAATGTTGGAAACACGTTCGAAGTCAGGAAGCTCCTCGAATACAAGGCTTTTCAGCTCCCTGACATACGCGCTCTCTACCTTTTCAATCTTTTGCGCTAGTTTCTCAGCCGAGTACGCTTCCTTGTAATACTGCAGCTTCTTGTCCACTAGTCCTTTTCTGAACTTTATCCCTTTTTTGGATATGAGGTAATACAGGTCGTACACATCCCGCGGCTTGTCCCTGGTCATTATCGTCCTAATCTTTTCAGCGCCAACTTCATCCAGGGCCATGCCCGACAGGCTCTTTATCGGTAGCTGGTACTCCGGCCTGTCGAACCTCAGCGCAACCCTGTCTTCCAGGACAGATTCTCTCCTGCTTATCTCCACATACACAAAGCACATGTCTCTCACTGTAGTGTTCAGAGGACCCTTGGCGCTTATTCTGAAAGACAGCGAACGCTCATCGTCACTTAACTTCTTGAGCCCATTCTCAACGCCGAATAGTTTCAGATCATCGGAAACCCTTTCAGGCACATCATCCGGAAGACTGCCAAAGGCTGTAAAGTCGAGATCGTCAGAGAACCTCCTCAGTCCATGAAAGAACCAGAGGTATGTGCCTCCCTTGAACACCAGCTGCATTTCAGAGACCGAGTTCAGCACGAGTGATTGTACGTAGTGCTTCTCCTGCTGCCACGGCCTCAGGCCGTTCAGCCTTGCTATCTCAATCAATTGATCTTTGTCGATGATGAAATCACCTTGCTCAACTTCTTGCTGCCTCTGCCGTGGAATCTGCCGAGAAGCGTCCTAAGTTTTCCTATGTCTACGCCCCCCCTGTGCAGGTACTCATCAATATCCCCTGCCGAGTAGATGTTCAGATAAACGCCATCTATCAGGGCCTTTTCCGGAGTTGCCACAAAAACATAGCTGTTCCCCTTCTGCAGCCTTTCGTACCCGAAAAACAGGTCAGTAGCAATCTTATGGTATCTTATCCCAAGCCCCTTATAATGTATGGAGTTCCTCGTCGTAACGCACTCCACCTCCTTTGTAACCTGTTCGCTTACGCCATGATAAGCAAGCGCAGAGCCGAGCGATACATACGACGGCTCGACAAACTGCGTCGCTATGACAAAGTCGTCATCGCTGAATGCTATCTTCCTCTTGTTCAGCCTGGCTGCCATGCCGTGCTCCACGAGCCTCGAAGCATAGACCTTCGCAACCTCCCTTTTCTTTCCAGTAAGGTTGGCCAGCTGCTGCACAGAAAAGACAGCACGCCCGCTCCTGATTGCTCTGTCCCTTATCTTGTAGAGGGAATCTCTTTGCATTATCATCCCAAGGTAACTAAACTGTTACTCTGTAGTGATGATAGATATTTATACCTTTCTGCCTTCTGCTCAGCTACTTACACACCTGTCCTATCAATTCCACGCCAAGCCAAACAGCATTGATGCGCCTCGCTCCAGCTCGCCGCTCTAGCCTTTGACTTCTCCGAAGTAAAATCTTGACGCTAAGGCGTCAATCCCCCGGCTCGGCATGCGGCGCAGTGCTTGTTATGCATTATATGATATACTTGCGTATACTACAGTATAAAAACTTGACAAAAGAATAGAATTATATACTTTCCTATCCGTATTATAAAATGGAGTGAGAATATGGCATCCAAAACAAAAGTTGTTGCCAAGCCTGAGATGAAGTTGGATAAGCCAGAGCTTAAGTCCATAAGAAGAATCTACTTCGATGACACATGGATAAAAGCGTTCGGCAGAGGATACTCAGGCCCATGCAGTTGGTGCGTGTAAGCGCATAGAATATCCTTATCTTGTAGGAGTTTCGGAAGAACTCCGTTGGGGACGCAGGACGGAGATTCAACTCCGGCAAAGTTCGGAAAAGGGAATCAGCGAGTGAGTTGAGATACAAAACGATTTTGATACTTATGAAAAAGCAATGGAATCTGGCCCCCGGAACAATATTTTGGGCTAATGATAAAAAAGGGGTCATAGTTAATCCCCTAAAGCATACACAGTTTGAGTGTAAACCAGAAATAATTTCTTTCCTATCAAAGAAGTCCAATAAGATACGTCCGTCTGATTTCTTATTCCTAAAAGATAACGGAATAATTGACTTTTTTGATCAGAAGGCATTCTTCAAAAAGTTAATTAGCATGAAAAAGCGTGAACCTTTCGATGGAATCATCTATATTGAGGTGACTAAAAAGTGTAATCTTAGGTGCATTGGTTGTTACAATAATTCAGGCATGCAGAACAGGGGGGAGTTGACCCTAAACAAAGCTGTAGAAATAGCCGATGCGCTCAATAAAATTGGCAATCCCAGGGTAATAATTACTGGAGGAGAACCCCTTGTGGTCAGGAACTGGGAGGGCATTGTAAGCACCTTCTCGAAACGCTTCTCTACGGAGATATTTTCCAATGGTACACTTATAACCGCGAGCATAGCAGAAAAACTCAAGGAAATTAATGTGGCTGGTGTAAAGATAAGCGTCGATGGTGCTTCCGCAGAAATCCATGACAAGTTAAGAGGTGTACCAGGATCATTTCATAGGAGCATCATAGGAATAAAGAACCTCCAAGCTGTGGGAATTCCAGTCACATGGCAGGCAACCATAAGCAAAGCAAATATACATGAACTTGAGGACATGATCAAGCTTGCCGAAGATGTTGGTGTCAAGTATTTCAAAGCTTCTCCTCTCAGGAGCATAGGCAGAGCGAAGGGACAGGAACTTGCACTACGCGCGGCAGAGGAGCTAAGGCTTACAAGAGTCTTAGAAAATGCCAAGGAAAAAAGCAAGGTGCGGATAAGTTCCGGAGAGTCCTTCTGTGATATCAACGAAGACTGGCGGAGGAATCAATTAAATGGAAAGTTAACTGATATAGAAAAGAAATTCCTGCCGTTTGTCCGGAGCAGCATGTGCGATGTAGGCATAGATAGATTCCTGTTCAATTTTAAGGGCGAACTGAGACTATGCCCTCTTCTTTCTTCAGATGAATTCATAATTGAGAATGAAACTGGGAAGGTTTCAAAGGAAACATTGTTCTCAAATAAGTTTTCTAGCACATTCCAAAAACCCTTAACAGAAATTAGGGCGTGCCGCTCCTGCGGAGTAAAATACCTATGCAAGGGCTCTTGCAGAGGTGAGACCCTTGCCTACTCTGGAAGTTTGGAAGGTTGCAACATACGACAAAGGGAATATTTTGATTACATGTTAAATAGTGAGGTGAGCAGAAATGTATTACAAGGTTAACGAGAACATGATTGTTAGGCGCGAGTATTTCGGGGGCATAGTGTTCGATGTAGACGAATACAGAAACGCAGCTTACTTTGTTGTTGATGGAAAAGCCATCGACATTCTTGAAATGATTGAATCTGGACTTTCAGAAGAAAAAATAAAGAGCACTATGAGAAAAATACATGGAGAAGAAGGCGCCTCTGAAATGACCGAGATCATCAAGCAGGCATTGGACAACAAAATAGTTCGCACAGAGACCTCTGCAAAACAGCATCGTTTTAATTTCGAAGAATTCATGGAGAATAGGGAACGCATTTCAAAACTCAAGCGGCTTAATGCTCCCATAATAGTAAGCTTGAACCCCACACTAAAGTGCAATCAACTATGCGACTTCTGCTATGTAAACGTGGATTGGAAAGGTGTATACCAGGATAGGCTAAGCCTGGACGACTGGAAGAACCTTATAGATCAGTTGGTAAAGTACAAGATACCACTAATCGACATAGTTGGTGGTGAGCCCTTTGTTTGGAAGGACATGGTAAATCTGCTTGAGTATATAAAGACTAAGCCGATAAACTATATAATGTCTACAAACGGCACTTTGATAACCGAGGAGTTAGCAAAGCGGCTGAGCAAACTGGATAGGAAACGTTTTTATCTTAACGTATCTTTGGAGGACTTCGATGAGGAGCGACACGACATAGTAGTCAAGAAGAAAGGCGCCTACAAAGCATTGATGAGAAGTCTTGGTTATCTTAAGGAAAATAACGTGAACTTCGGGATAAATACAGTAGTCAATGAAAGAAACCTGGACAGGATAGAAAAACTCTATGAATTGCTGAAGAGCATGGGTGTTCCTCAGTTCACTGTGTCTTTCTTCCACGCGGAGTATGATTACCTGCCTGATACAAACAAAGAGATAGGAATATCTAAATTTTACAAAGTATATCAGAGAATAAATGAACTTAACGAAAAGGATAATAAGAAAATGCTCTTATCCAAGGAGGGTCCATTCTTATGGCTCTGTTCCGACAAAATGAAGATAACTCTTTCAGAAACGCCTTTTGTTTACCTTAACGAAGCCAAACTGCCCCCTAAAGATCCCTTTGGATTGGACTTCTGCGAATGCCAGATGGGAAAGAGCAGACTGGATGTACTCCCTGACGGATCCGTATTTCCATGCATATTGCTAACTAATAGGAGTGAGTTCCTTGTTGGAAAATATCCCAGAAACGATATACATGAGTTGTGGCATAACAAAGCAATGGAAAGGATAAGCTCATATCTTCCAATCAAGAAGGAGCCATGTTCAAACTGCAAGTTTTTGGAGGCATGCAAAGGCGGGTGCTTTGCTTACATGCTTAATAAGCACGATAAGAAGGGCTATCCAGATGCTAGATGCCCTATAGTGCAGGGGTATTACAATGGGCAAAAATAGATCCCAAACAACCTCACCGTTTCCGGATATCAAGGCCCCAACAGTGCTTATTGGAGTGCCCTGGGATTGGGAATCGGCTCTGCAAGGCACCAGATACTTCCCACTGTGTTTTAGGGAAGCAGGATTAGTGTTAGGTCAGAGCTTTTTGCATGATAGGAAAATACAGGTACAAGACATGGGGGACATTAGGTTAGCAGCAAAAGACACCGAGCTTAGCTCTAGTCTCATCATAAAAAGTGCTGCAGAACTTCTTGGAGACGGTAAAAAAATAGTCTCGATTGGTGGAGATCATTCAATAACAATCCCTCTTGTTGCTGCGCTAAATGAAAAGGTCACGGTAATAATTTTCGATGCACATGCGGATGCGCTTCAGAATGATTCAGGCCCATTGAGCGAGCGGGTCCTTACAGAGCTTTCAAAAAATAGCAATGTAAATGATATTGTAGTGATAGGGTGCAGAAGTGGCTCTAAGGATTTTAGAAACAATAAAGTAATGTTTGAGGACTTAAATCATACATATAACGGGCGTATCTCCAGCAAACTTGGAAAGATTCTGAAACAGAACAACAGAATATACGTGAGCTTTGATTTCGATGTAATAGATCCTGCATTCATTTCTGAGGTCTCGTATCCACAGCCTCTGGGACTTGATCCGAAAACTGCGATAAAGATCCTGAAACATATCATAAACGGAAAGACAATGGCTCTGGATTTCGTGGAGTTTAATCCAGATATAAAAAGCAGGGTGAGCAATTCAATGCACAATGCAATTGAAATAGTACTGTCCGCAATAGAAGCTCTTGGTGAGTAAATGGGTTTTCTTGATTTTGATCCTGACGGCTCCCCAGAAATAAAAATAATACGTAATTCCATAATAAATGATAATAAATCGCCTCCACCTGCATTATTTGCTGAGGAAACGGCTGCGGAACGGAAAACAGGGTCAATTGAGTTCAATAAAAGCAAATTCATAAGGAAGGAGGATTTTGGTGCATGCGTTCTTGACAAGACAGGAATTTATGTAGTAAACAAGAACGGGTTGAGGCTTCTCGAGGAGATAAGGGAGAACGGGTTCACCCGGCTTAAAGGGAAACTTAGGCGTAATAAAAGATTTGTTTCTAGGCTAATACAATACAACATATTGGTGACAAGAAATGAGGATTCTTGATTTCGTATCTCCAGCCATAGTTGATATAGAGCTGACGCAAAGGTGCCCACAAAGATGCAGTTTTTGCGTTACAGCCGCTTCAGACAGGCTCAATAAGACAAGGGAGGAGCTTAGTTTCGAACATCTGATAAGCCTTGCCGATCAGTTACAGGAGCTAGGCGTGCACCATGTATTTTTTACAGGAGGGGAACCCACCATAAGACGTGATTTTGTAAAGCTTGTGAAGGAGTATCTTGATAGAGGAATCTTCCCTTCAACAAGTACAAATGGGCAGTTTCTTAATGAGAGGATACTAGAAGAGTTGTACTCCATAGGCTATACAACCATGCACTTTAGCATAGAAGGTCCAGAGGGAATTCACGATAAGATAACAGATATGAAGGGATCTTATGGGAGGGCTATAAAGAATCTTGAGCTTTCTCTCAGTATGGGCTTTTTGTCTGCAGTATCATCTGTAGGTATAAAAGACAACTACGATTATCTACCGGAACTAGTAAATGAGCTTGTAAAGATAAAACCAAAGGCGTATAGGGTATTAAGGTTCTTTCCTACAAATCTCGAATCTTTGGCGTTGTTGCCGTCGAGGAAACAAGTTGAGGAAAACATACCGAAAATATATGATATATGCAAACGACAGGGAATACCATTCTTTTTCAAGTTGTCTCCCGGGCTTTTGAGGGAACGAACACCAAAAGACGTATACGAGATTTGCAATTCTTGTGAAGCAGGGAAGATACGGTTGGACATATTAGCTGATGGGTCTGTTGTCCCTTGCAAGTTTTTTAAGACTCCGGACTTCATTCTTGGCAATATAAAAACTGCACGCCTTCAGGAAATCTGGAAGAACGAAAAGCTAAGACCATTTAAGGGGCTGAATCCAGCTGAGTTCACAGGCATGTGCGGGAAGTGCAGAAACAAGTTCAATTGCTACAGTTGCCGTGCAATAGCATACAATATAACGGACAATCTGTGTGGGGATGATGTTTCGTGCTTTAAGCTTAGAAACGAGAAACGACAAAAATCAGCATGAGCTACTGATGATCTGATGATTAAGATAAGGCCTGCAAATAGAGGAGACGTCATTTATTTAGAACACATGGATAAATTTTGGAAGAAAGAATCTATTAGTGAAGGGTTTGTTCCCAGAACTCGGAGGGAGTTCATAAAAATTATCAACCAAAGAGCAATAATAGTTGTGGCTGAAGAGAATGGTAAACTGATTGGTTATGTCTGCGGAGTAATTAAAAAGGCGAGGAGGGCATCTGCAAATGAGAAGAAATATTACCTAGATTTAGACTCCGCTTACATGCTAAAGACGTACAGGAACAGGGGCGTCGGAAAGCTCCTGGTCAGGAAGCTCATAGCCATGACTAGGAAGAAGGACATTGACACCGTTTGGGTGACTGCCGACTCAACTGAACTGCAGCGGCTTATCGACTTCTACAAGAGCCTCGGATTCAAAGAGTCTTATGTCTACATGAAATTGAAGATTTGAAATGGTGTTCTGTTGTGGAAGTACATGTCGTACGATTTGATAACAGACCCTCAGAAATGGCTTGAAAATTACCATAGCAGATCAGTATCGGAAACTGGAAACTCCATGTTGAAGACAAAGGAACCTACAGAATAAGAAAAAGGATCAGCGAAAGAAAAGACACAGAAGAATCGTTGAAGTTCAATGTGCATAACAAACGGCAGATAGGATATTTATTGTATCTCGCCCCACACCTTTTGAAACCCGCGGTATTAGCGGGTTAATATTTTTGCAAAGCCGGTAGGTTTATAGTTACTTGTCGACTATATTGGATATGTAGTAGAAGGTTATTCTGAACCCGAGTTCAGAAGCTCAGGTACCCTACATATCCGTAATCCTCTGTGACATATTTTAAACATTATGCTAGCCTCAGCTAACCCTTCAAAAACAAAAAACCAAGAAAGAGAAGCAAGCTTGAAAATTAGGATTTAGTAACGGTACGCTCGCAAGTCGCCGAAGCTCCCTGCTTACACGCCCGCTCTATCAAAGTCATGTACTATGACCACCCTAAGTGTCTCGTTTCGGATACGGCTTCATCCTTAGATGCTTTCAGGATTTATCCGTTTAGCGCGTGGCTACTCGGCAGTGCCTTAAAGACAACCGATCCACTAGAGGCGCCGTTGTCCCGTTCCTCTCGTATTAAGGACAACTTATCCTCTGACACTAACACTCCCAGTAGTTGCTACCGTACTGTCTCGCGACGTACTGAACTCAGCTCGTGTATCTTTTTAATGGACGAGCAGTCCAACCCTTGGTGGCTCCTGCACCACCAGGATAAGATAAGCCCATATCGGTGTATCAAACGGCGGGGTCGCTGTGAACGCTCACCCGCCACGAACCGGTTACCTCCAGAGTAACTTTTTTGACAGCATGGTGGCCCATTAAAAGGCCATCCAGAGTTCGTTAAGCCCCTGTTTCCAGTCTGCACCCCACGCTTTTCGGGGTACAGTCAGCCCTGCATTTGCCTTTACGCTTAACAGCGGGTTCCCAACCCGCCTAAGCAGAGCATTGGCCACTTTCGTTTCCTTATCGAAAGCAACCGCCCAGTCTAACTATCCACCTGCAGTTGTCCCGCTATGCGGTAAGTTGCGTAAAAAACATAGAGTGGTGTTACATTGTCGCTCCACGCCCGCCAAAGCGAACGTTTCGACGCTCCCACTTACGCTATGCAACGCTCTTCACACAACAGCAACAGGCTATAGTCAAGTTTCATGGAGACTTCGCTACCCACTGAGAGAACGTGGCATGTACACCACGTAGTGAGTTCACCAGGTCCCGAGTTGGGACAGTAGGACAGACGTTACGCCCTTCATGCAAGTCACCTATTAAGTGACGAGGTATTACGCTAC
>JAJZOD010000011.1 GCA_021852055.1 Microcaldota archaeon
TCAATGCATTATAAAACTTTTCAAGTTCATTTACAGTTGATATAGGCATTACATTTACATAATATAGTCCATCAGATCCTTTTACTCTAAAGAAGGAAGGCGTTCCTTCAGTAAAATTAGGAGATCCGTGTTTATTTAATGTGTATGGCTGTGTAATGGTGCCGAAATTATCTGTATACTCCCTGTTGTAACGATAAACCTCATAATCGTCTACTTTTTCTTTATATACCGTGGCGCCATCTCCGTGTGGTAGTTGTGAAACAACAAAATTACTTCCTAATTTTCTATTAAGTGCTGCAAACCAAGGCTCTAATTTAAATCCATCCACCGGCAAGGGAGTCATTAAATCAGTACCACCTATCTGATAATACGCTGTGCCTCTAGGACCTTCATTGGCTAAGAATGGATTTTCAATTGTACCTGTCCTTTCATCAGCATTTTTATCATCATTTATTATATCGAACTTAACTCCGTTGATAATCTTGTCGTAAGATGATACCTTTTTCCTTGTCGTGATATTTGGGATAGGTGGTTCATTAATTGAGATCTGGCTTGTTTTGCTAACGATTGCAATGGGTCTTCCGTATTTGTCATATATTATATGGCCATGCGATCTATTTGCTAAATCTTGTATATTTTTTTCTTCAATCTGGGCCATACTTGATGGTCCACTGCCATTGGTAATTTCTATTCCATAATTTGGAGAAAACAGTTCTGCAGAAAATGTTTTTAGAAATTGGTTTGTAGATATTATCTGCATGAATTTATTATATTCCATATTAGAGTTTACAACTGGAGTAATGACTCCGTTTATTTTATAATGGCCTTTTTTTGTAAATTTGTTATTGATATACGGGTGCAGTATGCTTCCATCCTGATAGCCTCTCGTAATAAAGTTATTTATTCCTAAAACATTTGTTCTTCCTCCAAAGATAAATTTATATTTACCTATGGTTACTCCGTAGACCTCAAAGTTCTCCTTTGAATTAGAATTTTGATATATAGAACCATTTCCATATACCTTTTCATATAATAATTTTAATTCATCCCTGTTTGATATTTCTTTAGTAGTCATTGCATGTATTAGCGGCGTGATTTCAAAACTTTTTGGCATAGGGAATGAATTAATGTCTGTAAATGCATAATATCCTCTTCCACTCCAAATAGGCCTATTTTTATTTATTTGAAATGGAAACTCTTTTGTTCCATCTCCAAAACCCGGAACATAATTTATTTCTTGGTATTTAAATTCCTCCCCTCTATATATACAGAACATATCATTAAATGAAACTCCTTCTGGAATATAATTCTTAAGCAATTGTTCAGGTGTAATTAATTTATGTATAAATTTATTAGGCAGCTTTACTGCTATTAGTTCTCCTAAAACGGTATACATTAGAGTAATGCCATGGACTGTTCTTCCAACATTTTTTAGGGGTTGTAAAAAGTGATGAGCTTCATCATTTCTTTTTATAAATTCATTTATAAATTGCAAATTATTATCTCCATAAAAATAGGCGGAAGTTTTATTGAATTTATATAGAGTATTCAAATCAGTTAAAAATTGCTTGTAAGTAACATTATTTGGAGTTTCTAGATAAAAAATATTTTCTCCTGATGTTCCAAGCGATTGCAATCCTAATATAGGCGTTGCAACTTTAAATACATAGTGCCCTTTTCCATCATATGAAGCAAGTGCGTTTGGATTGCCTCCTGCTTCATTTATTGGTCCAAGGTTCCAATTAGCTTCAACTATATTCGATACCTCTTGAGGCAAGAACTGTGTGATAAACATCTGTGTAACTGGTGCAGAAATAGTTATCTCTAAAGGTTTTTTAACATAAGGTTTATATAAAGAACCATTGCTCGTAAACTTTGTATTTGGACTGATATTACACTTCAAAAATTCTATACCGTCTACGTAAACTTTATTGCCTTTGTATTGTATCTCTTCAGGCTCTAATGTTGGGATTATATACGGTTGTATTACAAAACCGCTTTGTATTGGGGTGCCAATGCCTCCACTTTCTTCAACATTTATATGTGTATTTGGATTGTTTAAAATACTTTCTGGTATTTGTTTTCCTATCATAAATTGATTTTGAACTGTTGGCTGTGTTGCTGTAGCGCTCTCAATAAACCTATTACCTGAAAATAAGCCTAAAGCTAAAGCAGTTACAGTTGCAGATTTTGTTAACATATTTTTAATATTTACTCCATCGCTTTGATACGTTGCAGTTTTTACTCTCTTAGATTCATTATCTAACGTAATCGGCCTAACTACACCTAACAAATTAGAGTTAGTTACACCCATATCTGTAACACTACGTATGGGCTTTGTTTTCTTTCCCATATCTTATCCCAATACTACTATAACTATTAACCTTTATTAATTTTTGCTTTTTAACTGCTGTGTCCAATAAATAATCAAAATTAAATTTATTCTATACTATGATTTTCCCTATTGACTCGGTTTATGAAGTTATGTAAAAATTCAGCAAGTTTGTCTTTGCAATTATCTCTTTTTCAACGTTTCCTGATTTTCTGGAGAATACATATTTTCCAAATTGCCTCTTGAAACGAGAGTAAAATCCTTCTACTCCCAATCTGTCTCCGTGACTAGTATTTTTCCTCCACCTATTCTGCTTATTTTTCTTATCTTCGCAGGATAAATGTCGTGCCCAATTTGGCGGCCTTCCAAATCGTTTTGGTACATGCATTATGTCGCCAAAAACATAATGTGTCCTGGGGATTAAATACCCCTAGGAAATAGTGGAATCATTGGACACAGCACCAAAACCAAAACTTATTTAAACTACCATATGTATTAGTTATCTGGTGCAGTTTTGAGAAGTCAACGGTTGCAATCAGCAATGGAGTTCTTGTCGCAGTATGCTGCGGCTATACTAATACTCATAGCTGCGGTTATTGCCGTTTACATGTTTGCTGTGCCTTTGAAGCCATCTACATACAGTCCATCCTACTGCTACATAACTCCAAATCTGTACTGCTATCAGATGTTAATAACAACAAATTCAGTTGCAACAGACATTGAAATTGCGTTTACAAACAACCTCGGCCGTTCCATATACTTGCCGGGTGATCCTGCATTCTATGCTTCAATATCATCTGGCAGCAAATATATTGCAGGGCAGTGCAATACAACGGCAACAGGTAACATACTCAAGGCAGGTGCATCTGCAACGTGTGCTGTATCAGTAGACCTGTCGGTAACTCCAGGTTCAGAGCTACAGCCTACATTTTATCTGCAGTATGCACAGTGCAATGATCCTTCATGCAGCAACTACGCATCTCTGCCTTTAATAAATACATCGGGCTCTGCTGTTGCTTACGCTACGCCTATGTTACCAAGCACAACAAGCACCACTTCTTCAACTACATCAACTTCAACTACAACTTCAACTACCACTTCAACAACTTCTTCAACTACCACCTCCACAACTACAGTTTCTGTACAGCAATTATACGCGACAATCTCTCCTTCCACTGCCACAGTGCAGGTAAACCAGCAGCAAATCTTTACGCTGACAGTGTCAGGCGGCCAGTCTCCTTACACATACCAGTGGTATGGCGGAACAAGTCCAAACTGTAATTCAGACCCAGAGATACCAGGGGCAACAGGCATTACTTACGCGGCATCGCAGTCTTCAGCAGGTGTTTATTATTATTGCGCTGTTGTTTCAGATAGTAACCATCAGACTGCAGATGCAGGTCCGGTCCAGCTTAATGTAATATCAGCACCTCCGCTATTGTCGTCAAAATACGGGTGCTATGCCGAAGTAAACATATCAAACCAGCAGAATGTCGGAACAGGCCCATATTTCCAGCAGATGGTTGTTATACCATCCTATAAATACTCATCATGCGCAAACAAAAATCTGAGCAATATGCTGTTTACTGCAGATGCACCTGAAAACCAGACCGGAAATGT
Organism: Microcaldota archaeon; assembly: GCA_021852055.1. Lineage (GTDB taxonomy): Archaea > Micrarchaeota > Micrarchaeia > Micrarchaeales > CABMGC01 > JAJZOD01. Next base: position 3,953 of record JAJZOD010000011.1, read on the forward strand.
ACCTTTATACTCCTGGATTGAGTCAGGCGCAAGCAACACCTCTACAAATACCCTAATATGGATAAATATGAACAGCATTTCTCTTGGCGCTGAAGGTTCATTCAAAAATACAACTACCCTGTACATGAACTTCCTGCCAAACAACAGTCCTGTGACATCAAAGTATACTGGCTATGCGCCGCAGCTATGGTGCGCATCCGGATGCTACCAGACAAGTTATGCACAATACGACAACGGCGGAAAAGTTTTTGATTTCTACGACAATTTCGCCGGCAATGCATTAAACACAAGTAAATGGAGTGTGTCAAATGACGGAGGTTTATTACCCTCCTGCATTTCATACGCTGTTAATAACGGATTCACAATTACTGGGTACGATATTAACAATTGTGGATTCGGTGCATTCGGGGCAATACAATCAGTATTTCCAATAAGTTCAAGTCAAGTAGCGGATGTATATGGCACTTCCTTCGGAAGTTCAAATATTTATGGCGACATGTATACTGGTTATACTGTCATGGGTGACAATCCTGCTGGTGTATATCTACTTTCAGATCATGGGCGTGGCGAATGCGGCGGGCCTACATCTCTTTGTGGTTGTATAAAAACCACCGAAAATCAAAACTCATGCACCGGTTCACTTCCTTCGCTTTCCGGGAGCGATCTTGGTGTTTGGAGCATTAGTATAAATTCAATCTCGCCATCATATATCAGTGCCAATTTCCAATTAAATTATAGCAATACGCAGAGCGCTTACCTGTCTTCAAGTTCCGGATTTCAGACCCTCGGTTTGGACTTGTTTGGATACTACGATGACATATCTTATACCAATGGCATTCCATATTATATACAATGGATAAGGCTTAGACAGCAGCCTCCGAACGGTGTAATGCCTACTGTTAACATATCAAAGCTTACTCCATTATCAGTTTCTTTAAGTACTTCTCAGACGTACTTATTCTCGTCTGGGTCTGCTGTGCTCACGGCCAATGCATTAGGTGGCATAGCCCCTTACACATACAGTTGGTATGAAGAGGCCCCCGGGCAGTCGGTGTATACCTTAATAACCGGCGCTTCATCCAACACATACAATTTCAATGCGTTTGGTATGCCGGCTGGCACCTACTCGTTTATTGCATCAGTGCACGGCAATACGGAATACCCTATCACGCAGGCAAACAGCTCCCCAGTAAAAATAACAGTAAACGATGTTGGCTATGCATACGTTTTTAATTCAGAGTCTTGCCCTGTTTCAACGTGCTATCCCGCAAATGTTGTAAGCGTAAGTACCTCAACAAGCAGCGTTACAAGCAATGTAACCTCATTTACTCAAAAAACCCAGCAAGGCCTACTCGAAACTCACAATGGCGGTGCTGTTGCATTTGCTCCAAGCGGTGCGTACGCTTATGCAACAAATCCCGATTTAAATGAAGTAGAGATAATAACACCTTCAGGGATAAATGGCAATATAACATCGGGCTTCAGCGATCCTAAAGGCGTGGCTATCTCTCCAGACGGATCATTTGCGTACGTTACAAACTATAACTCAAACAATGTAGTGATAATTAATACAGCAACAAGCAGTGTTGTCGGTGCAATAACTGCAGGGTTCAGCAAACCGTTTGGCGTAGCAATAGCACCGAATGGTAAATATGCTTATATTGTAAATTACTATACGCAAAATGTTGTAGTGGTAAGTACCTCAACAAACAGCGTTGTCGGTGCAATTGATGCTGGCGAATATTACGGCTTAAACTATCCTACGGGCGTAACATTCTCTCCTAACGGAGGATATGCGTACATCCTTAATACGCAATCCGACGGAAACAATGCGCTAATAATAAACACTGCAAATGGGCAACCCGTAAATGTTATAACTTCCGGTTTCAACAATGCAACTGGTATTGCAATAATGCCAAACAGCGCTATGCTTTATGTTACAAACTACGGCAATGAAGGTGGCGCCGAACCAGGATTTGGTGCAAATGTAGTTATAATAAATGCAGTAAATAATCAGGTTGTAGGTGCCATAAGCTCCGGCATAGCCGGTCCTGGAGGTGTCGCATTCTCTCCAATTGGCACATACCCTGCGCCGAGCGGTGCATATCCTGCACCATTAACGCCTCCACCTCTTGCAGTAACAGCAATATCACAGCAAAGCTCTGTATACGCAGGAGAAACCATGAGAATATCTGCAACAGTTTCAAATGGTGTGCCTCCTTATACATCGCAATGGTATGAAGAGGCCCCTGGGCAGTCAGTGTATACACCCGTACCAGGAACCCAGGAATCAGGCTATACTACGTTTAGGCCATTCTCAGAAACAGCGCCATCAACTCCGGGAACATATTCTTTCTTCATATCGGTAAGCGACGCTAATACGCCTACACATCAGTCGCAGACGGTCAACAGCCTGCCTGTCAGTATAATCGACACAGGCACATTGACAAATTATGCATACGTTACAAATATGTACGGCCAGGATATCTCGATAATAAACACCGCATCAAATACAGTTCAAGGTTCAATATCCAACTACCAGTTCGGATACACACTTAACGATCCAGATGGCGTTGCATTCTCGCCAGACGGCACAAATGCATACATAACAAACTCTGGTTCAAGCAACGTTATAATATTCAGTACCTCAACAAACAGCGTTGTTGGCGCAATTAATTCAGGTTTCTCACATCCGAGCAGCATTGCAATATCCTCTGGCGGCTATGCATACGTTGCAAACAGAGGCAGCTCGAATGTAGTTATAATAAACACAAATAAAAATACTATTGTCGGGTCTATAAAATCAGGAATATACGATCCATTTAGTGTAGCTGTAGAACCAAACGGTAATGCCTATGTTGTAAATTACTATTCATATAATGTAATTATAATAAACACAGCAACTGGAGTTCCAGCAGGCATAGTAAATCTGGGGTACAGACCTTCTCCTGTAAGCGTAGCGTTGTCGCCTAGTGGAAATTATGCATATATCTCACTAAGCACTACCGGCGGAACTGACGAAATTGCCACTGTAAATACCATAACAAATGACGTGACTAACACAATAATAACGAGCGGCACCGGAAACATAGCCGTCTCCCCTGACGGGTCGTTTGCGTATCTGATAAGCGGCAGCGAAATTGAGATTATAAATCTTGCAACCGACTCAATAGTAAGCACAATATCTTCATCAACATTTGACTTACCTGCTGATGTAGCGTTTCATCCTGTCCCTACAGGCTAAGTAAGCTATGGTATTGGCTGTGTTGCTGCAGTTTCTAAAGGCAGTGTAGCTGCTCACATGCAGCTCAATGCAATACTTATATCTTTTGCCGTGTTTACAATTATTATGGAGCTGCAGATATCCGAAGAGGTTTCATTGGAAGCCCAGCTGGTCATGACTGGTCGCGGCTGCGTAATAGGACAGAGCGGCTCAGGCAAGTCGTTTCTGATGGGTCTGATAACAGAGCAGCTTTTGAGGCTGGGCCTGCCATTCTGTGTAATAGATACAGAAGGAGAGTATGTATCATTGAAGGACGCGTCAAAGGGTGTGCTTATAGTCGGTGGTGAATCTGCCGACGTGCCTGTTGATGTAAATTTTGAGATGCTGTTCAGGGAGGGCATAGCAAAGTCTGTGCCAATGGTGATCGATGTTTCAGACACTACAGGCAAGGCAGACATTGTGTATAAAGCCTTGGGAGCTCTTTACACTGTCGAAGAGGAGATGCGCAAGCCGTACCTGGTGCTTATAGAAGAAGCTGACAAGTTTGCACCTCAGATAGTGCACCAGAAGATAAATATAATAGAAGAGCTGAGCGTGCGCGGCAGGAAGCGCGGTATAGGGCTTCTTATAGCAACGCAAAGGCCCAGCAATATAAGCAAGAACGTACTGTCGCAGTGCTCTTACGGTTTCATAGGCAAACTTACAATAGAGAACGATTTAAGCGCCATAAGCCAGCTGTTCAATGACCGAAGCGCACTGGAAGAGATAGTGAACATGCATACGGGCGAGTTCATGCCGTTTGGCATAGAGTACAAGCAGCGCTTCAGGGTCAATGGCAGAAGCTCGCTGCATATGGGTTCGACTCCAGAGGTATCAGAAGTGCAGAGTCCTACGCGTCAGGATCTCTCCGGAATCATATCACGCTTAACTGCAGTGCAGAAACCTGCAAAGAGGCAGGCTATCCGACAGGACGAGAAGTCGGTGCATGCAGAAGCTGTGCCGTTCACATTCACGGACAGCCAGGCCAAGGCGTATGCTGACAGGACATCAAGAAAGATGTTCGGCATATTCGGAAGAAAGGTTGAAGAGCCGCAGTCGGTAGAGCAGAAGTATATTGCGGCATGCCTGTGCACAATACGCGTGCCCACAGGAAAGAAACGCGAGTTCGAAGAGCACAGCATACTTATCGGAAGCGGCAACAGCCTGATAAAAATAGGCGCATCAATAAAAGTCAGAAGGCTTGGAATTAAACCATTAAGATTGTCGCAGCAGGACGAGAATCTGTTAAGACTGGTGCGTGCAAAAGGGAGCGCAAGAAAAGATGTACTGGTAAAAAAAGGTGTCCTGAAACCAAAAGGCGCGTCTGCAGTGCTTAAAAAACTTAACGCAGCGAATCTTGTAACCCTCTCTGGAGATACACTGAAATCCGAAGATTACGCCGATTTTTATATGAAGGATAATCTGGCAGCATCTCCTGCCGTTCTGCAAGGCAGCAAAATAGACGGAAACTTTCCAAGCGAAGATGAATCAGAACTGCTTCTTAAAAACCTTTATCCTACCTGTTCCATGACGCTGTACTCGCGTATACTCCTGCCTATTTACGAGATTACTCTCAGGCGAGGCAACAAAGTGCGCGTCTTTAAGATAGATGGAATTAAGGGCAGGGAGCTTGTTTACGCTTAGTTTTCGTTTTCACTGCGCTCACCCTTACGTTCGCTGCATGTGCAGCTGCAGAAGCACCCTTTCTTGCAAGAACAGCCTCCTACGCACCCGCACATGCATGCGCCGCCGCACTCGCACCCACCTCCGGGCCCCTGATTTGCCATATTGTACTGTTTATAAAGCGCAATTTATATACCTGCCTGTACTGCATGCAGTAGTTATGCGTGGAACCTGATCAGTGCGTTATCCCGGAACTTACGAAAATGCACGAATCAAAAAGGGTTTAAATACCTTTTCATGCAACTATAAACGTTGTCAGTGCTGCGAATGCTTTGAACTGTACACGCATGCACTGCAGATACCATAACATAGTAAATGCGTTCTTGCTAAATATATTCGGGTGTTAATAATGTCAGAGGAGATAACGTACGGCTCAATGAGCGATATAAAACCGGGCAGATTCATACTTATAGACGGCATTGCATGCAGGGTTGTAAGCGTGGATACGTCGAAACCAGGCAAGCACGGTGCAGCAAAGATGCGCATAACTGCCATAGGCATATTCGACGGAACCAAACGTACTCTGCTTTCTCCAAGCACTGGAGATGCGCAGATACCAGTCATAGGCAAAACCAAGGCGCAGGTCGTCTCAATATCTGACAATACTGTGCAGCTGATGAACCTTGAAACATATGAAACTTACGAGGTGCCGATGCAGGAGGAGCTTCGCAAGGAGCTAAAGCCCGGTGCAGAGGTCGAAGTAATGGAGTATGGATCCAACAGAACAATGACAAGGATATTAGGTGGCGTTTGATGGAAATCAACATAAAAATAGACAATGATGCAGAAAACAAATTTATGAAGAGGCGCGAGATAGCAGCAACCGCAAGTTACACAGGCTCAACGCCGAACAGGGAGATAGTCAAGCAGGAGATATGCAAGATGCTTAATCTCAAGCCAGATGCATCTGCAATAGTAAACATAAATCAGCGTTATGGCAGCATGTCAAGCAGCGTACTGTTGCACAGCTATGCTACAAAAGAGGCAATGCTTAGGTTTGAGCGTAAAGAGGCAAAGAAAACTGATGCGCCTCCTGCACAGGCTTCTGAAAAGAAGGAGGCATCTGCAGCACCTGCAGCCAAAAAGGCGGAACCGGAGAAGCCAGCCGCGAAGGATAAGAAGAAGGATGATGCTGAAGGTGCGAAGTGAGCGGTTTAACAACAAAAGGTATTTTTATGGCTGATGATAAAAAAGCTAAGAAGTTTGCGGCGTACAAGCCAGGAGAAAAGTTCTGCCCAAAGTGCGGCGTCAGAATGGCCAATCATAATGACAGGTTTGCATGCGGGAAGTGCAAGTACACCGAGTGGAAAAAGAAGTGATCGGGTAATTCAATAGCTGCAGCAACGAGGAGGCACAAGGGCAAAGGCAACGTTGCGCAAAAAAACAAGGCGCATCAGCAGCACTACAAAAAATCTCCTCTTGCAGCAGTGCAGGAGCGTTCCAATGAATCGCTGCTTCATAAGCTGTTTCCAATTGACTTCAGCATAAGCAGCATAAGAAGCGCAGCTGTGTTCCTTCTAATATTCATTGTTCTGCTTTTCTTCTTGTCTTATATAGCTGCGGTCTTTTATGTGCTTGGAATAGTGCATAATGAGGTAGCTGTGGGGAATGCTGCAACAGAGTTCACATTTCTACTTTCCATATTGTTATACATGTTTGCCTATAAGGGAATGAGCGCCAAAGATGTTGTATCTGCCTTAGGAATAGGAAGGAGCAGGCTCACCAAAATGGCTTTTGTTATAGGCATAGCGCTGTTTCTTGTGCTCTTCTCCTTTAGCATAATTATCAGCTTAATAGGCTATGTAACCAATACTACAGTGTCAACAAACACGCAGCTAGTTCTTGCAAACGAACCATTATGGTTCTACGTGTTCACATTCACTCTTGTCCCTGTGTTTGAAGAACTTCTATTCAGGGCATTTCTTGTACCAAGGCTTGGCATACTATTGAGTGCTGTGATATTTGCCCTTGGCCATGCAAGTTATAACTCAACATTCGGAATAGAGATTATGGGTGCACTGCTGTTTGGGCTTCTGGCAGGATGGATATTCAGAAAAACAAAGTCGCTGTATCCTTCTATGATAGCGCACATGCTCGTAAATGCTCTTGCAGTTGCGGCGTATATCATCTGATCTGCGCTATCTGCGCTGCAGAATGGCAGCTTTTTATTTTCAAGCCCGGTCTTTCTAATCCATAAGAAGTATTCCATGCATAGTCCAGCTTCCATGCCCTGCAAATGTACCGGTTTCCAGCATATCCGCAAACAATAAAAGCCTTGCCAATCATATACTCATGTGAGACCATGCTTTCAGCAGAGTGACATATAATCTGCGCACTTCTTCTAGTCTTGCTTTTTGTTTTTGCTGCAATACAGTATGTCAGCACAGGGGTACACGGTCATGGAACATGAGATAATCTATGTAAATGGTCTTAAGAAAAGGTTCAGAACGTTCGAGCGAGCCGAAGGCAAGGGGTTAATAGCCGGAATGCGCCGGCGCTATTTTTACAAGAATGCGCTGCAGGGCGTAGACTTCACAGTGAACGAGGGCGAGCTTGTAGCGCTGCTAGGCAGAAATGGCAGCGGGAAGTCAACCCTGATAAAGCTGATGACCGGCATACTGTATCCCGATTCAGGCACTGTCCGCGTAATGGGCATGGACCCGTGGAAGCAACGCGCAAAACTTGCAGAGAATATGGGTGCAGTACTTGGCGCGCACAGCCAGCTTATCTGGGATCTGCCTGCATCAGACAGCTTTGAGATGATGCGCAGGATATACCATATCCCTGTCCCGGTATTTGATAAAAGGCTGAAGTATTTCATAAGCAGGCTGAGCCTTAACGATGTTTACAAGCGCCAAGTGCGCCAGATGTCCCTTGGCGAGCAGATGAAATGCAATTTCATAGCATCAATAATACACCTGCCGAAGCTTGTGCTGCTTGACGAGCCTACTATAGGTGTTGATCTGCCGTCTAAGACGGCTTTGCGCGAGACTATATTTGACATGCAGAGGCAGTTCAAGACAACATTCATGCTCACTACCCATATAGTTGAAGACATAAGCATAACGAAGCGCATAATACTCCTCGATAATGGGAGGGTGGTGTTTGACGGCACGAGGAGCATGCTACTATCTATGTTTGGCAACAAGAAGCACGTCGAGATAACTGTTGACGGGCGCATAGGCAGCGGGTACAACAAACTGGGCAAGGTCCTGGAGCGGTCTGATGACTTCATAAAATTGGAGGTCGAAAGCTCCGAGGTAAGGTCAAAGAGGTTCAGGAGCATGCTCAATGCAAGCAACGTGATAGACTATAGGGTTGCAGAGCCTGATGTTGGTTATGTGCTTGAGAAGTTCTACAAAAAGATAGACAGAAGAAAGGTGTAGTGCTTGTTCGAAAACATCGATGGCTATTATGCAGTATTCATCGCAGGCTTGAAAAGCCGCCTTGTATACAAGAAGGACTGGGTAATGTGGATGCTGGTGCGGTTTGCGGCTGCACTAGTGATGGTACTTGTGTTCACTGCCATATACCTGGGCAGCGGCACAACTTCAATAAAAGGCTTCACGCTGCCGTTCATTTACTCGTATTTCTTTATTGAGAATGCAATATGGTTCGGCATATCGACTGACATACTGGGTCAGATGCAGGATGACATACAAGGCGGCACTGTTGCATCTGCGCTTATAAAGCCGATAAGCTATACCGGCCGCCTGCTTTCCAACGGGCTTGCAAACACATCCATGTCTCTTATTGCTGTGTGCCTTCCTCTTCTGGTTGTAGGCATTGCGCTCAGCGGCGTTGCAATATCGCTTCAGACAGCACTTGTTTTTGCAGGAGAGCTTGTCATTGCATATGGGCTTTACTCTGTATTCTCGTTTCTAATAGGTACAACAGCAGTGTATCTTGTAGAGGTATGGGCTGTGTCATCAATATACTGGGGCATAGTGGGCATAATGAATGGCGTGCTCATGCCGTTGAGCTTCCTGCCTGTGTGGCTGCAGAATATCCTGACCTTTACGCCGTTCCCGGCAATGGCGTATACTGAGGTATCTACCCTCCTTGGCACTGTATCCTCGCAGTACATAATAGAAACAATGGCATCCGGAGCAATATGGCTGGCAGTGTTGGCATGCTTTGCATATCTCTGGTGGGGCCGGGTAAGAAAGGACATAACTTCAGCTGGCGGATGAGATGGGAGACGGGATACTGGAAAGCATAAGGTACCTTCTGATTACTACAAAGTACAACCTGTTTTCATTTACATACTACCGGGCACAGTTTGTGCTGTGGCTGGTATCGTCTTTGTTCATATCCCTGTATCCTTTCATAGCCGTGACTGTGATATATTCGGTATCTACCGGGATACAGGGGTGGAACTACTACCAGCTTCTGTTTCTGTCTTCAACAGCAAGTGCTGCCATCGGTATAATAACAATGTTCATAAGTATCAGCGAGATAAACTACATGCTTATCCATGGCAGATATGATGCAAAGCTCCTCAGGCCGTACAACAAGCTTGCCATAATCTCCGGAGGAACAGGCTTCGTTCCAAACATATCTAACATCATGGCCAGCGGCCTCCTTATAATCTACTCGCTAGCTAACCTGAATGTCACTGCCATATACATACTCGAGTATGTTGTGCTGTCAGCATTTGGAATAGCTGCGCTTGCCCTTTTCCTTCTTATGCTTACCTCTTTCTCGTACCGCTACTTTCGCGGCTACAGTTTTATCGGCAATTTCACAGGGTTTATAAGAAGCGTATCCAACTACCCTCTTACAGTGTACGGCACCACTGGCGTTATACTGTTTACTGTTCTTCTGCCAATAGGCACAGCCTACTTCTATCCAGCTGAGGCTGTGTTAGGAAATGTCAGCAGTTTTGGCTTTGCATTGTATATAATCGGAACAGTGCTTGTGGGGTCTGTGTCATACAAACTGTTCAATATGCTTATCAAAGGCTACACTGGTTCGGGAAGCGCAATGCGATAAGAGGAGTCATATGCCTGCTGCTTCAATGTACCTTTTCAGTGAGTACCTGAAGCCAGAAGTGAATGTCCTCCTGTTGCTTTGAAGCATCTCCCTAATCTCTGGAATAGTGTAGTACCTTATTGATTTCACTTCCTTTGTGTCTATATTGAAATCATCCAGCCCCCAGTTCCCGATGACCTCAAACACCGTAAACATGTGCAATGGATTCCCGGGTATTGTCCAGCTTCCCACCCTTCTGAACATCGACGCCGGTATATTTATGCCAAGCTCTTCGTATGTTTCTTTCACTGCGCCTTCTATAGGTGTCATGTCCCACCTGAAATGGCCACCTGCAGAATAGTCCAGCAACGAGTCATCGGATCTCTGCTGCAAAAGGAGCTCATCGTTCCTGTTGCGAATTATTACCGCTGCAACCCTGTGCATACTCCTGTCCTTATGCGCCTCCCTTCTTGTGGCCTTGCCTATTACTTCATCCCTGTTGTTTATAATTGCTATTACCTCATCCGGATCGTGCGGTACTCTTTTGCCTGCCATGACGTTACCTTATCTGCTCATACCTTTTGTTTGGCATCTTCAGAAAGTGGTATCTGAAAAAGTTTCCCACATAAAACATGAAGTAGCCGAAAACGCCCCACTGCTGCACGCGCCTTACGCTAGTGTAAACAAGTGCATCGTCGATGTACAGCATTCGCCCGAGTTTCTTCATCCTTGCTGAAAGGTCCCAGTCCTCATAGGTCATGAAGCGCTTGTCAAATCCATGTACCCTGTTGAACGCCTTTTTCTGAACAGCAAAATTAGAGCCTACAAGCGCAGGCCTGCCTATATTTATCGTCAGCCTTACGAAAAGGGTGCTTACGAACCTGTAACCCAGCGAGATGGTCTTCTTTGCATCTTCCAGAGGAAGAATGGGTCCTGTGGCGGCAACAACGTCGTGTTCCATGCCTGTGTGGTATGAGTCAAGCAGCATAGGGCTGGGTTTTGTATCGGCATCTATGAAAACTATTATCCTACCCCTTGCTATTCTCGCTCCGGCGTTTCTCGCAAGGCCTATACCCCTCTTTTTTTCTATTATGACTTTTGCGTGGTTCTTTTTTGCGATATCGCGCGTTCTGTCACTGCTGTTGCCGTCCACAACTATGACTTCGAAGTTCTTGAATATCTGCCTTGACAGTCCATCGAACAGGTATTTTATGTACTTCTCCTCGTTAAGTGCAGGAACAACAACGCTTATCTCAGGGATTCTTGGCATAATTAAGATTACGCAGGAATACTATTAAATGTTGATATCCAGTTAAGCAAATGCTTCATAAAGCTCGGCAGCACCCCGAAGAAGTATGTATGCGAGCAGCACAGCCACAAGTGCGTAGCCTATTATCGCAGGATATGCATACGCGTAAACAAGCGCCAGATATGCAAATGCGAGGAACTTCACAACGTTTATGCCTCCTCTTCCTATGTTCGAGGAGTATATCTTCGCTGCAAATCCGGTTTTCATCTTGCTTGATGTGCCTCTTGAGCCCATAACTGCATCAACGAAGGAGTGGCGCACGAATACTATAATCAGTATCCATAGCGGCAGCACGTGCAGATAGACAAACGTGGCCCAGAGCGTATACTCTACAATCCTGTCTCCTGCTATGTCCATGCGCGCACCGTAAGGTGCGCTTGATGATATCCTTCCTTTCAGCGCCTTTACAGATGCCTTCTGCTTTATATCGCCCATAGCAGCACGGGCATACATTGCAATGCCCACCTTGCCCTTGCTCTGCTCCTTGACTGCAAGGAAGCCGTCGAGCCCGTCAAGTATCAGTGCCACTGCTATGATAGATATGGCTAGAAAAACCTGAAATTTCGCTATTATCATGTATGCTGCAATGATTACCAAAGCAACCCGTGTAAGCGTTGCAGCATCAGCGGATCTCATTAAACCGCTATTATTTGGTACGGAACATTTATAAGGATAATTTGAACATTATGTTTGTAATAGGTATGAGTCAGTGTTCAATCTAAACGCCAATGAGGAGTATGTTCTAAAGTATTGGAGTGATAACAAGATCCTGGAGAAGGCCCGGCAGAAGAATAAGGGCAAGAAACCATTCTACTTCCTAGACGGTCCTCCATATGCAAGCGGAGATCTGCATCCGGGGCAGATATGGGTAAAATCAGTAAAAGACATACTTGTGCGCTACAGGCGCATGAAGGGCCTTGATGTGCATGACAGGGCCGGCTTTGATGTCCACGGCCTTCCCATAGAAAACAAGATCGAAAAGCTGCTTGAGCTCAAATCGAAGAAAGAGATAGAGGATAAAGTGGGTGTGGAGAACTTCGTGAATGAGTGCAGGAAGTATGTCGACTCCCTTATACCGAAGATGACTGCAGACTTCAGGCGCTTCGGCTCATCCCTTGATTTTGATTCCGCATACCTTGCTTACAGGAACGAGTTCATAGAATCGGCATGGTCCATGCTGAAGTCAATTCACAAAAAGGGGCTTCTGTATACTGAACCTAAACCAATGCTCTTCTGCCCACACTGCGAAACTGTGCTGGCGCAGGGCGGAGCAGAGGTCGTTTACTCTGATGAAAAAGACCCGTCAATATTTGTTGCGTTCAAGATTGATTCAAGAGCATCAAAAGCCGGAATAAGTGCAGACGGAGACACATATCTGGTCATCTGGACTACAACTCCATGGACTCTGCCTTCAAACATTGCAGTTGCAGTAAATCCAAAAGAGCGTTACGTGATTGTAAGCGCAAAATCCATGCATCTGATAATTGCAAAGCAGCGCCTCGACGCAGTAATGTCTGCATTAGGAGAAAATGCAGTTGTCGAGTCGGAATTCTACGGAAGCGAGCTTGAAGGCATAAGGTATGTAAGTCCGTTGGAAGAAAAAATCCCAAAGCAGGCCGAGTTTAGGAAATTTCATAAAGTTGTGATGGCCGAAAGTCTTGTTTCATTGGAAGAGGGCAGCGGCCTTGTTCACATAGCACCGGGCCATGGTGCAGAAGACTATGTTATAGGGAAAAAGAACAACCTTCCAATATTCTCGCCGGTAAACATGCAGGCAGTATACACTGAAGAAGCAGGTTCATACTCGGGCTTGAAAGTGCCTGGTGAGGCAAATGCTGCAGTCCTCGCAGACCTAAAGGTCAACGGCTCCCTTCTTGATGAAGGCCATATAACGCACAGTTACCCGCACTGCTGGCGCTGCAACAGCAAGCTCATACTTATAAACACAAAGCAGTGGTTCCTCAACGTGCAAAAGCTGAAGAAGAAGCTGATAAGCGAGAACAAAAAAGTATTGTGGCATCCTGGGGAGGCGCAGGCCTGGTTTGAGGATGTGCTGCAGGGATCACCTGACTGGAGCATAGCCCGCCAGAGATACTGGGGAATACCAGTGCCTATCTGGGAGTGTGGCAAGTGCGGCAGCACGCATGTTGTCGGTTCGCTTGAAGAGCTCTCATCACTGAGCTTAGACAGCGCAAAGGTTGCATCCATGCAGGACTTGCACAGGCCTTACATAGATTCTGTTGTGCTTAAGTGCAGCACATGCGGCTCTGAGATGAAACGCATAAAAGACGTTTTTGACGTTTGGTTTGATTCCGGGATAGCGTTTAGGTCAAGCTTGTCTGATGACGAGTTCAAGAACATGTTTCCTGCAGATTTTATACTTGAAGGGAAGGATCAGCTTCGCGGCTGGTTCTCAACTCTCCTAAAAACCAGCGTAATGGTATACGGCAAGGCGCCATATAAAAACGTTGTCATTGATGGCATGCTTCTTGCCGAGGACGGCCGCGAGATGCATAAGAGCTGGGGCAATTATATCGCATTGAGCGAACTGCTAAAGATAACCAGCGCAGATGCGTACAGGCTGTGGTGCTCAAACCACACGCAATGGCTTGATCTTCAGTTCAAAAAGGCTGAGATAAAAGAGGCCGAGAAAAAGATAAATACATTGTATAATATATTCAACCTGTTTCAGGATTACTCCTCCGCTGCCGGCTATGTGCCAAAAAGGGTCAAAAAGCCAGTAATAAAAGAGGATAGCAATTTAGAAGACAAATGGATACTTTCTAGGCTGGCAAGCGTTGCAGCTGAGGTTGATTCTGCATTGCAGGGATATACAGTGCAGCGGGCAAACAAGTCTCTGGGCGATTTTCTGCTAAATGACTTAAGCAGGTTCTACCTGAAGATAGCAAAGCGCAGGATAGCATACGGCACAAAGGCAGACTCAAGGAGAACCCTCGACATAATAAACTACATCATGTATAATGTCATAACATTAATGACGCCTTTTGCCCCTTTGACAACAGAGTATCTTTATCTAAACAACTACGCAGGGTATGACCGCGCTCCTGAAAGCATCTCGCTCTGCGGCTGGCCAAAGATTCCCGGAAAACTGATGAATAACGAGATAGAACTCCAGTTCAAGGTAGCTGATTCTGCGCTGAGCGCCATACTGAACAGCCGCGAGAAATCAGGCGTGAAGCTCAGGTGGCCTATCCTAACCGCTACGATCGAAGTGATATCGCCACAAGCTGAAAACGACCTGCAGCGCATGTCCGGAATAATGGAGGAGTATGCCAATGTCAAGAAAATAATTGTTAAGAGGGTAGAGTCATTTTCTACAGACATAAGGCCTAACTTCTCCGCCATAGGCCCAGAATTCAAAGAGAAGAGCAATGCAGTATCAGAGGCGCTGAAATCTGCAAATGCGGCAGAGCTGTCTGACGCCATTTCAAGAAGCGGACATTATGAACTGCATACAACCGCAGGAACTGTGCGGATAACTCCACAACATTTCACAACCATAGAAAAACTGACAAAGGAGAACTCGGTAAAGTTTGATTATGGGATAGCATACATAGAGCCAAAACTCGACGCAGGACTAATGGAAGAAGCCATCATCCGCGAGTTTGAGCGCAGAGTCCAGGTTCTGCGCAAAAATCATGGGCTGAAGAAGGCAGATAAGATTCTGCTGCACTATACCGCATCCCCTGAACTGTCAAGGATAATAAACTCGAACAGCGCAAAGATACGTGCTGATGTAGGCGCAAAGAGCATAGACAACTCCGCAGGGGAGGGGGCGACGGAATTTGATATAGAGGGAGAAACAGCAGTTATATCCTTAGAGCGCGTGTGACTACGACCATCAGGTCTTACCTAGAATGCGATGCTCTATTGCCCGGCATAACTGCATATTCTAAATCTGGGTCTAAACCCGGGGTATCAATTAATCCGGATGCGCAGCCTAACTTCAATGCAAGAAGTACCTCCAAAACTGTTAAATATCTCAAAATCAACAATTACATTATGTTTAGAGCAAAGCTGTTTAGATCAAACCTACGTCACCACGCAAACAGTCTGCAAGTGCAGCGGCAGGAAGGTCTCGCATGCATTCCAGAAAAGGTGCAGCTGCCAGCTACAGTACAAGAGATATTTAATATCGAATTCAGCTTTTTCGGTCTGCCACATGAACAACGCAGCCACGTAACCGGCAAATATGCGTCCCATGTATCCACAATAATGGAAAGTATAAGCACTTCGAAAAAAGATGAAAAGAAGCTTTTTATGGAGATAGCCCGTATTCTCAGGAGCAAGCTAAAGGTTACTTTTGAGGAGGACAGCACGCTTATCCGGTCAGCTACAGAAAAATCGTTCAATTGCTATTCGTCTGTTGTGCTTGTATCTGATGTTTTGCAGCGCATAGGAAATAAAGTCGAGATAATTATCTCACCAGGGCACATACTTTTGGCAGGCAGCACGCATGCATTCGAAACAACCTCCGCTCCAGAATACGCGGCTTTTCACAGGAGTTTTATCAAAGGAAATTATCCGGTGCATTGGAAACTGGGCGTTGAAAAACTTGTAGGTCCTGCATGGAACAACATCGGGGTTATGCTTTTAAAAGAAGGGAAAATCATGCAGGCCCTTCCTGGATTTGAGCGTTCATTAAAAATAAATCCATCTGACACCGAGGCCATGTACAATATCGGTACCGCTCTCTGCATGCAGCAAAAATACGAAGATGCCATTGCAGTGTACAGAAAAATACTTGAAATAAATCCACACGATGACGTTGTGGCGCAGAAAGTGCAGCATATACTATCGCATAACGACCAAAAAAGTAAAACGCCTGCAGCGTCTCAAGAAATGCCTAATCTCCGCATGTAATCAAAAGCAGTCAATCGCGCCAGTTGCTCCTTGAGGTGCTCGCTTCCTTCATGGTCCTTTTGTACTTGGTTCTTTTCTTCATGTCGCTCCAGCAGTCCTTGCATATAAACGCCTTCTCTGTTTTAGTAACGCGCTTTGAGCTCTTAAGGCAGTTGTTGCATATCTTTCTGTTGCAGTAGTTGCATACGACATGCTTGTAATTCTCCCTTCCGCATCTCTCACATAGCATAAAATCACTGTTATAATACACGGTAAGTATTATGCAACAAAATATATAAATAGAGCACAATGCAAACAGTATCTATGACACGCGTGCTTATCGAGACCCATGGCTGCACCCTGAATCAATCCGACAGCGATATAATCGGAGCTGTGCTGAAAAGCAATGGCGTCGAAGTGGAGTATGGCAAGTATAAAAGTGCAATGAATGACAAGTACGATTATCTGGTAATGAATACCTGCACTGTAAAGAAACAGACGGAGCAGCGCATAACAGACAGGCTTCAGAGATTCAGTGGCCTAGGCAAAAGGCTCATAGTCGCAGGGTGCATGGCCAGTGCAAATCCCGATATTGTGCGCACTGCGGCTCCTGATGCCAGCATACTTAGCACTTCAAAAATAAGCAGCATAAATGAACTTATATCATCAGATTTAAGGCAGGAGCTTCTTGGTTACAGCAAGGTTCAGAAACCAGCGCTTCTGCGTCCTGTACGCTCAACTATAGCAAGGATACCGGTAAGCGAAGGCTGCCTGTCCGCATGTACCTTCTGCGAGACTAAGTCTGCGCGCGGTCCGATCTCCAGCTTCGAAGAGAAGACAATCCTAAAGGCAATATCGATGTGCGCCGCCTCAGGCTCAAAGGAGATAGAGCTCACATCCCAGGACACAGGCGCCTATGGCGCAGACACAAAGACAGATATTTCAGAGCTGGTTTCAAAGGCATCAGAGATAAAAGGCGATTTTATGATGCGCATAGGCATGCTTAATCCAGAGCACCTGCACAAATATATCGATAACCTGATACGAGTTTTTAATGAACCCGGGAGCAAACTGTTTAGGTTCCTCCATCTGCCTGTTCAGTCGGGCAGCAATAGCGTGCTAATGGACATGAAAAGGAGATATACTATTGAGGAGTATGCATTGCTTGTAAAGGAGCTGCGCTGCAGGGTAAGCGGCATAAGCATAGCTACCGATGTAATTGTGGGATATCCGGCAGAGACTGAAGAGGCATATGCTGAAACCCGGAGCATGATTGCTGACCTTAAGCCTACAATAACAAACATATCAAAGTTTAGCAGAAGACCACATGCTTCGGCTTCAAAGCTTCGGCAGCTGCATAATGATGTTATAAAAAGAAGAAGCACGGAGCTTTCGCGCATGGTTCGTTTGCTGCAGCAGCAGGAATACGCAAAGCATGTTGGCAGTTCTCTCCCTGTGCTTGTAACAGAGCGCGCAGGCACAACTGCATCGGGCAGGGATGCTAACTACAGGCCAGTAGGGCTGATAAGTGCCGCAGGCATAAATACTGGCGATGTAGTAGAGGCCAAAATCCTGCGCAGTTCATATGCATGCCTTGTGGCAGAAGCAACGCGCACTCTGCCGTTTGACAGTATGCTGTCCGGCAGCATGATGCAGCTGCATTTACAAAAAGCAGTAAGCCAGACGCAGCCGGCGGGCTCTGAAAGAACATAAATAATTTGCCCTTCAATAACTGCTAAATAGCAATGGTGTAAACATGGTAGATGTAAGTGTAAAATCAACAAAGGACGGACCCAATCTTGTAGTAGTTGATGGCCAGACAAAGTTTGCATTCTGCAGATGCGGGCATTCAAACAACAAGCCCTTCTGCGATGGTTCCCACAGGAAGGCAGAGTTCAAGGCTGAAGAAAAAGAGACCAAAATAGTGTAATTCATGTATTCTCGGGAAGTCGAAAAGGTTCTCAACGGGAAAAAGATAGCCATAGGCGACAAAGTCCGCCTGGAAAAGGGCAAAGAGGTGTTAGAGGGCATACTCATGCCGCGGCCTGACTCTGGAGATCAGTCAATCCTTGTTATAAAACTGGACAATGGCTACAACATAGGCGTTGATTTCAATTCAGTGTCTTCTGTAGAGCGCATGGGCACAACAGCGCAGGAGTTCACGTTTCCAAAAGCAAAGCTGCAACGCAACAAGGCATTGAATACTGTAAAGCTCCTTTACACCGGCGGCACCATAGGCAGCAAGGTAGATTATGCAACCGGCGGTGTGTACATGCTGACAAAGCCAGAAGAGCTTCTGTATGATGTGCCGGAGCTTGCGGGCATAGCAAATCTTGATGTGGAGTACCTGATGAGCGTAGCCAGCGAGGATATGACTTATACTGAATGGCAGCTTATAGCCCGCAAGGCTGCAGAGGCATTCGCTTCAGGAGTTTCAGGAGTAATGATAACGCACGGCACAGACACCATGCATTTTACTTCTGCTGCCTTAAGCTTCATGCTCCAGGGTCTTCCCGGGCCTGTGGTCCTTGTCGGAGCGCAGCGCAGCCCTGACAGGGGGTCGAGCGATGCGTTCATGAACCTTATCTGCGCGGCGCATATTGCAGCATCGAGCGGCATAGCCGAGGTGGGCACATGCATGCATGCAAGCTCGTCTGATGACTACTGCGCATTTATACGAGGAACAAAGGTGCGCAAGCTCCACACCTCTGCAAGAGATGCGTTCAAGCCTGTAAACAACGCACCTCTGGCAAAGGTCAGCGTAGATGGCAGCATGCATCATCTTGGCACTTTTAACAAGGCAGACCCAAAGAAAAAGGTAGTCCTTAAGGATGGCTATGAGCCAAAGGTGGCCCTTCTATATATGTATCCGAACTCGGATCCATCGCTCATAGGTCATTATATAAGCAAAGGCTACAAAGGGCTTATAATAGGGGCAACAGGGCTTGGACACATGCCTATATCCACATCCCATAAGGAGTACAACTGGCTGAACGGCGTGAAGGATGCAGTAGCTGCAGGCATGGTTGTCGGCATAACTTCGCAGTGCCTGTTCGGCAGGGTAAGCGGAACAGTGTACAGATATGGCCGCATGCTGACTGAAGCAGGCGCCATATACTGCGAGGATATGATGCCAGAGGTTGCTTATGTAAAGCTTGGCTGGCTCCTCGGCAACTACAGCAAAAAAGAGGCGGAGAAACTCCTTGCGGTTGACATGGTTGGTGAGATAACCCGAAGAACAGAGGCCGAGTGGCATGATGAACAGTGATAAAATGGCACATGATTACAAGAAACTGGGCTTCATGTGCGGCCTTGAGATACACCAGCGCCTAGCTACAAAGGAGAAGCTTTTCTGCAGCTGCAGCGCCTCTTTATCCGAAGACAGGAAGACGCTCAGCATAATGAGGCGGCAGCGCGCTGTTGCTGGCGAGCTCGGGCAGATAGACCGCTCGACAGCTTTCGAGAGCAGAAAAGGGCGTCACTTCACATACAATCTATTCAAGAGCAGCTCCTGTTTAGTTGATTCAGACGAGGAGCCACCCCATGCCCTAAATCAGGAAGCACTTGAAGCTGCAATAATAATATCAGAATCTCTGAATGCGAGAATACCAGATGAGATAGAAGTGATGCGCAAGGGTGTTGTCGACGGAAGTGACCCTGGAGCGTTTCAGAGGACGATGCTCATAGGATTCAACGGCTATATAGAGCTAAGCGGCAAGAAGGTTCCTGTGCCATCAATATTTCTGGAAGAGGAATCCAGCGGCATAGTATCAAGCAATCCTGATAGTGTGGAGTACAATCTTGACAGGTTCGCCATACCTTTGATAGAGATAGATACGGATCCGGTAATAGAGAGCCCATCGCATGCAAAGGAGGTTGCCATGCGCATAGGCCTTCTTCTAAGGCTTACTGGGATGGCGCAGCGCGGAATAGGCAGCATACGCCAGGATGTCAACGTGTCTATAAAGTCGGGGGCAAGGGTTGAGATAAAAGGCTTCCAGGACCTTGACATAATGGACACCATAATTGAAAATGAGGTAACCCGGCAGGTGTCGCTTGTAAAGGCAAGGGATACGCTCAGGTCAAGGGGTGCAAAGGCAGGGAAGGCCACAGATGTTACGCATCTATTCAAGAGTACTACGGCAAAGATACTGTCTGCGCAGCTTGCTGACGGGGGTGTTGTAATCGGCATAAGGCTGCACGGCTTCAAGGGTGTTGTCGGCATGGAGATAGCCCCAGGCATGCGCCTAGGGACTGAGATAAGCGATTACGCAAAGATGGCCGGCGTGCGCGGCATAATACACAGCGATGAAGACATGAATACTTATGGTATCACTGAAAAGGAGCTGCTGCAGCTGTCTAAGGCGCTGGAGCTTGGCGATGAAGACGCGTTTGTACTTGTTGCAGAGAAGTCCGACAAGGCTGAACGCGCAGCACAACTTGCCATAGAGCGCGCAGACAAGGCCGTAGAAGGCGTGCCTTCAGAGACAAGGGCTGTTGATCAGAAAAGGCTCTGCACAAGGTTCATGCGACCTGTTCCGGGAGGCTCGCGCATGTATCCTGAAACTGACGTGCTGCCTGTTCTGGCAGGGCATCTTGTAAAAAAGGCCCAGTCAAAGAAGGTAGACATAGACGCTGCAAGGAAGGCGCTCCACGAACAGATAGGAAACACGCAGCTTGCAGAGCAGATGCTCTGGTCGCGTGAGCTGCCGCTTTACCGTGCCGTCATATCAGAAACAAAGGCGAGCCCTGCAGTTGCTGCATCTGTGCTCCTCGAGAAGTTCAGGGAGCTCAGTCGGGCAGGAGTGCGCATAGAGCGCATACCTCCAGATACAATAATTGAAATATTCTCGCTTTATTCCAAAGGCAGAATAACCAAGGCCGGCATAGGCGAGATACTATCAGAAGAGCCGAAAGACGGCGCAGCTGTAGAAATCATAATAGAAGAGAAAAAACTGCAAAGGATATCAGGCAAGAAACTGCAAGAGCTCATCAGCAGCTTTGATAAAACAGACAAGCCCTCGCTGATGCGCGAGATAATGCTAAAACACAAATATAATGTCGAGGGGGACGAGCTGAGCAGGCTGATAAAATAAGCCGCAAACCGGCCAATGCAATATGCAATAATATGTAATGCTTTAATGTGATTTTATGGAATATAAAATAATAGGCAGCTCAATGCAGTCGCTTAATATAAACATGTCCGACGGAGAGTCCGTGTACTCGGATGCAGGCAAGCTGATGAGCAAGAGTTCAAACATACACATGACGCCAAGGCTTGTTGGCGGAATTGCCGGAGCATTTGAGAGAAAGATAACCGGCGCTACTGCAATGCTTACCGAGTTCAAATCAGACGGCGACGGCAGCATCTCTGTATCAGGCATAATGCCTGGCAAGATAAAGCAGATACATCTAGGCGAAGGCCAGCAGTTCATATCCGAGGCATATGCTTTCCTTGCATGCACTACAAGCATCAAGTTCTCAATGCAGACTATAAGCATAGGTGCAGCATTTCTTGGCGGAGCTGGTCTAGTACTGCAGAAGTTCACAGGTCCCGGTGATGTTTTCATACACATAGTCGGCGACATAATCGAGTACGACCTTGACGGCACGCTTGATCTTGACGTTGATCCGGGCCACATAGCCGGATTCGACGCAACCCTGCAGTACAAGATACGCTTTGTAGATAACATACGCACTGCCATGTTTGGCGGCATAGGCCTGTTCCTTGCAAAGTTCAGCGGCAGCGGCCGCGTAATCCTGCACAGCGTATCCAGGCACAAGCTTGCTTCAGAGATATACCTGGAGGGAGAGCAGCAGAATAAAAATAAAAAATAAAAAGATAATATTCTGATGCCATGCGGATACTGTACAAAAACCATTTCACTGCTGTAGTGGAAGAGGAGGCGCACAGCAGCACCGGTAAGAAGTACAGTTACGTAGTTGTAACCGGCGAACCTGTTGCTGCAGTGCTCCCTGTATTTGAAGACGGTACTATGCTGCTTGAGTTGCAG
The DNA here is from genome assembly GCA_021852055.1 of Microcaldota archaeon. Lineage (GTDB taxonomy): Archaea > Micrarchaeota > Micrarchaeia > Micrarchaeales > CABMGC01 > JAJZOD01. The sequence goes on from JAJZOD010000011.1 coordinate 26,058, forward strand.
TACAGGCGGGCTATACGCCGGCATATATACGAGATACCTGCCGGCCATGCGGATAAAGGCGAAGCTGTTGAAATGACTGCAAAAAGAGAGCTCGAGGAAGAGACCGGCTACACTGCATCTGAGTTTGCCTTTCTTTTCAAAGCGTACGAATCGCCTGCAGGCAAGAGGCAGACAGTAAGCGTATATCTCGCGACAGGCCTAAAAAAGGGCAAAAAGCATCTGGACGACACCGAAAGCATACAGATTAAGAGGGTGAGCCTCGATGCAGCGCTGAACATGATACGCAAAAACATGATAATAGACATGAAGACAATCGCAACAATACTCTTCTACAAGGAGTTCATCAAAGCGAAGAAGTAAGCAAAATGCCATATCAAATCTGCTCTGCTTCTAGCGTAAAGATTATAAATCTTGAATTTTTAATAGTCTGTGGTATTCATGGACGAACAACAGTGGATCGTGATAACGCTCTTTCTTGGCGGAGCCTTAGTGTTTATCTGGGCAGTTTATGGCTTAATGACAGGCATTTCACCTTCATATTCTGCATTTAACATAGGGGCAGGGCTTATAATAGCCGATTCGGCATATATGTTCGTTAAACATCCATTGAATCATAAGATGTACGGCTATGTTGCATTAACTGTGATATCACTGCTTTTCATAGTAATTTATGTAAGTACTATCGTTGCTGCAATAAATCCGTCACAAGCGCAGTATCTGCCAGTCGGAATATATACGCTCCTAAATTTAGGTATACTCCTCTCCTTTGTTGGAGCAGTCATGCTAATAATGTACAAAAGAACGGACAAGTAACGCTGCGCATTCCATAAAGAAGGCACCTTAATGCTTCAGGTGTAATCACAGCGGGATCTAATCTAATAGGCCGATGCGGTTTTGCTATCTTCCAATAAGATGTTCAGCTGCAATGGCACGTGTTCTAAAATCTTTTATTATATTGTATCTCAGGAGGTCAGCTATCATGCCTTCAGGAACAAGGTGCACTTCCATGACTGATTCCTCATACTCCAGCTTTCTTTTGCCCTCTGTAAGATCCTTTGCTTCCACGACTGTCTCATTCTGCTCAAACCTGAACGGTGCAAAGCGCATGTCGCGCATTATCACATTCATGCCTCCTGCTTTATAACCAGTTTCTTCTTCAAGTTCCCTTGCTGCAGTCTGCTCTATTGTTTCTGTCGCTTTCTTGCCGCCGCTTGGGAATTCAAGAAGCCACTGGCCAACTGCAGGGTGCGGTTTATACAGTAATACGAGAAAATTCTCCTGTTCCTCTGTGAGAACAGGCTTTATTGTAACGCCATCCGATTGCTTCACCACAGTCCAAGTCTCCTGTATTGATCTTCCTTCGGGTGTGATAATCCTGTAGTTCCTAGGCGACACCTTTATCCTGCTGCCTGGTCCTACGCCCTCCCACGTGTCAGAATCAACAACAACCTTATGGCCTGTGTCCTTTTCCCTCAGCAGGCTTTCAAGCAGCTGGATACTCTTATTAAGCTTCGATACTGTCTTGTAGCTCGGCATATCTATCATCTTATAGAATATTGCCTAATTTTTCATATATATAGCTTTCCTTTCAATGACTCTTCGTCGACATGTACTTTTGCTTGAATATAACAATATTGTCAAGCAACTGCATACAACTAGTCCAAAAATAATACATTTGGTACATATGCGATTCAACTGTATTGCTGCCAGGAAAATCAGAGAAACAGATAAATAGCATACTATGCAATATTTTCAATATGAGAACATGAAAATTCATCTGTTCGTTGCTTTGGCTGTTTCTGCATGGATACTTGGGGTTTTCAGCGCTTACAATGCTCCTGCAGGATACTTCAGCTATATACAGGTAAATACGACATCGCCTTCAACCATAGCACTAGGCTACAGCCTGAATTACAGCGGTACGATAGCTTTGATGACTGCCCAGCAGTATGCAAACTTCAAGAATGGGTCTTCATACACTTCCATATACGCGGCCAATGTATCTGCCGGCTCTTATGTCAAACCTATAAATGTAGGACCAGGATCATACTACGTTACAATAAGCGGCAGCAGCCCAGACGGCAGCTCCCATGCGATAAACTATACCCTCGATTCATTTACAGCTCCTGAAGGCCAGATAAAGTCAATTAACTTCTCTTATGAATACGCGCTACCAGTCACCCTTCAGAATTACAGCTCTATTACTCTGAAATATATAAGCAATACGGCGCTTAATGTAATATTTCCTAACACTATCTACAATAATTTCAGCATAAGCAGCAATGCTACTTCTCATATAAACTACACATGGTTAACCAACCGAGGTGCATACAACCTCTCCGTTACTGCTCCGGGCAACTCAGAAATGCTTCTGTACACCAACTCAACCCCTGTGCTAGTAAATCCGTTGAACCAGAGCATATACAACATGAGCTCCTTAAGCAGCCTGCCTATCGGAATAGCCAGCTACGGCCTAAGCAACTCAACAGGCAATCTCGGGCCATATCAAATCAAAACTAATGGCGTCGCCGGCATAGCCAGGTTAAACTCTGCATCAGCGTATAATGCCATGCCAGGCGCCGGTATATCTAAGAATGGGATGAGCCTCCAGTTAAATGCTGAACTGAACATAGTATCCAAAGGCAAGACCTACATCTACTGGTTGCAGAATGTCGTGCAGTTGAATACAAGCAACATGTCATACGATCTACTCAGCAACATATGGAACAATACTGCAAAAAATGCGAACATATCAAACGCAACTGTATCCGGCAATGGCTACGTCAGCCTGTCGAACGGCACAAAAAACGCAAGTGCCTACTATGCGTATGCAACCAACTCAACACCCTACTCATATCCATTGATATTTTCCCCTGTAATGCTGATACAGTACTACTCCGGCAAGCCTGTGGTATCATTCGGCGTGGCTGAAGGATCAGACGTGTATTACTTTGACAATGTGACGTTCAACATAACCTCGGACAACGCCTCCTTCCTGTTAACTCCGTACTATACGGCTCCCTCTGGAAACTTCTACGACTTTGAGTTCGTGTTTGGCGGAGAGGGCAACGGCTCTGCGACAACCTTCAATAAAATGTCCTCAAACTTATGGTTATATTATGACTCTAATGGCACCCCGATTCAGGTGCCAACTGCTTATACATTCGGCAGCGATACCGTTGAATCAGCAACAAATCTCAGAACCTTGCAGAATGTTTCCGGCGCTTTCGTTACGCCAGGCAAGGTGGATAAGAATCAGGTAATATACGCATCAGGAGCGCCCAGCAACGCAACCTTCGCTAATGCAACATTTGTGGTTCCTCCCACAACTGCAAGCGCACCGAACAGCACGCCAGCAGGCGCGGGCTACAACAGCTCTATATCTGCATCAAATACAATCAACACCTCTGTGCATACCATAGCGGTGCAGTTACTGCAGAATTCACAGCAGCCGTTTCCTGTAATCACTATCGCAATATTGGCGCTGGTTCTTGTACTTGTGCTGATAATTCTTATCATAATGCTCAGGAACAGGCGCCGAACGCGTGGAAACAACCTGGAAACAGTGCAGCATCATATGCAATGAAAATGGGCATGCGTTGCTTCATTGTGTTTACAATGCATTTTATCATAGTGCAAGTCGTAAAAACCTGCAAAAAACCTACATTTCCCAAAACCGATTTATAAGTATTAGTAATATGGACTAATGTGGTTTCATGACAAAAACACTTCAGACAAAAAAGAGGATACTTGGCCTGCTGAAGAAAAGGGACATGACAATAAGCCAATTAAGCAGCGAGTTAGGTCTATCGTCAGCAACCATAAGCCAGCATATGGATGAGCTGGCGCGCATGGGCTCTGTAGAAAAGCTTGAAAGCGAGCACTTCAAGAAGCTTAAGTATTATCACGCAACAAGCAACATGAACACCGCTGTTGCGAAGTATGTGCTCGGTGCGCTTATTGTTGTTGTGGCAATAGCTGCAATATACTTTATATCGGACTATTCTGCGGCTGTTCAGAAGCAGGCTTCAAACACGCTATCCAATGCAAGCATTCAGTCAAATACAGTACAGGCATCGGTTACTACGCAGACTTCAGGAGTCGCAGGCACCAGTTCTATCATGGTGGCGTGCCCAATGATAAATTACGACATCAATGGAAGCATTAGCAGTTCATCAGGATTTTCAGTATACAAGGTAAATGGCAGCGCAGGCCAGAGGTACTACGATTATGTAATAAGTCCCGGCACTTCGGGAATACTATACGCAAACGAATCAATAACGCTGCTATCCTCGGCACATGAAGGCACAAGGCAGCATTATGCGTATATATCCACACTGAACGGCACAATGTCAAACAATACAGGCATAACCATAAGCATAAAACCCGAGAACTATACTTTTGCAAACACGACTACGCGTTTTTCAGTGGCAATAGCAGCAAGCGCAACTGCACCAGCTGGCACATACTGGCTAAGGATAGACGGACCATGCGGCGGAGGGATTCAGCAGGTGCTGCTTACTATTGGCGCAGCTCCATACAACGGGACTGTGACCATCCCTGTAGGAATCTATGGATAAGTGCCCGGCATATAACTAAAATCAGGCCAAACACAGCAAATTAAAAATAGGTACCAAACAGCAACATGCTTTCCCACTGTTACAGCAGTATTTCATGTCGTGAGCAGGCTTAGCTTCCGAGTTCGGAATGAGTTCGGGCGTTACCCTGCTCCTATGGCCGTTTGGCGTACATATATGCTCAAGAAGGTTTATAATTGTTTGTTTCTTTATAAATCCTGTGCGCTTGCACGCATAGTTGATTTAATGGCAGATAAAAAAATTATAGGAATCGGCGTAGCGATTATAGTAATAATTGCACTTGTGGCAATAGTTGCATTCACTGGTAATCAGGGAAGCAAGGCATACCAGACAACGTCTGTGACGTCCAGCACAAATTCAACAGCCACCAGCACTCAGCACGGTTCTGCTCAGCACGGTTCTGTAGTGCTTTCAATAACGGACCCGCCAGAAGTCCCTCCAGGAACAAACTCCCTTATATTGAGCTATACAAGTATAATGGTACATGAGAACGGCCAATCTAACACTACAGGATTTGTCAATACAAGCGGCTCAGGAAGCATAGATCTGCTCAGCCTGACGAATGTCAGCCAGATAATAGCAGTTGCAAATGTTCCTGCAAACACCTCTTTCGATTCAGTTGTATTTACCGGAGCAAGCGCTAAAATAACAATAAGCAATGCAACATACAACGTTACAATTCCAGGCTCAAGGCTCCAAATTAAGATACAGGGCACTCTCAGTTCAGCCAACGGTTCTGCACTGATAAATCTGTCGCCTTCTGTAGTGCAGATATACGGCCAGTCAAATGCAAACCAGAGCGTTTTTGTAATGGTTCCGTTTGCCAAGGCCATAGTTACAGGAAGCATAGGGTCTTCAGCAGTTTCACGTGACAAAGTCGGCTACCGAGCCAATATCAATGCAAGCATACGCGCCAAGCTTGAAACAAATTCAAGCATAAGCATAAGCTCAACCTCACTGGCAGAGCAGGGCAACGACATGGTCATTTCAGTAGCTGTAAAGAACAGCGGCAACTCATCAGTAGTTCTGAAGCATGTATTCATAAGAGGCATGATGGCATCCTCATTCAATGGTATTGTTGGTGCAGATGCCACTGCAGGTGCAACAGGCGACATAAGGATCAACACCAACGTGCCTCCTTCGATCAACATAAGTATTGGGTCTAACACAGTGATTGGCAGCAATTCAAGCAGCGGCTCTGAAGCAGAAACGCATGCAAACTCAAGCGTAAGCACAGGTCACGACAACGGTTCTGAGGCGCACAGCAGTTTAGATCTGAACAGCACCATAGAGCAAGATCTGCATGTTGGCAATGTCACAGCAAAGGTGCGCGCGTTAGTGAACGGAACGCTCGAATTTGAACATGAGATGCACTCATCTCTGAATTTCCTGATAATGCAGAACGCAACACTGTCATTGCCTCAGTCAGAAGCTGAAGCCGAGGGCCAGAACGGCTACACGCTTGCTCCTGGCGCAAACATTACCCTTGCGTTTGATGCACAGGCAGTCTTCGGTGAAAGCAGCATGGGCGTACAGCTTATACAGAACCAGACCTATGCTGTCACCGTGCAGGGAGAATCTGGTGCAACTGCAACTGCAAATGCGACAGCGACCTGATGTTGTGTGCAGCTGCATGCACATATGCACTCCTGTGCATCTGTGTAATGGCATTAGCCGTTGCTTAGCTTAGCATAGAAGTTTAGCATGAATCTTAGCATGAACATTAGCATAAAATAAATTTACAGCACTGCCATTTGCAAGTTTCATTTGTAAGTACAGTGCCAGAATAAGTTAATCTTGGCTAGTCTAAATACTTAAATAAGATTTACAAGAAAGCCTACGATAAAGCCGAGGAATATCCCTGCATAAACGAGGCGCTGCTTCATGTTGTCAATGTCGCGTATCTGGTGTTTTATCATTGGCAGTATGACGTAGAGTATTGCACCTATAGCGAGTCCGTCAAATAAAATGTTGAAAGTTGTAGAGCTGTAGTAATATCCTACTGCGCCTCCTATTACAGTTGGCAGCCCTCCAACAAGGAATAAAAGTAGCATAGTGCCCAGCCTTTTTTGATCGTGATTCAAAAATGGCGCAGCTATGGGAAAGCCTTCGGTCATGTTCTGAAGTATGAATCCTATGAGCACTACCAGCGCTGCGCCTGAAAGCAGCCCGAGGCTAACTGACAGCGAGCCGAATACCAAGCCCTCTGTCAGGTTCTGGAGGCCTATTCCTATCGCTATCATCAATGACATACGCATAGGAGATGGTCCTATACCTGATTTGTTCCTGTTCTCAAAATAATAAAGCATGAAGAAGCCTACAAACAGCGCTGCAGCAAAGACAGCACTAAGGAACAGGTTCGCTCCGTAACCTGCCAAGGAGCCTCCAGAATAAAGGCTTGAAGCAACATCCGAAAAGATGTCGCACATAAGAAAGACTAATATGCCTATGGCTACAGAGTTGAGAAGCCGCGTAATCCTCTCGCTTGTCTTTTTGCGAAGCACTATAGGCAGCGATAGATATATGGAAAAGCCCATCACAACCGAGAATATAATAGTCCCAAAAAAGTCTGCCATCAGCTCAACACTAAACACTACAAATACATTATTCTTACTGCTTCATATCAATTATTGCTGCCTTTATGTTTGTCTTTCTGTCTTTATAATTAATACACCAACTAATATCAAATTATGCTAAACTTATAGTGCTTTAAGGTTTTCTGACAATGGTATTGTATGCTGCTGTAACTGCCCTGTTTTCTAAGATGCGAACGCCGGGATTTGAACCCGGGTTTTTGGCTTTCTTCGGTATGAAAAAACTCCATGTGTAAAGTTTTCTTGGAAGGCCAGAGTCCTGACCAGGCTAGACTACGTTCGCAGTTAAAACTTAACATAATTGTTGCACAACACAAATGTGACATCCTCTCCCGACTACTATATTGATTTCTCCGACCTAGCGACAAGAGTCGCAAGGCCAGAATAATGTTCTCGGTTAATCATTTATCACCATTCGTCTTTTTATACTTTTATGATGCTCTACTATCCATCGCAGTGCGATATTCTGACTTTCATTAGGGCAGGAGGGCGTTAGTCTGAAGGACGTTGCATTGCAACACGATGGGATCAACGCATCCTCCTGCCTCCCAAATAGGAATCAAAATCCTGGTTCTGTTTGAGCATATAATAAATTGCTCGCAGCATATGCCTTGCGGCTGCAATCTTTGCCTTTTTGTTTCCTCTTCTCTCTCGTATGCGTTCATAGGCTGCAGTTATAGGCGAATCCGCGGAGTTCATTATGTGTATCCCTACACATTCTACCAATGTCCATTTCAGGAAGCCATTGCCTTTTGTAATGTGGCCCTTCCATTCCTTATTGCCAGATTGGTATATTTTAGGCACCAGTCCTGTGTACGCGAAGATGTTTTCCTCCGATGGGCGGCGTCAGGTGCTAGGAGGAGAAATCAATTATGTCGGTCTAAAAGATAGGAATTTTCCCGCTATGCGGTGCTACTGCAGTCCTGAAGCATCCAAAACCCAAAACTGCAATATCCTTTATAAACCTTTAAGTGTAAGTATTAGATGTGATTTAATGGGCTTACTGCTTGATGGAATAATAGGTATTGTAATACTGGTGATAATAATCGCCATAGTTGCAATATACAACGGCCTTATATCAAAGAGGAATCGCGTGCAGGACGCATGGGCACAGATAGATGTACAGCTTAAGAGAAGGTACGACCTTATACCTAACCTGGTCGAGACTGTAAAAAGCTATGCAAAATACGAGCGCGGAACCCTTACGCAGGTAACACAGCTCAGGTCTTCACTAATAAACGGCTCAGTGCAGGACAAGGCGCAGGCAAACAACCAGATTTCCCAGGCATTAAAGAGCATATTTGCAGTAGCAGAGAACTATCCAGACCTTAAGGCCTCGCAGAACTTCCAGCAGCTCCAGCAGCAGCTTACCGACACAGAGGACAAGATATCATTTGTAAGGACTTCATACAACGACTATGTGCTTGATTACAACAACGCACTGCAGGAGTTTCCAAGCAGCATATTCGCAAATGCATTTCATTTTGTCAAGTATGACTTCTTCCAGACCCAGAGCGAGGCTGAACGCGAGCCAGTAAAGGTAGATTTCGGCGACCTTAACTCTGCGCCTTCTCAGAAGTCCGGCGGCGCAAAGTCTTCAGGTTCATCCGGTTCCAACACGCAGCAGGGTCCTGCAAGCGGGCCTCCGCAATCCGGGTCAAAGGGCAAGTCAAAAGGCAAATCACAGTAAAGTGTTTAGATGGCAAGCTTTTTCGATGAGATAGCTAGAAATAAGATTAAATCGATACTTCTGATGCTCATCTTTATAGTGTTCTTTTCAGCCATCGTATACCTTTTTGTGTATTTTCTCGGAGGAGGGCTCATAGCATTGGTGATAGGCGTCGCCATAATCCTTATCTACGCTGTTATAGTCTATTTCAGCGGTGACAAGATAACGCTGAAGATGGCAGGCGCCAAAGAGGCAGATAGGCAGCAGTACTCATCGCTTTACAGCATAGTTGACGGCCTTGCTTCAGCTACGCAGGTATCAATGCCGAAAGTTTACATAGTAAACGATCCGAATCCGAATGCCTTTGCTACGGGAAGGAGCAAGAAGGTGTCTGCTGTCGCAGTAACTACCGGGCTTCTGTCAATAATGAACAAACGGGATCTTGAGGGTGTTCTTGCCCATGAGATGTCGCACATAGCCAATGGCGATATGCAGTTCATGATGATTGCCATAATATTTGCAGGAGCCATAGGCATAATAGCCGCAATCTTAAGGAACATGTTCTGGTTCGGAGGCGGCAGCCGCGAAGGCAACAACGGCGGCATACTTATAATCGTGGCCATAGTAGTTGGAATCCTCGCGCCGATATTTGCCGCATTGGTGCAGCTTGCGATATCGCGCCGCAGGGAGTACATGGCAGATGCAAACGGGGCAAGGCTCACGCGCGACCCTGAGGGCCTTGTTGATGCCTTGACAAAGATAAAGAACTATGCAGCCAGTCCTACATCACAGCCAGTAAAGGCAGCTAATGAGGTCAACGGCTCAATGTACTTTGCAAATCCATTCAAGGGCAAGAGCCTGATGAATATCTTCTCAACGCATCCGCCTATCGATGAGCGCATAAACCGATTAAAGAAGATGTACTGATTGTCATCCGCTTGCACCGGTTCCAATGGACTCGGATAAAACATCGAAATAATTTACCTGTTTCGCAGAATAAAGCATGTTATTGCAATATCCTGCCCTGTTTCGCCCATCATATAAAAGCCAAACAATGTGGTTTTATGATATTTACAGAAGAGCCGACCGGTTTCAAGTATAACTTAGAGATAGTGGGCTGTTTTCTTGAAAATGAAGGAAAGTTTCTCCTTCTGCATCGTGTAAAAGAGGAGAGCCAAGGCAATACCTGGGGCGTTCCAGGAGGCAAAGTGGAGAAAGGCGAGCATTACATAAATGCCACATGCAGGGAGCTCCTCGAGGAAACAGGCATAAAGGTGCCTTATAAAAAAATGCGCTACTGGGGCAGAGTCTTTGTGCGCTATCCCGAAAGCGATTTCATATACCACATCAGCTCAGCAAAATATGTCGCAGGCAATCAAATCACTCTTAATCCAAAGGAACACAAAGATTACAGGTGGGTGACTCCAAAGGAAGCCCTTGGCATGAACCTGATACTGGACGAAGATGCATGTATAAAACTTTTCTACAAGGTAATCTACCTCTAAGAAATACGGAATTTATCGACGACAGATTAGGGGTGCAAAATGTGCGTTCTATATATAACCCCAAAGGCCAAGTGCTCCAATCGGGATTTGAACCCGAGTTACGGCCTTGAGAGGGCCGTGTCCTTGACCGGACTAGACGATTGGAGCAGAAGCAGTAGTAGTTCTTATCAAAGGTATATATTATTTGTGTGCGCGCTTAAAATCCGCATTACACGCCTCTGGGTGTTTCAGCAACATATAAATATGTTGAAAACATTAAAGATACTGTGTTAATATGTTTAGATCATTCAGAATTAAAAGGAAGATGCATGTACAAACCAAGACAGATGAACAGGTTCCTGAACGCTCCATAATGATGACACTTGTTACTGGCAGGGGTCATGGTCCTATGGGCGAATGGGTTGACGTGCAACCCCTCAAAAGGCCATCAGATGATAATGCAATTGTAATGGATCTTATTCCAGGAAAGCGGAAGTGAAATAAAATACTGATGCATAGCCTTGTGAATCTCCGTATGGCAACAACTTTTCCTCTGCATTTGCCTTATAGCCATCAGATAATGCATTTTGCGTGCGCAAAAACAGGCGTTTGTGCTGCATTTACAATATAATACACTGTGCATACTGTTGCATAATGTTTATAAACCTTCTTCGCTATAATATAGCTCATCTATTCTTTGGGAGAGTGATGCCCGATGATAAGATAGCTGCCCTGATTCAAGGTTATGCCTTGCTGAAGGTGCGGTTTATGAAAATTCCTATTTGGAATTGGATGTAGTCTTGAGAATGCAAAGAAGCTCGCAACGCAATTGCAAAAGTAAATTTCAACTCCAGTCGATGCTGCTGGAGGACACTGCTATCAGATTTCGACAGCCATGCAAGTCAACATCTGGACATCAGGTGTGGCACACGGCTCAGTAACGCGTGGTCAATCTAACGTTGGGAAGGGTATAACCTTGGGAAACTGAGGCTAATTCCATATAATCTAAGACATCTGGAAGGAGTTTTAGGTGAAAAGGGACGCGAAATGGAGCGTCTTCGCCCTACGATGAGACTGCGTCGGATCAGGCAGATGGCGGGGTAACGGCCCACCATACCTTTGACCCGTAGGGGATATGAGAGTATAAGCCCCGAGAAGGGCACTGAGACAAGGGCCCTAGCGCTACGGCGTGCAGCAGGCGCGCAAACTCCACAATGTGCGAAAGCATGATGGGGGGAGTCTGAGTGGCACGTTTTTAACGTGCCTTTTGCCAAGTCTAGTCAGCTTGGCGAATAAGTGCTGGGTAAGACCGGTGGCAGCCGCCACGGTAATACCGGCGGCACAAGTGGTGTTCACTATTATTGGGCTTAAAGCGTCCGTAGCTGGCCGGAACCGTCTTATGTGAAATGTGCTTGCTCAACAAGCATGCGTGCATAAGATACCTTTCGGCTAGGGAGCGGGAGAGGTCAAGAGTACTTACGGGGTAGGGGTTAAATCCTGTAATCCTGTAAGGACTACCTGTGGCGAAGGCGCTTGACCAGAACGCATCCGACAGTGAGTGACGAAGGCTAGGAGAACGAATCGGATTAGATACCCGAGTAGCCCTAGCAGTAAATCATGCAGACATTGGTGTTGCACCTGTCTTGAATAGGTGCAGTACCGTAGGAAAACTGTTAAGTCTGCCGCCTGGGGAGTACGGCCGCAAGGTTGAAACTTAAAGCAATTGGCGGGGGAGCACACAAGGGGTGGATGCTACGGTTTAATTGAATTCAACGTCGGGAATTTTACCTGGAGCGACGGCAGGATGAAGGCCAAGCTAAAGACTTTGCCTAACGAGCCGAGAGGTGTTGCATGGCGATCGTCAGTTCGTGGTGTGAACTATCAGGTTAAGTCCTGTAACGAACGAGATCCTCGCTGACAGTTGCTACTGGCGTGGATGCACGTCAGGCACTCTGTCGGGACCGCCTGCGTTTAAGCAGGAGGAAGGGGAGGGCTACGGTACGTCAGTACGACCCAAATCTCCAGGGCTACACGCGGCATACAAAGGCTGGCACAATGGGTTGCCACTCAGAGATGAGGAGCTAATCCCCTAAAACCAGCCCCAGTTCGGATTGAGGGTTGAAACTCACCCTCATGAAGTTGGAATCCCTAGTAATCGCCTGTTACCATCGGGCGGTGAATATGTCCCCGCTCCTTGCACACACCGCCTACCAAGTCATCCAAGTGGGGTCTTAGTGACGCCGTATCTTCTGATATGGTCGAACTAAGGTCTCGTGAGGGGGGCTAAGGTATAACAAGGTATCCGTAGGGGAACCTGCGGATAGATCACCTCGAAAAACTTTTATTAAAGGTTTTATCAAGAACTAAATTATCATTTAGTGTGCACAAAAGCATTTGTTGCGGCTTCGCATTAATTCTCAAGACTACATCTCCTATTTTTCTGTTTTTATGTTTCGCTGCCGAGCCTCTGCATTCCTGCAGTTTCAGATACGGCTATATAAGTAATACAATAAAATAAGTATGCGTTTCAGCATATGCAGTGATGCAATGAAAGTAAAACTTACTCCGGAGTTATGCTACCTTGCAGGGCTTCAAAGCAGAAGCAATTCAGAAAGAAACGCAATAGGCATATCTACAAACAATAAAAAGCTTGAAGAGCATTTCATAGACATTGCGCTGAATTCGCTCGGCATCGAGCCGAATCATCTCCTGATAGAAAAAACTGATGGCAGATACCGCGCGTTCTTCTATCACTCAAAACTAGGGGGCCAGCTGCACAAGATATCTGAATCATGCAGCATACTCTTCAGGTTTCCAAATGCGAATTCGAGGAGCTATATGGCAGGAATTCTTGACATGGCAGGCCGTGTATCCGGAAAATCGTTGTATATTGACGGCATCACAGTTCAGGAGGCATTAATGCTGCAGCACTTCGGAGTGCATATGTCTGGCAACAGGATAAAGGACATCAGCAGGCTCATCGCCCTTGCAAACGGTTTCAGCATAATGGCAGGCAGTATAGAAGCTGCATTGCAGTACAAAGCACAAAAGCAGCAGCAAATGTCTAAGCCCTGAGCCTAAGAGCAGCAGGAACTAACCTGATTGCTGCGATTATCCCTGCCCCAAAACCGCAGAAATCCCAAAATGTTGCTGCTTCATGCTGTAAATGCCTCTGCTGCATGTTGTATTGCTTATGTTTTTGTAAAACGAACACTTTAAATGCTTTTTTGTAGTTTTTTAAGCAGTGAGTTTGTGCTTCTTGGCATTAAAAGTATTTACGACCGGACAGGGATAACTGACGGAAAGCGCATTCTGGTTGATAGGCTGTGGCCGCGCGGTGTTCGCAGAAGCACTGCTAATATAGACACGTGGATGCGCGAAATAGCTCCAAGCAATGCACTGCGACTAAAGCTGCATGCCCATCCTGAATGGTACCAGATATTCAAAAAGAAGTACATACGCGAGCTGGAGAAAAACCCGCTTGTCAATACGCTGATAAACAGGTCAAAACGTGACGACATAATGCTGCTTTATGCATCAAGAGATCATGAACACAACAATGCAGTCGTTCTGTACGAATTTCTTACAAAGCGCATAGGGCGCACAGAGCGCGCAGAAATGGAACAGATGAAAAAGCAGAATAAAGATGTCATGATGCAGTAGCTTACCGGAAAAGCATGCTGCTGTTTGATACCTATTTTTAACTCGATGCAACTGTTAATCTTGGCCTTATCGAAACAGAGAACATTTACCTGTGCAACAATCACGACACGCTGCCAAAGCTGAAGCTTGGCATTACTCCATTTGGCGGATAGGCACTTAAAAATAACCATGGTATATATAGGGTCCCTGTTGCTGATACAGTATCATATATAAATATAGGATAATTACTATTACTTTCAGCAATAGAATAGACCCCATTAGTTGTCATAAATGCACTTACACCTCTTGAACTTATTCCAACATTATAAAATGCAATTAAATATCCAGGGGTAGTCATTGAAGAAGAGGTTGATACATACGTATATGCTACTTGTAAAGGATATTGGTTTTTTGTATATATATAATTATATCCCCCAGTGCTTAATATTATTAAACTATTATCAACGCTAAATGAAGTATCATCATTAGTCCATTTATTTGTATTAAGTGTTGTTCCAGCAAAGTTATCATAGAAATTGAACACACTCGCCCCATCATCATACTGCGCGTACGATGTCTGGAAGCATCCAGATGCACACCACAGCTGCGGCGCATAGCCTGTGTAACCGGACGTAACTGGCGCATTGTTTGGCATAAAGTTCATGTAGATTGTAAGCGTGTTGCTGCCTGAACCAGCAGCACCGAGTGTACTGCTGCCCAGATTCACCCATGCAACAGTGTTTGTCGCTGATGTAGACGCACCGCTCTCTAACCATGCATACATGGGCGTGCTGCCTGCCTGCCCTGCAGGCGCACCTGATGTGAACTCGATGTTGCTCAGGTTTGACGCTTCATACTGCGCATACTGCGACAATGATGGATTGAAGAAAACCATCTGCTGGAAGTTTGCTGCAGTGCCAGAACTTTGTTGGTTTGAAAGAGTTATTGACACATAATGCGACGTTTGTGGACTTCCGCTGCCGGAGCCT
>JAJZOD010000010.1 GCA_021852055.1 Microcaldota archaeon
AATGTCAGTAACAACAATAACATGAACCATACTTTCGATTGGGGCGCAGTTGGTGGTAAGACAGGCGTTACATACTGGATTCAGCAATACGTCAATAACAACCACCGGTAAACAAGAGTTGTCGGTGTGTGCGAAAAGTGCAAATACATTCAAAGCTCTGTAAAAGCACAGTCCGCAATGGAGTATCTGATGACTTATGGGTGGTCGATACTACTCATATCTGTTGCACTTGCAGCACTTTACGAACTCGGCGTGTTCAACAATTTCGGCGGTGCATCTGCATGTGTTGCGCAGTCAGGTTTTTTATGCACTAACATATTTGCAGATGCAAATGTTTTGAATAGCGCTGGGGAACCAAGTATAAATGTCACAATAGGCGAAGTTGGTAGCACCTGGACAAATGTTTATGTTATATCGGTACCACAAGGAATAATATTAAATAACACCACCCCCGGGAAAGTATGCAATACCTGTTTTTACTATTGGGGTGAAGTGGTTGGTACATACGGTATTATGCCACAGCTGACTTCTGGCGAAGAAAAGCAGATAAGATTCTGGGTAAAATACACAGATCCTGGGGTTTCAGGCCCTTACGGCGAATTGGGTGAAAGGTTTACAGGAACAATATGGGCTATGTACTCTGTTCCAGGAGCGACGAATACATTGGCTGAGTTAGGTACATACATAGTTACTGCAACGTCAAATACACTGCCGAATTAGTCATATTTCCAGAAGAGCAAGCATTAGAAGGCACAATAACTGCCGGTTTATCTCAGCCTTCAGGCATAGCAATAAGCTCATCAGGCTATGCGTATGCAGCAAATTTCTGTTCAAGCAATGTTGTATAATAAATACACCTACAGGTTCAGTAGTCGGGCAATTAGGTGCAAGTTCTGGTGTTGCAGAACCATTTGGAATAGCCATATGAAGATATCTCTGTTTTATGCTGGATATGCGCGAAGAAGGCGCCATATGTAACTTATATTACAGTCTCAAACTCTGCACGCCTTACCTCTATGTTTTTGGGTAGTGAAGTATCCATCCTCACTTGGAGGAAAGTCGGATGTACTCCATCCTGTTTCATAGATGTCTGCCGCTTCAAGTCCCTACGAGATGCTTCAAAAGCAATGTTTTTATTGTTTCACATTCAATTCTTGGATTATGCTAAAACCCCCAGCATATCTAAGAAAGCAGGCACAATGCCAAAAGAAATGCTTAGAATCTTCTAGGGATGTTTTGACTGCAGAGAAGAAAGGCTTCGGTTTTGCTGAGAGCAGATATTCACAAAAAGCGCAGAGCGCAATGGAATATCTGATGACTTATGGATGGTCGATACTGGTCATTGCAGTAGTGATAGGTGTGCTGTTCGAACTCGGAGTGTTCAACAGCGGAGGCAATGCGCTGCCAAATGCGTGCATTCCACAGTCAGGTTACATGTGCTCAAATCCGCAGCTTAGCAGCACAGGCAATCTTCTTATTACCTTTGGGCAGGCGTACGGCAGTGTGATTACTGTAACCGGAACGGGGTGCTCCGGCAGCACTGCACAACCATCAACATTCTCAAGCACTGATTTATCCTTTGCATCAGGAGCTGAGAACAGTTTGGTTTTCAGCTGCCCTACAACTTCAAATGCAATGGGCACAGAATTCCACGGCACTTTATGGATAGAGTACACAAAGAATAATGTCCCAGGCATAATAAGCCAGGTTGCAGAGATAACTGCAAAGGCCACTACCACCAACAGTTTTGCAGGCTCCGGCAGCGGAAGTCTACAAACGTCGTATTATGTGCCAATAACTCTTTCAAACCAACAAAGTTCTGGCACTGCAGCAAACTTCCAGCAGATGGTTTTCTTCAATCCATCATTGTCGCAGTATTCGCAGTACGAAGCATCAAACCTAAGCAACATCGAGTTCACATCAGGTGCGCCTGCAGGGCAAGCAGGCAGTACGCCCATGTATGCATGGTTAGAAAGCGGTGCGTCTACTGCAGCGACAAATACAGTCGCATGGGTAAATCTGGGCAGTAGTACACTCGGTGCTGCTGGTTCAGGCAGCAACACGCTTACAATCTACATGAACTTTATGCCAAACAATGCGCCAGTTACGTCCCATTACACAGGCTACGCACCGCAGCTGTGGTGTGCATCTGGATGCTTCCAGACTTCGTACGCGCAGTATGATGATGGCGCAAGCGTGTTTTCGATATATAATAATTTTATTGGAAATACGTTAAGCTCTTCATGGACATACTCACTTTTAAGCAATCCTTCTGGAGCAACAGGTAGTTATTCTGTAAGTAATAGCTTAACCGTATATAATTCAAATGGTATTGATCTTTGGCAGAATGATTATATGATAACACTTATTTATTACAATACTCCAATAACTGGAAATTATATAATTCAAACTTTACTAAATTCATTATCAGCCGCAGATACTTGGACTAAAGCTGGAATATTATCACAATCAAGCATTACAGATACTTCGACATCAAATGGTGAGGCATACATGACTGCAACTGGAGGTCAAGGATACTCATTTCAAACCCAAGCATGTAATGGTGATATAGCAGGTTGTTCTTATATGGCAGGTGGTAGTATAACTTACCCTACGGTTTTAGATTTACAGTTTGATGGAAATAATTATGGTGGATATACAGGTTCTACCTTAGAACAGCTTACTAGTGGAGGAATGGGTGGCAGTGTATCTCAACCAATAGGAACAACATCAAATCAATATTTTAGTATTTTTATAACCTCACATGCAAGCCCAGGTACTTCTTATGGAACATTTCAATACATATTAGTTCGTTCATATCCTCCAAATGGAGTAATGCCAAGCGTAAGCTTTGGAAGCGTGTCGTGATTGTTGCGCGATGAAGGCGCCATTATGGCAGGCACCAGCACAACCGGCATAATGTACAAAACGTCAGGCGTCTTACCACTCCTTTTATATACATTTTGTTGCAAAATATGTGTAGAATATAAGCATGTTCATCTTTGATGAGATGCATTTTGCGTGTAAACATGTCAAACATAAACGAGGCAGACAGCACAATGCTGATAAGCAAGGTCGCAGAGAAGCTTAAAAGCATGAACGTTCATGCACCTGGCTATGTAAGCTATGTCAAAACAGGACCAGGAAAGGAGCGCGTTCCAAGCGATCCGAATTTCTGGTATGTGAGATGCGCTTCAGTGCTAAGGCAGACATACCTGAACGGGCCGATAGGCATCTCAAGGCTCAGGATAAGATACGGCACAAGAAAAAGGCATGTAGTTCATAAGCACCATTCATACAGATCAGGCGGCAGCGCCATAAAAGACGCATTCGATGCGCTTGAAAAGCTTGGTTATGTTAAAAAAGGGAAAAGAGGGCGCACAATAACACCACAAGGCCGTTCTTTCCTGGACAAAACTGCCGGAGAGGTGCTCAAAGGTGCATAGATGCCTGACCAGCAGGGAAGCGAGGAAGACAAGTACAGAAAAGAGATGGCCAAGCGCATAAAAGCGATGCAGGCGGAGCAGCAGAAACGCGAGATAGCAAAAAAATTCCTTACCAATGAAGCATACGAACGGCTGATGAATGTGCGCATATCCAACAGGGATCTGTACACGCAGCTTATAAGTCTTATAATCCAGATGGCGCAGAGCAGCAGGATACAGGGCAAACTTACAGATGAGCAGCTAAAGAGTCTGCTTGCACGGCTTACATACAGGCCGGAGCCGACAATAGAGTTCAAGCATAAATAAGATGTTCAAAGCAAAATCACAGACCAAATCAAAAATGCTAAAAATGCAACAGTTCAAATAAGTATACAAACAAGGTATACAAACAACACACGACACGTTTAAAAGGTGCAACGGCATAAATTATATATTAAAGCAAGGCATCGCTTATAGCAGGCATGCAAAAAGGAAAAATAGTAAATAGGATTATGGTGTTTATATGGGAAAGAAGAGTCAACTTAAAAAAGCCAGGCTTGGCAAAAAACTGAAACAGAATAGGCGCGTTCCTGTGCTTGCTACATTAAGGACGCACAGGCGTGTCCAGTACAACAGGATGCAGCGCGACTGGCGCAAGAGGAAGCTTAAGTTCAAGGAGTGATTTTTATGGCAACTACTATAACAAGGACTGTTAGTCTGCGAAAGAGGCTTGTGCGCATTCATACAACGCGCAGGCTGAAGAAGTCTGTAGACTACTTGAGGGAGGACATAGCACGCCATGCAAAGGTAAATGTCAGTGCAGTAAAGCTCAGCCAGGAGCTTGGCAGTTATGTGGTAAGCAGGGTTTCAAGGAGAATGGTTCCTGTAAAGATAACAGTTGAAAAAAGCGGAGACATAGTAAAGGCTGATCTTGCCCAGGAGCTTAAGCGCAAGCCCAAAGCTGCACCAGCGCCTGCCGGCAAATCTGCCGCAGAACAGAAAAGGCAGGCTCCAGCTGCCAATGCCGCAGCGTCGCAACCTTCAAAAGGCACAGCAAAGCAGACAGATGCATCAAAGAAGGCAGCATCCACTCCTCAAAAACCTGCAGGCGGCAAAACGGCACCTACAGGGAGCACTGACAAGAAGGTCAGTTAAATGCCGGTAGCAAAGCTGAACATTCTCGGCAACGATTATATCGGAGCATTTGCACTTTCAGCAGATTCCTTTTCGCTTATAGCAAGAGGCGCAACAAAAGGCGAGCACATCGCGTTGCAACGAGATCTCGAGGCACCTGTCCACAGCACAACTGTCAACGGATCCGACCTTATAGGCATATATGCCACATGCAACTCCAATTCTGTGCTACTTCCTGAAATGGCATACTCAAACGAGGTGCGCCAGCTGAAAAAGGCGCTTCCCAATGTAAGCGTGCATGTACTGGACACGGATCTAAATGCACTAGGGAACAACATACTCGCAAACGACACCATTGCAATAATCAATCCTAACTATTCTTCAAAAGAGGCCAAGCACATATCCGACCTGCTCGGCGTTGAGGTGATAAGGATGGGCATAGGCGGTTTTGAGACGGTCGGCGCAAACAATATTCTAACAAACAAAGGCATAGTGCTGAACAATGCTGTCAGCGAGAAGGAGGAGGAAGAGCTGAAAGGCATCTTCAAGTCCGTATCGCAGTCAACAGCAAACATGGGGGCTCTGAGCATAGGCCTCTGTGCAGTCGCAAATTCAAAAGGCGTAGTCGTAGGCAAATCAACTACAGGGTACGAGCTTGCCAATATATCGGACGGCCTTGCAGTTGATTAGTCTGCATACCTGCTGCAATATGCAACATAATAGACGGCGACAGCTGCGTTGTCGAATCTGCATTTCTTTGCATGCTTTCTGATCTGCGAAATCCTTTTAAGCATTGCCGTTATTATAACCATGTAATAAAATGGCCGACCTTATGAGCATTGCACTAAACAGCGCAACGCTTCTTCAGAGTGTCCCAGGATACGCAGCTGCAAATTCAACAACATACCTTAATGCAGCCACTATCTACACAGAGAACACAATTGCGGTAATGCTGACGCTGCTCACCATACTTGCAATATCAATACAGGTTGCAAGAGGCTACTTCCTCAGGGTCCTCAAGAAATTCACGCTCAGGGTAGCCGCAGATGTATGGTGGCTGATATACGTAATACTCAGGGATGCAAGCATATTCCTTGTAGTGTTTTTGGGGTTCATGCTTTTTTATCCGGGAATATATCAGGACTTTCCAATAGCAGTGCCATTCATGCCTCTCGCAGTAGACTTCTTTGCCATAGCCCTGGTAATAATGCTAATTAAAGATACTGACGAAGACATAAAGTACAACAATGTGCTTACAATACTTATAGCAGTCGGCACGTTCCTTTACATCTTCGGCACAATATTTGTAACAGAGAGCGCAACTCAGCTCGCAAACCTGCCGCCAACTGTATCTAATTCAGCTTCAAACATCTGGGGATTCGTAAACACCTACTTCAACTCGATGAACAATCCTGCGTTATCAATATACTCTTTCTACATATGCTTCGGCATTCTAGTAATTGCAGGCATAGTCGCGCTGAGGTACGGGCTTGAATTCGGCATACCGCGCAGCAGCGTGATAACCAACCCGAATCCAATAATCAAGCAGACAGGGCAGCCGCAGAATCCGCCAAAGGAACAGGCACAGGAGCAGAGGCCTTCAGTGCCTAGGTAGTAGCTGAGCATATGCCTTTCGAATACACATTCGATAAAAACGTTTGCATACAGTGCGGCATATGCGGCGACGTGTGCCCCGTCAATGCACTCGACTTCACACGTGCAGTGCACAAAAATCCCGAAGATGCAAAAACGGTATCTGACAAAGAAGAGGATATGACCGAGTTCCCCATTCAAGTAGACAAATGCATAGGCTGCATGATATGCCCTGAAGAGTGTCCTGTATCATGCATAACTATACTCAAAGCCGACAAGGAGCCCAAATACGCAGAAAAACAGGGACCCATGCTTACAGAAGAGCCTGTAAAAGATGAGTTTGCTCTTTCAAAATACACCAAGGTGCGCCCTACAAGGGTAAAGACAAAGGATCCATGGGGTAAGGTGTACATATACAGGCCGAGGCGCAGGAAGTCGCAGACAGGAACATGGGAGGGCATGCAGTAGCTGTGCTGTACGCAACTTTATCCTGTATTCGCTTAACACCGCGAGCTGGAAATCCCGCACTGTTTATGGGTTGGTAGATGCCATCAACGGCAGCAATGAGATGAATGTACAAATCCCATAACAACTGACAAGGATTTGAATATATACCAACCTCTTCATAACACAGGAGGTTATGCCACATTAATCTGTTAAAACTCATTTTGAAGCAAAAAAGCGATAAAGTCAACTTATTCTCATCTCAATTTTACGCGATAGGTGAATAAAACCAAGAAGTTTGTTATTCCTCAACTACAAGTTTAGGCATGCTGCCTTGACTGGTGTTTTCTCGCAGAGACTATTATGCGGTGTCATATAATTATAGATAAATCTAAAGAAAATAAGTTTCGATAACGCACTTCATGTGTTTGGAAAACACAAACAGCGCCGATTTTTTTCCGATTTCCTTGTTATATCTCCCTATCGGATTGTTGCTGTGCCTCAAATCATTTCCTACAGCCAAACCTGTCTATGGGAAACGTACCTATCACTATATTAAAAAGAAAGAATAGAGAAATAGAATTTATAAGACCCTAAAGTTTATAATTTGTCAGGTTCCTAACAATTAGACATAGGGGACGGCGTTTTTACATAAATGTCAGGTTCCTAATATGTTTATAATGGTTTGTGCCGTTGTATAACAGTGAATAGAATGCGATTAAGGTTGCAATCTGCAATGGAGTATCTGGCTACATACAGCTGGGAGATATTGATAATTGCTATAATCTTGGTTGCTATGTTTGAGCTCGGCCTGTTCTCCGGATTTCAGTTGCCTTCAAGCTGTGTAGCTCAACCTGGTTTTCTATGCATTTCAACTAATCTTGTAACAAATGGATTGCTATACGCTACTATAGGATCTATCTCAGGCACGATAACCTTATCAGGAACAGCATGCTCAAATAATATATCTACTCCTCCACAGATAAGCAGCTATGTACCTATGCATGGGACTCTTTCATCAGATTACGGGAGTGTGCTTACATTTCACTGTAATCTCAAATCAAATACATTGGGCACGTACTTTCATGGTACATTGTGGATATTGTATACAAGTGGAAATGTAGAGTCACAGATAGAAGTTGGATCTATTTCAGCAGATGCGAGTTCAGTAGGGCTAACAACCACCTCCACACTGCCTTCAACAACATCATCAACCATTACTGCTTCAACAAGCACAACTTCAACAACACTATCAACATCTACTTCCTCAAGCACAACCTCAACAATGCCATCAACATCTACTTCCTCAAGCACAACTTCCTCAAGCACAATCTCGACAACGTCATCAACATCTACTTCCTCAAGCACAACCTCAACAAGCACAACTTCAATAACGTCATCAACATCTACCTCCTCAAGCACAACCTCAACAAGCACAACCTCGACAACGTCATCAACTACGACCATTCCACCATCCAATCCCACCAAATCATTTAATCCCACCACCTACTACAGCTATTCTGATGTTTTGCTCGTATGCAATCCTGCGAGCCAGATAAGTCTTGACGTTTGCACATACTTTACCAATCAACGCATATCTGAAGGGTTTAATGCATCGCATATACTAAATCTTTCAGGAATATCAACCTCTGAATATGTCAATGATACAGTAACGCAGAATATTCTGTCTCAGGTAAAGGCAAAGATAACCTCCATAGGCCTGGGAAAAATAGACTACATAGTTACCACTTACGGAACTCCATTAGTGGATAGTGGAAACGGTTATTCGATAGATTCATTTATGGCGGATAACCTTACTGATGCTGCCGATGGCGGTATTAACAATCCATATTACTACCTTGGAAATTCTTCACATATCGCCGTCAATACTACAACTACTTACCTTCAGAATCATACATTTTCATGGAACCGGTATCACATGTATGAAGTGACAAGGCTTGATGGGCCCACGCTACAGAGTATATATAACCTTATAAATGATGCAAACAACGCGGGTGATGCATTAAACACTGGATATGTACTGCTGGACAGCAACACTCTTTCCATTAACTACGCTTCCTATGATGAATTCAACCAAACCAATACTATACTGACAAATATGGGGGTAAATAACCGTTTAGTAAGCACAAGTTTTGAGACAGGTGTGCATGGTCTTAGCGGCTATGCTTCCTGGGGCTCAAACTGCGACTGCACTGCGGGGCAGAACTCAAGTGAATGGAATCTTACGTTTGTACCAGGAGCAATAGGTGAAACATTTGTATCTACAAGTGCGAGAACCCTTATCCAGCATCCATGGGACGGGGGGCAGTCTCTTATAGATGATTTAGTGATGTACAACATAACCGGAATAAGTGGGTATGTAAGCGAGCCTTATCTTAGTGGAACAGAGACTATTAATGTTCTATTCCCTCTATACTTTAGCGGCATGACACTTGCTGACAGCTACTACGCAGCAATGCCTGAAATACAGTGGAAGAGCGTAGTAATAGGAGATCCCAAGGCTCATCTGAAAAGCATGTAACGCCTCCAAACTGGCTGCGCATATTGTCTCGCGGAGATAAGAAAAACAAACAGGATAAGTGGAGAAAAAAGACCAACCATAGTAACAGATGGGCCATCGAAGGGTTTTAGTCACGCTTCAAGAGGCAATTGGTGAATACCTATTTTCAAAGAAAATAGACAACATAGAAAAAGAAACCATTATGAAGGCAAACATGCTGAGTACTTTTATAACAATATAAATTTTCAATATATGAAAAGTGTTAGATTTAAGCAGATTGATTTTTATCTATTTATTGAACACAGCATATAAAACAAGAAGTTATTTAATTTGCCAGATCCCTAATTTAGCGTATATATTTTATGAAAGAGGTATTGCGTAATTATTAAATATAAACTATAGAATATATTCATGAATGAAGGCCGAACCATCTTTCATTTCCATATATTTCACATAATTTATCAAGATCCTTTTGAGGCTTTTCTGGAAGGAACCCGGATAAGAGCTGTGCAAATATAAAATCAAAACGGCTCCAGGAATTTGGATTTTTTGAAAAGTAATGTTCGTATATCGGAATTGTGATATCTTCTGGAAGTTTCTTTTTTATACCAAATCTGATTCCTGAAAGAAATGCTGCACACATGTGTTTAGTTGTTTTATGAATTATTGGATTAGAAGGATTTTGGAGATCTAAATCTATTATTGCTGTAATTGTTTTCTTTGCAAAGACATCGGATGACCGGCTAGAAGCGCCTATTTTTTTAATTATATGCCGCATAGCATATCCCATTGAATGTGTAAATGCTTCATTATGATCAAAGTAGTCTGATCCTGCTATATCAACATAGAGTATTGCAGCTTTTAAGTACGTAGAATAAGCATCCAGGAAGGCTTTTTTATCTGCAGAGTCGTTAGAATATAATGCATTTACAAAGTATCTGCCAATATTTAAAAGGGCCTTGGGATTGTGTTTTTTAACATCAGAGTTAAATACATCTGCGTATTTATTACCATATAAATTATCCGAGTATATTATTATATTAAGAATTTTTGCTTTTTCTTCTGTAGACGCAGGTTTGAACAGATCAAAAATCTGTTCTTCGGTAGGCCAGTTATGTTTAGGTAATTTAATTGCATTAACTCTTGAAAGTTTAGATAAATTTTTCATTAAAAATTTTAATATTTCCGGTTCGTAATATAGAACGTTAGTCTTTTTTTTAATAATTTCTGTTTTTATTCCTTGTTTTACTGCTTCTTCTAAAAGTTTTTTAAGTAATAAATTACTGGAACGTGGATTTCCTAGATTTAATTCACGTTTTATTTCGTACTCTGAAAGCCATCCCTCCGAAGGTTTAAGTTTTAAATCGCGTAAATAAGATTGGATCAGTTCTACAAATTTATAATCGTACCGAGGATTGCCGTTAGTTCCCGTATAAATCATTCTTCTGGCGTCAGGATCGGATTTTTTTAAGACATCTATATGAGACCTTAACGTATATCCATGAGTGCGTATTAATGAACATAACTCTACAAATGTAAGAGTATTAGATTTATGAGATATATCGGCATGATTTCCGGTATTTATTGAAACGGTTGTTTTTTGTTTCATATAATCAAATATTACAAAACTAGTCGAATCGTATATTTTTTAAGATTAATATGTTTTACTATTTTAGAGGGATTGGGACATAAGTCAACCTCTTCACAACACGAGGAGGTTGTGCCAGATGCCTTTACACATAATTGCTGTCGCAATCCTGTCAAAACGCCTCTGTTATATGTTCCAACCATTTGACTTCTTGTAAGAGGCAAAACCACTCTCGGAACTCTCAAGTCTATAATACTCCTCCAGAAAGACCCTTGTGTCTCTCATAAGGTCTTTCCATGTTTCGTGCCATTTCTTGCTGCAGTTCACCGTCGTATTTGTCTTTGGTAGAATGTAGAATCGTGTGTATGTCCCGATTTTCTTCACTGTCGACTTCTATTCCGAGTGAGCTCATCATCTGCTTCGCGCTGTAGAACGCCTCCTTCTCTGACCTCATTCCAGTGCCGTAACCGACATACATGTTCGTCTTCAAGTCGATGAATGCAAATGCATAAGCAAACATCTTCTTCTTTTCGTTATTCTTCTTGACGTTGGATGCATTGTGTTTCTTTATGGTGGGGTTGTATCCTCTTCCGTCTCCGGACATATCGACATGCTTTATTCCCTTCCTTCGCACCATGATCACGAACATGTTGTGAAGAACCATCGATACCAAAGTTTCGGAATATGATCTTTCAACAGTCTTGTAAGAAGTCTCGGTGTTGTGCAATTTACCGAATAGTGGCAACAGGTTTGCGGTTTTCCTGTTGCTTGTGTCGAAAATGTCTTGACCAGAACTTATGTCTCAATCTCAAAAAGGAAAGTATTTATATAACACGGTTCTAATCATTTATGATTTGGTATTAACTTGAAGAGTCTCGGCGTGGATGTCGAGCCTTACATTATTAGTTTTCGTCTACGGAAAGCAAAAATATCAACTCTAATTATATTTAAAGAAAGATTTGAAAAACCGTGGAGGTAACTTCAATGGAGAGTAAAGGAATTTTGAGGAATAAAGGAGCATTTTTTGCAATGCCTCTGCTGAACGTAATGTTTATTGGCGTTGTAAGTGCTAATTCAGTTTCATTTAATTCTATCAGTACACTCTCTAATTCATTTGAAGTTGGCCAAACAATAAACCGTAAGATATCAATCTCCGGAAATACAATAACCGGAATTAGTTCCTTTGCACCTCCAAATCTAATCTTTACCTCAAATTCTCCTGATGTAATCAATGCAATAACTTCTTGTTCAAAAGATTATTCAACGTCGTCACTCAAAACTTAATTGGTTTGGATATTATGATTAAGACTAAAACAATTTTATTTTTGTTATTTTTATTTTTGTTTCCTTCTATATCTTATGCGTCATCTGCTTGTCCTAATTCTCCACAGGGCGCTATTTACTGTCAAGCAATCTTAATACAAAATACTGCTAATAGTTCAATAGTCCAAGGTACCCAGATACCAATAACTTACAATGCACTAGCGTACTCTTCTTATCTAGCTTCGAACCTTCAAAATATAGTATTCTACAATTCTGCTAATGGTTCAATAATTACATCCTGGCTCGAGGGAAATCTTTCCAATGAGCTTCAGAACTCAAATCTTCAGTTATCAAGTAACATACTAATATGGATAAAGGTCCCGACAAATATTCCTGCAAATTATAATTACAGTAGTATCTACATAGCCTACTTTCCAAACAATGTTAGCGAGTTAAATAATATAACTACCGGTGAAGCTCCGCAGT
Source organism: Microcaldota archaeon (assembly GCA_021852055.1). Classification (GTDB taxonomy): domain Archaea; phylum Micrarchaeota; class Micrarchaeia; order Micrarchaeales; family CABMGC01; genus JAJZOD01. Next base: position 12,455 of record JAJZOD010000010.1, read on the forward strand.
TATCTCCTTTGTATGCCCAATACGACAACGGAGCATTGCTTTTCAATTCATATCAGAATTTTGCAGGTACTTCAACTCCTTTAGGTTGGCATATTTTTAAAACGGGAACATCATATATAAAACAAGACAACGGCCTAAGCACCAATGGCTCATACAGTTATGGTGTTTATGCTGTAATAACAAACTCAACCAATTACGGATTGAACTCAAGCAGAGTACTCGACGCTTTAGAAAGCGTCGAAAATAGCAGCAGCCTATATAATTATTATCTTGGAGTAGGATACACTAATGGATACGGTACAGCTTACGGCTATAGAAATTCTACATTTGTGGGCTGGAGCAATGAGTATGGTCGCTCTCCAATTTCTCCTTTTTCAGCATCAAGTTCTGAAGGCGGAGTTACTATGGGTAACTTTACTCCAGGATATCTAACCGGCATCTTTAGCACATACTGGCCTTCAATATCAAAAGCTCAGTTTTATTTAAATTACAATTACTCTGAAACAATTAACGCCACCATACCCAAAAATACATTATCTCTGGGAATTGCAGGAAGAACTAGTGGAAATCTAATAAAACTGTACTGGATAAGAGAGCGGAATTATCTAGCTAATAAAAGTATACCTGGCATTTATTTTGATAAAATTACTTCTATAAACAACACAACAACACCCCCTTCAAACATCTCTTCAAACAGTCCCACTTCATATGATCAAATTGTCTCTTTTAATCCTTCATTATACTCTAATTATGAATCATACAATCTAGGAAATATCCGATTTTACAATGGAAATTCAGAGCTCCATTCATGGTGCGAATCAGGATGCAACTCCTCTTCAACAAATGCTACATTCTGGATAAAAACTATCAAGGGGGCTAGCTTTATATCTATAATATTTCTTAATACTACCGTTCAATACGACGGCATATACGCCGGAGAAGCTCCTGAGTTAAGTCTAATATATGGCCAGTATGATAATGGGGCAAGGGTCTTTCCACTATACGACAACTTTATTGGAAGTACATTAAATGCCTCTAAATGGTACTTTTCAGAATGTCCTTTATCTTATAAAGTAAATAATGGGCTTGAGGTAAATACAACATATTGCGGCTATTATAACCCAATTCCCGGCACAACATCTATTGATCCATCAAACGGTATAATGGGTGCATACATAACAAATGCCAGCATCAGAGGTTCAGGTTTTGTGTTTTGTTGGCTGCATACTGGTGGTTATTGTTCTCCTGCAGCAGGCGTTAGAAACGGAACAACACTCTTATACAGTGATAAATCTGGACAGGACAACACAGGTTACTTCATAGACTCTGTAACAAATAACGATTCCACATTCAAAATCGATTGGGCATTTATTGCTACGTATCCTCCAAACGGAGTCATGCCTAATATTACTATTATACGATCCCTATCCCCTGAAGTATCCTACGCCTCTGCTGAAAACACATCAGTATCGATTTTCGGCACTTCCACTCCTAAAACTATAAAAAAAGGCCAAACTTATGAAATGCACTCATTAGTATCTGGAATAACTGCCCCAGTTATTTCTTATCAATGGTTTGAAAAAACTCCAACGTCATCATTTTATTTTCTTATACCTGGCGGTTTCTATTCATATCATAATTTTACAACAAATACCTCAACAGTTCAAGGAAATTATAGCTTTAAACTCAGAATCGTAGCAAATCAACTAATCCTCTTTTCAGTTCCGTTTTCAATATCTGTATTAAACTCTACATATATTCCAAATGTTGTTAAAGGCCTTAACAATCCTTCTGGAGTATCAGTATCATCAAACGGTGCATATGTATATGTTGAAAATTACGGCAATAACACAATAAGCATAATTAACTCCTCGACAAATAAAATATTAAAAAGCATAAAGAGATCATACGAACCATCAGGAATGGCTATCTCACCAAATGGTGAATATTTATATGTTTCCAACACAGGAAACAATACAATCAGTATACTAAACTCATCAAGCCTTTCTGTAGTAAAAACCATCTATCATTTATTTGGGCCTAACGGAGTAATACCTTCGTTAAATGGAGCTTATTTATATGTTACAAATTTTTATAACAATTCTATAAGCATAATAAATCTTTCTACATTGGATAAGGTTTATACAATTCATGGCCTGAATGGCCCTGATGGAATAGCGTTATCGCAGAACGGTACTGTTGTTTATGTATCTAATGAATATAACAACTCTTTATCTATAATAAATATTAAATCAAGAAAAATAATTAATACAATTACTGGATTAGATGTGCCCTCCGATGTGGCTACTACTCCTGATTACTCTTATGTATACGTACCTAATTATGGGAACAGCACGCTAAGCATAATAAATACCACTACTGACAGCATAGTTTGGACAATTTCTAAGTTAAATTTACCGCAGAATATCGCTTTTTCATTAAATGGAAATTATGTATATATAGCAGAATCAGGCAATAATACTCTAAGTGTTGTAAATCTTACAAACATAAATATGAATTTACCAAATATGCTTAAATTATCACAACTCCATTCCACCTCTCAGCTTGTAATACAAGATCAATCAGCAACTATATTCTCAGCTGGTGCTTTCGGCGGAACAAAACCGTATCATTACACATGGTATGAGCGTCTTCCTGGTGAGCAGTCATATAACTCCATTTACAGTTCAGATTCAAGTTATTACACCTTTATTACATCTAATATGACAGAACTCGGTAGCCACCTATTTGAGCTATCTGTATCTAATCAATCAGCAACTGTGTTTTCAACCCCTATTTTAGTTCAGGTAATTCCGCGTCTTACACTTTCAACATCAGCTACCACACAAAATATTGATTTTGGACAACACATAACTTTGGCTGCCATTGCAAAAGGCAGCACTGGAAGTTATTCTTATATTTGGTATAATGATACTTCTGGAGTTCCTATTAAAATTTCAGGGGCAATATCAAATACACTCTATTTAGATGGAACCTCCTTGTCAAAAACATCTACTTTCCCTACCGTAGCCGTAGGAAGCAATTTAATTGATGGGCTTTATACTGTAAAAGTCAATAATATTACTGGCTATTCATCAACTGTAACTCTGTCAGTTTATTATAACGGAGTCTTAACAAACAAGAGCATAATCAATGCCTATGTCCTTCCATCTGTTTCTTCTTTTAATGCCGCAGGACATTTGTTAAAATTAATTATAAATAAACTAAACGGCAATATAGTAAATCCAACATTGAATGTTACGATAATTACGCCATTTCAATATACAGTTAATGCGATAGGCACAAGTGTTTTAAACATAAGCTCTTTAGACTCGGCAAACTCCTCTTACTTTAATATATTTGTAAATCCTAAATTGGTATTTGAGGATCCTTTAAATAATACAGTAACAGATTCTGGACTATCTACCTTTCCTTATACTATGTTTATAACCGGCGGAACACCACCATATAAATTTTTAAATACTACAATTACTGGCAATAGCCCTTCAGATTTTGGATCTTTGCAACTAACGGACAATATAGAGCCGTGTGGGGGCTTTAGCAATCCAGAAGGCTTTAACTCCGTTCAGTGTTCATTAAGCGTAGCTTCAGATGCAACTCCTGGAAAATACACTATACCTATTACACTGATTGATTCATCAAATGGTCTTCCAATATCAAACTCAACGTATGATATGCACATACAAGTCAATCCACCGCTTAATGCTATTAGTACCGGCTTTAGCAAGAATGTAATACTAGATGTAAATCAGCAGTACACCTATGCTATAAACGCCTTTAATGGAACCCAGCCTTATCTGTACTCTTGGGAATGGTCTCAAGGCGTAGGTGGAAATACAAATACTGGTACAATGAGGCAATTTTTCAATATTACTGTACTGTCTGGTTGTTCTGCATACACAGGAAAAGGACCATTGAATAGTAGCTGCATCTTTAAAGCCATAAGTAAAAATCTAACCAATACTCGCATATACGGCTCTGTATTAGATAGTGCATTAGATGGTCCAGGCTTTTCAGAACAACCAAAAGAATTCAATTCAAATTTAACTATACACCCGGATCCTACACTATCACTAAATACAATTAAGCAAATTATAGGCACAAACCAGTATGAAAATCTCACTATCTCAGTAAATGGCGGTGTTGGGCCTTTCAATATAAAACTGTACAACCTTACGGGTAACGATATCGTTAAAAACATAACCCTTCAAAGCGGAGAGAGTAACACTATACCTATTTACACATCAGGATTAGGGAACTTTACCTATGAAGCAATAGGAACAGATATGGGAACTACAATTCCATACTATTTTAATTCATCAAAGCTTTCAATAACTATCACTTAGATATTCTATGTTTTTTGATAATTCTAATAAGCTTAAATAGTTCATCAGTAATATGCATAAGCAATATGATAAGATAAGTATACATCAATCCATAACTGTTGTTTCTATGTTTAGAAAAATAACCTTAATTTGTATTATGTTGCTCATACCCTATTTCTTATCTACCTTTGTTCTATCTGCTTCAACTGTATCATGCAGTGGAAATTCACAGATACTCTGTTCCAGCATAGCAGTAACCAACAAGACAATAGATGTTGGACAATCAACTCAGATAACTATAAACGGCATAAGCAGTTCTACAAATCTTATGTCTGGTAATTGGTTATTCTCTGGAACAAACATAACTTCCTATAGAACATCTACCTTTAACCTTAATGCTTCGTATCTAGGAAATTGGGAAAAGCAGAATACATATCCTCTCAACTGGAACATAACAAATGGCCAAAGTTGTAATATAATCTCCAATACCATCTACTGTATTGGCGGATATAATTATAATCTAAATACTGTTGTAGGCAATGTTCTTTATTCTGAAATAACTTCCTCTGGTTTGTCACAATGGAACTCTTCAGGTTATAGCAATTATCCAACGGCAGTTTTGTACCCTGCATGCACTTCTTATAACGATTTTATGTACTGCGTTGGCGGCAATGAAAAAGATTCCCAAATTAATGGCCCATATTCGATTAATGAATTATATTATTCAAATGTTTCCGCGACCTCTAAAAGCTGGTCTTCAGGACCTCATTATCCTGAAGATATATATGGATCCTATTGCGGCGCATACGCCTCTGTAATATACTGTGTTGGAGGAGTAAATGAAACTAGTAACATAATCACTTCAGGAAATCAGAATTATACTAACTATTATTATCATAATACTAACTACTCTTATTACAGTAAGTTAAATCCATCGGGCGTTCCTGAATCATGGAACAGCACAACAAACTTCCCGGCAAACATACTTCTTTCATCAATACCCTCCTGCATAATTTATAGTTCAAACATCTATTGTTTTGCTCAAATATACAAAAATTATATCCCTAAAAATATAGCTTATTATGCATCATTAAGCTCAAATGGCATAGGAACATGGAAGCCAACAACTCCATACCCTGAAAATATCTCTAAAGAGTCATGCACTGCGCTTAACAATACAATTTACTGTATTGGCGGCTTATCAGAAGCATCTCAACAAGTATCAGCTTCGTTTTCAGTCCCTATAACCTCAAATGGAATAGGAAATTGGAGCATAGGCTCTCAGCTTGTAGTTTACAATAGCACGGTAGGACTAACTACCTTAGCCTTAAACACTCCGTGCAACTTTTATTCCAACACGCTTTACTGCGTAGACGGATCAATAGATGATTATTCCATACCTTTGAATTATGTATACACAGCCAATATAATAAAACCGAATCTTACTATGCTGATTTATGCATATTCCTCAAACCAATTAAACATCACTTTCGGGAGAGGAGTTACTGCATTTATACCTAGAACCTCTAATGTATTTTCAAATCAAAATTTTGGAAACATATCTCTTTCTGCTACGATAAACAACACCATAAATAGTATTCTGATAAATGGAATACCAACAATAACAATAACAAATAAGCCTACAGCCTCTATAATTCCTACAAATACTATTCTCGATTATGGACAAAGAGAAACGTACGCCATAGCTGAAAAAGGGGGCGTTGGCCCCTTTTATATTACGTTATATAATTATTCTTCTTATATTGGAAAATCATTAATATATGGAACTAACACTATAAACCAAGGCCAAACTGCATACTTTTCATTTACTCCAGACATGCTAAACAATAACAATAATTATTTTTCTTCAAATCTAATAGATAAGGGCTCTGAAGATTATGCTTTTAATACATCAGTAAACGAAATAATTTTAAACAATGATCCTAATGTCACATTAATTCCAATAACCCAAAACGTAATTTCAGGAGAAAACGGTACCTACTCCGTTTCTGTTTCTAATGGAGAAGGACCATTTACTGCAGAACTTTATAACACAAACTCTAATTCTAAGGTGGGCAGTAATGTTATAATCTATTCGTCTATGGCACCTCAGAACACAGTAACTGTAGGAACCGATCCTTATTCAGTCGCAATAAATCGTTTAGGAACCATAGCATATGTGTCTAATAATCAAAGTAACTCAGTAAGCGTAATAAACCTTGCAACAAACACAGTAACAAATACTATTACCGTTGGCTCAAATCCTGTATCTTTAAGATTAAACCCATCAGGATCCTTCTTATATGTAGCAAATTATGGTAGCAATAACGTTGACGTAATTAACACAACTACAAACACAGTCTCAAATACTATAAACACAGGTCAAGGCCCTGATTACATAGCATTTAATCCTTCAGGTACCTTTGCTTATGTCTCAAATTCAAAAAGCAATAACATATCTGTAATATCCTTATCAAGCAATACTGTAAGTCTAAGCATACCTGTTGGCAGTATTCCGAAGTCAATAGCGTTTAACCCGTCCGGCACTTTTGCATATGTTGCCAATAGTGGCAGCAACACAATTAGTATTATCACTACAGCAACAAACTCTGTGGCAAGCTCAATAAACGTTGGCATTAATCCTACTTCTGTAGCGATAAATCCATCCGGCACTTTAGCGTATGTGACAAATTACGGCAGCAATAATTTGAGCATAATAAGTACCGCTACTAACACAATAATAAAAAGTATCTCATTAGCTTCTTCTATCTATCAACCTACGGGTCCTTTTTATGTAACCTTCAATCCTACCGGTACATTCGCATATATTGCAGAGTATTTAAACAGCACCATCAGTGAGATAAATCCATCAACAAATACGGTAGTTTCCATATTCTCAGCTTATTCTTATCCTACTTCATTAGCATTTAACCCTTCAGGTTCATTTCTATATATAACTTCTAGTTTTTATAATGAATTAATATCAAAAAACACAGGAACAAATATTATTTCATTTCCAATCAGCAATACTGGTACATTAACATATAATGCAATAATTACTGATTTGGGCACTACAATGCCATTTACCGTTTCATCTGCTTATAATTCCATATATTCGTCCGCAGGATCTGCAGCAACAGTCTCAATTACTCCATCAAATCAAACTCTAGACAGTGGCCAGTACGAAACCCTAACAGCAACAATAAATGGCGGTTCCGGTTCTTTCAATGTAGAGTTCTACAATATCTCCGGCTCAAAGCAAATAGGATCGAGTATACTTATAAGCTCTGGAAATTCGAATTCAATTACTTTTAAATCAGGAAATACTGGCTCTTACACATTCAATGCAATAGCATCTCAAAGCGGAAATACTATCTCATCATTTCCTACTACAATAACTGTAAATCCTTCTTTATCTTCTTTATCAATATCACCTTCAACAGAAATATTGGACAGTGGACAACAGGTTACCTTAACCTCATCAATATCCGGCGGTTCAACTCCTTATCATTACACTTGGTATAGCGGAACCTCATCAACATGCAGCTCTGATGCTTCTATAGTAGGGACTTCATCATCATATTCTGCATCTCCTACTTCATCAACTTATTATTGCTTAAAGGTTCTAGACAGTGCATCTACACAAGAATCTTTAGTTTCTTCTACTTCATATTTTTTAGTAAATCCTACTCCTGCTATCTCAATAACTCCTTCAAACTCTATCCTGGATAGTGGCCAATATGAAAACTACTCCTTTTCAATTTCAGGAGGAACTGGTCCATTTACCGGAGAACTTATAAATAAGACCTCAGACAAACAAATACTCTCAAATATTACCATTTCAGAGCCTGGCCATCTTGGTTCGCTACTTTATCAAATATTCAATACCGGAAGCTACAATTATAATGCTATATTTACTGATACTGGAACAACAACACACTACGTATTTTCTTCTTCAAGTAACAGCATATTTGTAAATTCACAGTTGCTTTTTACTTCATTTTCATTAAATGCAAATGCAGTAAACATAAATCAACCTATAACAATCTCATCAACAATCTCTGGAGGCTCTCCAGATTATAACTACACATTTTATGTTTACAATATGTCTAATGCCTTGATAACTAAACGAACTTATATCTCTTCATCCACTACTAACTCCTTTATATTTACTACCGGGACAGCAGCACAGTATTATGCCAATGTCATAGTGTCTGATAGTGCTTCAACCAAAGAGCATGTAAACGCTACAAAACAAAGTTTTGTGGTTTTAGAGAACGGTGCACTTTCAGTTAAAAATCCTACCTCTACATATTCATCATTGGATCAAGGACAATCAACAACAATTTTGTCATCTGCTTCTGGCGGTATAGGCCCCTTTTCATATCAATGGTATGAAAAAATCCCTGGTTCTGGATCTTATGTAGCAATATCTAATGCAAACAGCGTTTCTTATCTATTTTCAACCTCTTCTTCTACTACCCCTCCAGGTACATATAGTTTTAAACTTCAAGTTACAGATACAGGTCAGACAACAAATAACGTAGCAAACTCTACCTCAATAAATATTCCTTTAGCTTCTACGTTACAAATTACTTCTTCAGAAATATCATCAAATGCAATTAGTACTTCTGGAGTTCTTACTATCTCTTCATCTATTTCCGGTGGAATTCCTCCGTATACATATAACTATTCGGTTTATAACTCAATATCTAATACGCTTTATTCATCAAGCAAAGTTCTTTCATCTTCAACATCTAACTCATTTTCATTTTCAGGACCTGCAGGATCTTATTATGCTAAAATCAAAGTAACCGATTCGGCTTCAGTCACAACCTCTCAAAGTTCGTCTAACTATAATTTTATCATATATATTCCTTTTAGTGTAACATCTATTTCAGGAAATACTATAATTGATAATCTTCAATCAACTACTCTATCAGCTACAAAGATAGGCGGCATAGGCCCCTTTTCATATCAATGGTACCAAAAAATAACTGGCTCTACATCTTTCTATTCTATACCTGGCGCAACTAGCAATACATATACATTTAATTCATTCTTCACTGATTCATTAAACGGATATCCACAAACATATTACTTTAAACTTCAAGCTGCAGACAATGGAGAAAGTTCTGATAATATACTAAACTCAACTCCAGCTGAATTAACTATAAACCCACAGTTTATTCAACCTATAATTTCTCTTAATGGCAATAACATAAATAACGGCAACGTTATTGACGTATATGCTACGTTAGGTGGTGGTACGGGACCATACGAATATAAGTATGGAATATATAACAGCGTTACCAACGCTATAATAGCATCAGAAACATATATTTCCTCATCTGCCTCAAATACATTCGGTTATCTAACCTCGCAAGCTGGATCATTCTACGCTAATTTTACTGCAATCGACTCGGCTAATTTACCGGAGTCTAAAAACAGCACAAAGGCATTCTTCACGGTAAATAACGTTTCAAGTATCATAACGACTCCGTCTGTCGGGGGCGGCGGCGGAAGTGGCGGCGGTGCAAGCAGCGGCGGTTCTGCAGGAGCTGGGGGTGGGCTTCCTCATCCAACTGTTACTCCAACATCTTACGGCTATATAATTTCTAACTTTGGAGTACATGCGTCATTTACATTTGATTTCTGCAATAAACAGATATATAGCATGCTTAATTTTATAAGTCCTGATGCGGCAGGAATATCACTTAACAATGTGCCTTATACTCTGTCTTTGTCTGCTGCACCAACAAACCTTACTGATCTAGCCGGTTGCTCTATGCAGCTTTATAATGTTTCATATATTCCTTTACAGCAGACTGTCAAGATAAAGTTTTTTGGCAAGAATAATCTTACTAATTCAGTCACTTCAAATAGTAGCAGCACTTCTGGAAGTCGAAATACAACTCAAAATTCAACAATATCAAATAGTGTTTTGCCTCAAAACCTAAGTTTTATAATATCAAAACCATACTCAAGCAATATAATACTGTCCACAAAAGTATTGAACACTACGCTAAACATTTCAAAATCACAACCCACTACAATTTATGTAGAAAGGAACGGTATTTCAATATCCTTAACTTCCACTCAAGAAACACAAGCATCTATAAAGTTTTCAATACCTTCATCAATATCTTATGCAAAGCCTAAAAATTACTCTACTATAATCTCAATCTTCAACTTCTCTATAAAATCAAATTCATCAAGTACACTGTCACAAAGAATAAATGTTTCTTATTCTTGCAATATACCTTCGAATACTATAAAACCGTTTATCCTCAGAAATACTTCTTGGTACTTAATAACAAACTTCACTACAAACTCTCAAAAATGCAGTATTTCATTCAATACATCTTTTGATCCTACGGTAGGTGTTTTTTCTTCATATTCTAACAAAATTAAAGCTACAAACACTTCAAATACCTCTATAATTACTAACACTTCATTTACTACAACAACGACCCATGAAACAACTCAGCAAGTAACTACCGAATCAGCTTCAATATCCCAAAATAATACTGCAAAAGCAACGCAAAGTGAAAATTATTCAATAATCATATATATTTTAGTAATCATATTTGTGATTATTATTCTTTATCTGTTATTCAAAATAAAGAAAATCAAAATAAAGAAAAAACCAGAAAACAACCCAATTAATGGAAATGATGCAGTAAATCAAAAACTTCCGGTCGTTGAAAATAATGAACAAACCCAAAGTAGTGAACAACCCACAAATATTCAATAATCTAAATTTAATATACACAAGGCGCGCCCTACAATGGTAAAGACAAAGGATCCATGGGGTAAGGTGCACATATACGGACCGAGGCGCAGGAAATCGCAGACAGGAACATGGGACATGCAGTAGCTGTACTGCAATGCATTTATTCTGCATCTGCTTAACTGCAGCAGATGCGAAACAAGCGTATAAATTCCATAACAATGAAAATAGACAAAGGTATATATATGTATATTAAAAGTATTATACCATTCATTAATCATTAAACAAGCTGAAGTGGAGTTCGGGCTTGATAATGCAAAAAGTTATACTAAACGTGATAAGAATGAATAATATGGCACACAAATTGGGATTCTGGATTTTTGCTACGGCGTTTATTGCCGGTATATTCGGTGCATTTGCATCCAGCACGGTCATGGCCGGTGGAACTAGCAATGCTTTATCGCTTTCTGCATGTCTCACAAATAACGTAGCTTCTTTGGCTTGCAACAATAATATAACTGTAGACAAAGGTGCTTTAGTATCACTATATGGTTCTTATACTGATAATGGTGTATCACCTTATACTACATCTCTTACTTCGAACTCGGCAGCACATCCACCAACAAACTGCAACTTTCCATTTACTTTTGCAAACGATATGTACACCTGCAATGTAAATACAGCTATTCCAGCTGGCACCTACTATTATGAAATTAAGACATCTGACAGTGCAGGCAATTCAATTACAATAACTACGAATTTAATTATAACAAATCCACTAAGCACTGTTACACTTTCAGAGGCAAACAATGCGCTGTATCAGGCTCAAAGCCAATCCCTTACTGCAAATGCAGTAGGTGGTGCAGCTGATAATGTTACTTTTTATATATATAACTCATCAGGCAGCATTGTAAACACTACTACTTTTGTAATGACATCAAATTCATACACATACTCATTCGTACAGAGCGAATCGTGGGGCACAGGCACATTTACTGCAAACGCAGTAGTAACCGATACAACCAATGGTGATGTTGTAAGCAGCAAAACTGTTACTTACACAGTATACAGCAATGCTCCTGTAATAACACTAACACTGCCTGCATCAAATACTACTACGTATGATGGACAGCAGTATGGTCTAATAACGGCGTCGCTGCCTACTGTTGGCAACCAGCTTGTGCTTACTGTTAAAGTTACTGGTAACTACTTCAACGGCACAGTAATCAAGTCAGTAACATACACCACTAACTCCCTGCAGAACTGGACATCATTTTATGTAGGTCCACAGGCAGGAAACTATGTAATAACAGCAACCACCACAGGAAACGGCAACTATCTTATAACACAAACAGTAAACAACAACACAGTTTCGTACAGCCCTGTAAGCAATACGGTTGTAATAAACCCTGCGACTCTCAGCGCTACAGACTTGATAAGCCCTGCCACGTACCCTACGCCTTCAACTGCAACGTTTAATGGCGTGCCTACGTTTGACAATCAGAGCGCATGGACATTGTACGTAAACGGTGCACCTACAATAACAACAGCTTCACTTGCAACGTATACCACAGTAGTTGCGACAACGTACTCGCTGCTGTTCTCAAACCATGGGAACAACAACTACTACCCATTCAACATAACCGCAAGCATGAAGGAATCATACAACAACCCAGGTTCAGGTATTCCGTCAAGTCCACCGGCTGTAACAACAACTATCGCGCCGCTAGTGCCTGCAAACAACACAAAGAAGACAGTAAATACCAACACGCCTTCGAATACCATAAACATAACGGCAAACAACACAAAGAAAACAACTACAGTTAACACGACCAACACAACAGTAAAGCAGGTGGCAACTACTGTAGCAACAACTACTGTAGCACCTACAAATAAAGGCACTATCAACACATCTGCTGCTGCAGCTGCAGTTTCAGCTCCGGCATCAGGCAGTACAACAATATGGATTATAATACTGATAATAATCATAATCCTGTTGCTGTTGCTCTGGCTGTATGTAAGGTCCAAGAGCAAGAAGGGGTCTAAGAAAAGCTGATAGCTTTTATTTTAGCATTTTAGCCTTTGTTTTATTTAGTTTTCTTTTATTTTCCTTCTTTTTACTTAAGTTCGCCACATTGAGTAGTGAAGAGTCTATCCTTCTGACCTAAATCAATTGGAATGCCTGTGCTTTTTCGCCTTTTCGATAAGTTCGTCGCCTTTTGCCATCCTCTTACTGAACTTCAAGTCCTTCTTGTGCAACTGGCCCTCGCAGAGTTTCTTCGAGAAATAGATGTACAGGAATTCGCCAGGACGTTTTGATGGTTTCTTCGTATACAAGCAATTGGAAAAGCTTATTAGTAGAAATGATAAAGAGACTTCGCCCCTTGCCGGTATGCCAGATGCAGCTGTCAATCTACCCAGATAAATAGCGTTTGCCATGCTAAATGCAACTATCACAAAGTATTATAAAAGTAAAAAACATAAGGATAATGTGGTTAAATGCCGGCTGAAAATAATCAACAGAACAGCGATGAAAGTGCATATGCGCAGCTCAGGTACATGCAGAATGTATACTCGCAGCAGTATGAGCTAATAGAGGAGCAGATAGCGTCATATTCGGTATCACTGGATGCTGTGAGGAAAGGCGCAGCGTTCCTCGGAAGCAGCAAACAGGCAAACAAGTCAAAGACGCTTATAAGCGTAGGTGGCGGCGCTTACATAGAGGCAACGCTGCCTGAGATAAAAACAACCCTTGTCTATATAGGCTCCGGTTATCTTGTTGAAAAGAGCGTATTAGAGGCAAAGGAGTTCATAGAGGCAAACCAGAAAAACCAGGAGGTGATGCTTAACAAGCTTGATGCAGAGCGCAAAAAGCTCCAGAACGAGCTGATAAGCATAGCCTATAAAATGGAATCGATGCAGCAGGGCAGGCAGCAGGTATAATTATGTTTGAAGGGCTTAAGAAGAAGTTTTCAAATTTTGTATCGGGTCTTGCAAAAAAGGAAGAAGAAAAGATGCAGGAGCCCGAAGCAGGGGTGCAGGCAGACGCAAGTCCGCCGAAGGAGGCCAAGGAAGCCGCACCGGCCAAGCTTCAGGATGCAGGCAAGGCAGAGCAGCATCGTAATCCTGTGGCTCCGGAGCATGTGCATCATGAAAACAATGCTCCAAAGCAACAGCCGGTGCAGGAGCATCATGGATCTGCAGTCTCAGATCTTCAGCATGAATCCGATAAGCCAGGCCATAAAAATCAAACTGGGCATCATCCTGCGCACGCTCCAAAAGAAGATGAGGATAATGATGCTGCAGTCAAAGGTAAAATCCAAGAGCCTTATCAGAAAAACGACACTGCTATAAATAAGCGCACCAGCGCCGAAATCCCCGAACATCATAATGAGCTCTCAAGTGCTTCTGAAAAACTGCATACGGGAAAAATCAATGCAGCTAATGAGCCGGAACGCAGGGAGCAGCCACGCGTCACAACTGCAACAAGGATAAAAGGCATCTTCCTACGCGAGATAAAGGTAAAAGATGAAGATATAGAGCCTTTTCTGGATGATCTCCGTACTTCGCTGCTGCAGTCTGATGTAAACTACGAGGCAGCGGAGAAGATACTCGAAGGCATAAGGAAAGGGTTGGTCAACAGGCCTTTAAACTCAAAGAATGCAGAACAGCAGATAAGCCTTGCGATACGCAGCTCAATTGCCGATATACTCAACAGAAAGCAGAGAATCGATATCATAAACATCGCCAAGGCAAAACGCCAATCCAATGAACTGCCTTTGAAAATACTGTTTATAGGGCCTAACGGTGCAGGCAAGACAACGACAATGGCAAAGATCGCACATTTGTTTATTAAGAACGGCTTCACATGCGTTCTATCTGCAAGCGATACCTTCCGTGCTGCAGCCATAGAGCAGACTGCAATACATGCAGGCAAGCTCGGAATCGGTGTTATAAAAGGCGCCTACGGGGCTGATCCAGCAAGCATAGCGTTTGATGCAATAGCACATGCAAAGGCGCATAAAATAGATGTTGTTCTGATAGACAGTGCAGGCCGCCAGGAGACAAACAAAAGCCTCATGGACGAGGTCAAGAAAATGGTGCGCGTGGCGAAGCCAGACCTAAAAGTATTCGTAGGCGAGAGTATATCCGGTAACACGCTGCTCAACCAGGTAAGCGAGTTCAATAAAGCAGTAGGACTCGATGGTGTCATACTGACTAAACTCGACTGTGATGCAAAAGGAGGCAATACACTCTCAATAATAAGCGAAGCCGATGTCCCAGTACTGTATTTCGGTCTTGGCGAAGGCTACGATGACCTTATGCCGTACAATCCGGAATTTATACTAAACAACATAACTCAAAACAACTAAATTCAAGTCATTCAGATGCAATGCCTGCAGATGCATGTGCTATATACAACTCAACTATTCAGTGCCTTAATGCCTGAAGCATGACCGCGTTATCTACAATTGCAACATCGCCTAATCGCCGTAGGTGTGCGAGAACCTCGTTCATGTACGTTTCCGCACCTGTCATCGTGCTACTCTTTACAACTACTGTGGTCTTTCTATCATCTCCGTGTGTAAACACAGTAGTAGCCGTATGCATTTTTCCTTTCATTCCATCTTGCATCCTGTTTTTCAATTTGCTGGTTGGATTGGTCATTTAATCACTGGTCGCGCTATAAATAAGTCCAAAAGCATTTTATTACTGCTTGAAAATGATTAATAGTGGAATACTATCCAATACAGGCACTCTGTACGCCCTGACAAAGCACTATGGCGCTGAATTATAATCTTTGCATATATTTATTAGGATTCTGTTTCACTGTATAATTGCAACTAAGTGAATAAATGGAGTATGATACTTATTCGTGCGATGTTCTTATTTTAGGCTCGGGTGGAGCAGGACTGCGCGCGGCTCTTGCAGCTCTCGATTCGAATTGTTCAGTCATAATTATCTCAAAATCGCTTCTTGGGAAAGCGCATACAGTAATGGCGGAAGGAGGCATAGCCGCATCTGTAGCAAATGTTGACACAAAAGACAACTGGAAGGTCCATTTCGCTGATACTATAATAGAGGGCGATTACATAGGCAATTGGCAGATGGCGGAGATACTTGCAAAAGAAGCTCCTGATGCAGTTTACGAGCTGGAGCGGATGGGCGCACTTTTTGACAGAACGCAAGACGGCAAGATAATGCAGCGCGCTTTCGGTGGGCACACATACAAAAGGCTGTGCCATGTGGGCGACAAAACAGGGCTTGAAATCATACGGACACTTGAAGACGGCATACTACACAGGAAGGCAGTTATCTTTGATGAGACATTGGCAACAACCCTGACAAAAGATGATGAAAGCGGCAGGATCACAGGTGCGGTAGGTCTGCATATGCGAAGCGGCCGTTTTGCGGCATTCATCGCAAAGAGTGTTGTAATTGCAACCGGTGGCCTCGGACGCATATATAAGGTAACGTCCAATTCATGGGAAAGCACCGGAGATGGCATAGCCCTTGCTTTCAAGTCAGGGGCAGAGCTCTCCGACATGGAGATGGTGCAGTTTCATCCTACTGGTATGGTCTGGCCCAATGCAGCGCGTGGATTGCTTGTGACGGAAAGCGTAAGGGGCGAGGGTGGTCTGCTGTACAACAGCAAAGGCGAGCGATTCATGCTGAAATACTCCCCTGAAAAAAAGGAGCTTGATGCGCGTGATGTTGTTGCCCGTTCTATATACTACGAAATACAAAAAGGAAATTGCACTGAGCACGGTGGAGTATACCTTGACATAATGCACAAGGGCCCTGACTTTATAAAGAAAAAACTGCCCGGCATGTATACGCAGTTCATGGAGTTTGCAAATGTAGACATAACAAAAGAGCGCATGGAGGTTGCGCCAACAGTACACTACTTCATGGGAGGCATACGCACTGATCCGGAGAGCTGCATGACAAACATAAGCGGCCTTTTTGCTGCAGGAGAGGCTGCAAGCGGGCTTCACGGAGCAAACAGGCTTGGCGGCAACTCGCTGGCAGACATACTAATCTTCGGCAGGAGAGCAGGGACGCATGCAGCCGAATACGCTAAACAGGCTGAAATGCCTGAAATAAAAAGCAGTACTATAATTTCAGAAATAAAACGCGTAAAAGAATTTCTTGCTGATGGCAGGAATGAAGCGGGCCCATATTCGCTTCTGGATAGGTTGCGTGATGCAATGCAGCAGCATCTTGGCATAATCCGCGAAGAAAAAAGCATGAAGGAGGGCCTTGAGAAAGTTCGCAGCATAAGGTCTGAACTCAAAAAAGTAAAAACCTCAGGCACAACCTCCTTTAACCATGGCCTAATGGAGTGCATAGCATTGGAAAATATGGCACTGCTTGCCGAATGCATGTTCCTCAGCGCAATAGAGCGGAAAGAGAGCCGCGGCGCACATACAAGGAGCGACTATCCGAAAAAGAGCATAAAGTGGAAGCTTAATATTCTGTGCAGCAACAAATCCGGCAGCATAAAGCTCTCGCACAGCAGTCTAAGCCTGATGCCAAAAGAACTTTCAGAAATAATAGGTGAAGAGCATTACAACTGAAAAAAATGGCACTGCAACATTCAAGATATTCAGGAAAGACCCGAGCAGAGATAGCGAGGGCAGATATGATGAATTTGAGGTGCCGGTAGAGGAGGGCATGTCTGTTCTCGATGGCGTAAATTACATAGTTGAGCATATTGATCCGACACTGTCTGTGCGCTGGAACTGCAAGGCTGCACGATGCGGTTCGTGCGCAGCTGAGATAAACGGCTATCCAAAGCTAATGTGCAAAACACACATCTCGGACCTACCCAGTCAGATAAAGCTGGATCCAATGGGTGCCTTCCCGCTTGTAAAAGATCTTGTGGCTGATGTATCGTCAAACTTTGATATTGACAGGAGAATACCAGGTTTTTCACCAAGGAAAACATCAGAAAAGCCGTGGGTAATGTACGACATAGATGTTGCAAGGTCGCAGGAGTTCAGGAAGTGCATAGAGTGCTTCCTGTGCCAGGACGTTTGCCATGTAGTCAGAGACCACAGCTCCAAGTACATAGGCCCAAGGCATGTTGTGAAGGCGGCTGCGCTGGACATGCATCCAATGGATACTGCAGACAGGTCTGTACTGCTTACAAAAGAGAAGGGGCTTGGATTATGCAACGTAACGAAGTGCTGCCAGGAGGTATGCCCGGAGCATATAGCCATAACAGACAACGCCATAATACCCGAGAAGGAGCGCGCAGCGGACAAGCTGTATGATCCGGTGTTATCCCTCTTGGATAAGTTCCTAAACAGAACAGGCAAGCAAGGAGAGAAGTGATGTCACGGAGATAACCCTCACACGCTATGTCCCAGAAGAATTATTGGAGTATAATCCACGCTTATATGCATTCATTGCGCTTCTGCTTTTGTCAGTGGCAGCGTTTGTCATATTCCCTGTAAAGGAGCTGAACGGTTACATAGATCCATTTTACTCTCCAACTATACTGCTGCTTCCGTTTATAGGGTTGTACAGGCTAACATGCTATGCTTATAGGAAAGACTACAACCGGCACATATTCAAGCACCCGATTGCATGCCCCGTCATAAACAGGGCCGACTCAAAAAGCAGGGGTTATACTGGTGAGACCAGTGCGCTGTTCAAGATAGAGAACCTGCACAGGTACTTTTTGTATATAGCCATACTGATACTGCCGTTTTTCTATTATGACTTCTATTTCTCTGTAATGTACACTGGCGTATTCATGCTGCGGTTGGGCAGCCTTATACTCCTTGCTAATGCAGTACTGCTTACATTGTATGTATTCTCATGCCACTCCCTCAGGAGCCTTATAGGGGGCAGGAAGGACTGCTTCAGCTGCATGCGCCTTGGCAAAGGCGTAAAAAGCTTATATGATAAGCAGTCATGGCTAAATGCGCACCATGAGGAGCTCGCATGGATAAGCCTTATATTTATAATATTCGTAGATCTGTATCTGAGGGGTCTCGCAGCAGGCATGCCCCTTGATTTCAAATTCTTGGTGCTGTGATGAAACGCATGCCTTCTGTGTACAGGTTCCCACTGTTCTTTATCGGCGTTATGATAATAATCACCTCAGGGATCCTCAATAAGCTCTCCCTGATAAATGTAGGCTATGTCGAAGATGCTGCTGTATTGGGCTTTGCCATTATCGTCTTATCCATCGCCGGATAAAGCATAAAAGCGCACATCAAACATTGCCAAATTCGTTTTCTGGATCAAGAAGCCTGTCGAGTGTTTTTCTGTCAAGCACTTCGCGCTCTATGCACACCTGCTTTATACTTTTGCCTTCCTTAAGCGCTATATTTGCAATCTTTGCTGCTTTTGCATAGCCTATATGTTGGTTAAGCGCAGTGGCGAGCTCCAGGTCCATCTCAAGGTGCTGTTTGATTACTGAAGTGTTGGCTTTTATCCCTCTTATGCAATGCTCGTTGAAAGCGCGCACTGCATTGGAGAGTATTTTTATAGAGTAGATAAGGTCGTAGGATATTACCGGAGTAAATACATTCAGCTCCAGCTGAGCACCGGCAACAGCATTTCTTATTGTATGTGCATTGCCCATAACCTGCAGGCACACCATGTTCAGCATCTCGGCCATGCTCGGGTTCACCTTGCCTGGCATTATCGAGGATCCGGGCATTACGGCTGGGAGCGTGATCTCGGAGATTCCTGCGCGCGGCCCAGAGGCAAGAATTCGCAAATCGTTTGCTGTCTTAGTCAGCGCAACTGCGCATTCATCAAGCGCATTTGCCATGCCCAACTGCTCCAGTCTGAAGGACATGTCGGTGAAATCTGCCTTTGGCGTTTTCACTGAAAATCCGAGCTCCCTAGCAAGTTCCTTTTTTACTGCTTGAGTATAACTGCTGCCTGCGTTCAGGCCTGTTCCTACGGCAGTTCCGCCTATTGGCACTTCAAGAAGCGCCTCTGCCGCCCTGCTTACCGAGCCCATGCACTTGTCTACTGCGCCTGCGTAAGCCCCGAACTCATCGCCAAGCCTTATCGGCACCGCATCCTGCAGGTGCGTGCGCCCTATCTTGAGCACCCCTGAAAACTCAGACTGCTTCTTCAGCAGGCCTTTCTCAAGCGACTTCAGTGCCGGCAGAAGAGTTTTTATTGCAAGCAGGTAGCAGGTAATGTTTACTGCTGTCGGATAAGTGTCATTTGTAGACTGCGACATGTTGACGTGGTCGTTGGGATGCACAATTTTATAATTGCCCTTTCTTCCTCCAAGAATCTCTATGGCCTTGTTTGTTATTACCTCATTGACATTCATGTTGGTGCTAGTGCCTGCGCCTGCCTGAAACACGTCGAGTGGGAACTGCTTGTCAAGCTCGCCTTTTATAACAGAATCGCACGCTTTTATTATGGCTGCAGCTCTCTTTTTATCAAGTTTTCCGATATGCATATTTGCGTATGCGGCAGATTTTTTGATCACAGCATATGTGTGTATGAGCTCGCTGCTCACCTTTACCCCGGATATGTTGAACATGTTAAGCCCTCTCTGTGTTTCGCTGCCGTAATAAGACTCGTTGTCAACTTCAACATATCCAAGCGCATCATGCTCCTTTCTTTTCTTCATATGCAACCAACTCAGAGGTACGTAGCAGCAGATGCTGCTAAAATGCCGTATTGCTGCGTACGCTCTATTAGCACATGCAAGGCAAAGCCTAAAAATGCTTGTGCACAAGATATTACTGCCAATTTGGCATTATAACAAAAAGGGATAAAGATGGACGATAATGCATTCTACAATTTTGAAGACGAGGTTCTTGACCTGCTTGCGGCCAAGCTCTCAATATACCAGATGCCTGATGATATAAATGCTGCTGTAGAGCGTGCAGCAAAGACTGTCGATCCGGAGATAACAAAGCCGAATATCGATCGCCTTATAAAGGATATAAACGCGTTTAATCCAATCGATCAGTACATAAACAGTGACGAAATCGAAGACGTAATGGTAAACAACACGTCAAATATATTTGTGTATCATACCAAAAAGGGCAATATAAAAGTGCCCGAGCGCGTAAAAGACAGGAAGGAGCTGGCTCAGCTTGTAAAGAAGTTCAGGCTTTATGCCACTGCAACGCTTGCAAAGCAGAACATATACGATATACATCTGCCGAATCACTCCAGAGTCAATGTTGTCGAGACGCCTATAGGTGCAGACATAACCATACGAAACTTCAAAAGCACAGCGATGAGCGTCATAGACATGATAAATCTTGGGGAGTTCAGCTACAATCTTGGTGGTAGGCTGTGGCTATATGCAGAAGGTCTTAAGATAAGGCCTGCAAACCTTATGATTGCAGGTATGCCTGCAGCAGGGAAAACAACGCTTCTGAATTCAATGTTCAGTTTCCTGAGGCCCGAGCAGCGAGTCGTCACAATAGAGGATACTTACGAACTTAATACAGAAACTCAGGACAACTGCGTAAGGCTTGAAACAACGCTTGACATATCATTGGCTGAACTTGTCCAAAACGCGCTCAGAATGCGCCCCGACCTGCTAATAGTCGGAGAGGTGCGCGGTGCCGAGGCAAAGGACATGATGACTGCAATGAACATAGGCAAGATATCCATGAGCACCATACACGCAAGCACAGCAAGGGACGTCGTAACAAGGCTTGAGCACACCCCAATGAAGGTCGAGCGTGACATAATACCACTCATTGATGCGATTATAGTAATATCGCAGATAAATAATGGTGGAATGTTTACAAGAAAGGTCACGCAGGTTTCTGAGGTGTCAGGCATAGAAACCCAAGTACTGCTGTCGGACCTTTACAAATATGATTACAAGACAAGCAAAGGCTCCGACATACTTCCAAGCGTTACATACCGCGATACCTTGTCAAACCTTACCGGCATACCGCCCAGCGAAATAATACAGGAAGAGCACAGGCGCGGCAGGATACTCGAACGCCTTAACAACATGGGCATCAGGTCGCTGAAAGAGATAAACGAGTTTTGCAGGGAGTATTACGATAATCCGAATCGTGCAATGAAAAAGATAAACATCAACGACACAGTATAATCCTGCGCCTGATATAACATTGTGTTACAGTGCTTCGAAGAGCTTCACTGCAGTTGCAGAGTGGTGTCAAGATGTCTATAAGTTCGGTTGCCGAAAAGCTTATTGCAGGGAGGTGGGTTGCTGGACCCGAAATAAAAGATGCTTTATTGGCAGCAAAGCGCATCAACTCTGCAGGCATAACTGCAATACTCAACTATCTAGGGGAGGATTTTTCTGATGCCGATTCAGTAGAAGACTCACTGGTAGTGTATCTGCAGCTTATATCTGCGATTAAAAGAAACAAGATAAAGGCGTGCATATCTGTAAAACCGTCGCAGCTGGGGCTTAAGATAAATTACTCAACAGCTCTGGATAACTACTCGAAAATAACAGCCAAGGCAAGAAAGTACGGCATATTCACATGGCTTGACATGGAGGCGCATGATGCAGTTGACGATACGATACGCATGTACTGTCATGAGCTGCGCAAAGGTGCAGTCGGAATATGCCTTCAGTCATATCTCCTTAGAAGCGCAAAAGACGCCAAGGAATTAGCAGCAAAAGGCGCAGTCATAAGGCTTGTAAAAGGCGCTTACTCTGAAGGATCTGACATTGCATATCAAAACCGCGCATCAACAACAGAGAATTACGCAAGGATTATGCGCTATCTTTTCAGGAAATCTGACAAATTCATGATAGCAACTCACGATCCCAAAATGATGGATATGGCATTCAAGCTGAGCAGTGCAACAGGAAAAAAGCCGATGTATGCTATGCTGAACGGCATACGGAACAGCTACGCTGCACAGCTTGCAAAGCATGAGCACGTATTCCTTTACGTGCCTTTCGGCGCGGCATGGCTGCCTTACGCAAGCAGAAGGCTAAGGGAAGAGGGGCATATTCAGCTCATACTGCGGTCACTTTTTGAAAGGCAGGATCTGGTGTAGTCATGAAGTACGGGGATATGCAAGAGACATATATAAAAACAGACT
Source organism: Microcaldota archaeon (assembly GCA_021852055.1). GTDB lineage: Archaea > Micrarchaeota > Micrarchaeia > Micrarchaeales > CABMGC01 > JAJZOD01. The sequence goes on from JAJZOD010000010.1 coordinate 35,579, forward strand.
ACGGCAACGTACACTATCTGCTGCATAAAGGCAGCGCAGATTCGATACTGCTAATCCATGGCCTCGCCGGAAGTTCAAAAAGCTGGTCGAGATTTGTTGATTATCTGCCTGAAAATTATACCTTATGCATAGTCGACCTCTTAGGGCACGGCAAGTCAGATGCGCCGCACATCAGTTACAACATAGGCGTGCAGGTAAAGATAATAGAGGCTATAATGCGCACCGAAGGTCTTGCGGGAGCGTTCATAATGGGTCATTCATACGGTGGATGGATAGCTGCAAAAATAGCAATATCAGATAAAGTATCTGGCCTCATACTCGAGGATGCTGGCGGCCTTAAGAATTTTTTTGATGAGGTGCGCGGCACTGAAAAGCGCGAGGCATACAAAAAGGAGATAATAAGCAAGGCGCTCTCATTAAATGCCAAAGAATATGTGATAAGCAGCATATTTGACGATGAATTTTCCAACAGTGAACTCTCCGCAGATGAGCTCAATTCAATATCCGTGCCCACCCTTATACTATGGGGCAGCGACGACAGAGTTATAAGCGCCCGTTTTGCCGAGATATTTCATAAAGAGATACCAGGCAGCGTGCTGCGGATAATAAACAGGTCGAAGCACACCTCGCACTATACAAATCCAGAAGAGGTCGCAGGGCTTGTTGTTGATTTTATAAACGGCAGGCTTGTGTGACATGATGCATAAGTGCATTAAGGCAAGCACTCGTCACATGTGCTATGCAGTTGCATTGCCGGGCAGAGAGCCTGCGAAGGGCAAAACTCAGAGATTCTAGACATCGCGCCTTTTTCCAATGATTGCAGCGTCAAACTCTGCTTTCAGGATGGCAAGCTCTTCAGTGCAGTAGCTGTTCAGCGATGTGTTGCGGCAAAGGGCATCCAATACGTCGTGTATTCTTGCCCCAAGCGCGGAATAATACCCCTTTTTTAGGCCGCTGGATGCATCCAGTATGTCTGCCTTGTAAATGTGCACGCCATATTTTCTGATAAAAAATTCCATGCTGTCTATTATCTCAAGGTGAACTGCCGGACTCATGTTCCTGTCTGCTGCTATGATCTCAGTAATTCCAAAAAAGCCGGCATACCTGCTATTGTTATGCATGCGGCAATCTACAAGCATAAGAGCAAACGACATCTCATCTCTGTGAAGCCTTTTTACGTACTCCTCATCCGAATTTTTTATTATATCTGCAATGCTGCGCTTAATGCGCTCCGATTTGTTTTTGTTGTTAGCCAAGCACAGCAATATGTCATTATAACTGCTTCCGCAGATTCCTAAGAAACTGCTGTATCTTTTGAATATCGCTTCCTGCACTGGCGGGTATGGCGTAACTATTGCTACAGTAGCAACAACCTCCTGATCCCTGGACATCGAAAGAAGTGCGTGTGTATCCTCCCTTGAAATAGGATTGAATGCGAGGTTGAGCTTCACTATCTTAGGTGCTAATTTAACTGCTGCACTTCTTATTGCGGTTTTTACTTCCATACCTCATCTCTTCTCATTCTTGAATTCTGACATAGTGAACTGTCCTATGTTAACGGCATCTGCAGAGACAAATGTCCCGGTTACGAATGTCCCGGTTACGTCGCTCCGACGTCTTACAACCCCACTGTACTCAATGCGATCGGGTATTCCTCCTATATCCACTGCGCTTTCCATATACTGTTTGACAAAATCAATCCTGCCCTCTGCTGACACACCGGAAAACTTCGCGCTTCCTATAGTATCCTCTATACGGCCTGCAATCCTGCCGCCATCCCTTTTTTCGATAAACAACTCAAACAATCCCCGTGGAGGAATCCGTATGTCCCATGTGCCTATAAAGTCCGGGTTTTCATCTGTAATGCGCCCTGTCTTCAAGGCTTTGTAACCTACTCTTAGTCTGTCATCCCGCATAAGCTCTTGAATATTCGGTACGGCATCCCTCACTAGAGTAGTCTGAATGCTCTGCATACCTACTGACTGAACTGTTGCAATCTCAGGAATGGCTTCTGCAGCATACGACTGTACTATTAAGGTGCCATCCCTGCCAATTTTGTTCCTGTCAACTATCGCCTCTGCATTCCCTAAGTTGAGTATCGCCACACCAATATTTCTGCCTTTAATTACCGCTTCAGTGTTCTCGCCAATTCCTATGTCATGGAAATAATCACATTCAAGGTTTAGCTCGTATGCCTTATTCTCCAGACTCACAACCTCCATCCGTCCTATAATACCGGCTTCGTGCATTAAGCCTATGTGTACGGCTCTGCCAATGGCAAGCTCCTTCTCTGTAAACAAGGTAAGATATGTTTTCCATGTATTTTCTTCAAGAAGATATACAACCCGCAGTCCATTGTCCTTGCAACATCTTTCTATGCGCAGCCAGTAATCGTCAAAAGCATCAGAAAAAACAGCCACTGCGTTATTTACATTCCAATTCCTCAGGCGATTCCTGGATTCTGGTGGCATTGCCTCTATTCCTACTACTGTCTGAATAGGCAAAAGAGACAAGTCTGTCAGGAGCTCGCTGCTAGGACTAAATCGTATAAACTCACGGCGACCGGCGGTTTCTAGGCACATGCCCGTCAATATGCCGTACAACCTTTCCAGGTTATGCCTGCCTTTATTCGGTTCATTGGGTTCGTTATTTTTGTTTATGTAGTTATTCGGTTCCCTGGTCTTACGCATTAAAACACGGATAGACTGGATACAGCATGATATAAATACATTATGCTGTGCGTTTTCAGCAACAGCGTTGCTGCAGGTTTCTGTTCTCTGTTTGTTTCAGGTTACAGAAGGCTTCCTATGCTCCCTACAAGGCTTTGGTATGCTTCGCAAGCAGTCCACGAGCTAGGCTCCTTGCCCTCTTTTATAAGCTTCCTTACCTCGTCAGCTTCTGCACTGCTCCAAATAGGCCCAAGGTCAAATCCTGTTTTGCGTATGTTGCCTATTACACGGCCCCACATTATCGAAGGATAAACATTTCCATAACTGTCCATGAACAGAGAGGCGTCCAGGCTTCTACTTTTTACCGGGTTCTTCCCTGTTTTTATATACTGCACAAGCTTTCTGAGGAATGCACCCTCAACTATCGGTATTGCGCCTATCTCAACATGCCTTTTGCCAAGTACGCTGTTTATCTCCCTTATAAGGGCTTCCTTGTCCGGCCGTATGTCCATCTCACCGTTCTGGTAATACGAGTCTGATATCTGCGCTACGTTGAGATGGAAATTATTGTATGTAACCTCAGGAAACAGCTCCTTCACGCTGCTGTAGGTTTTTTCGAACATGCCCTGGTTGTACCTGCTCATTGTATAGCCAAACACAAAAAACAGGTTCGGGTAAAGCATGCGAAGCTCACTGAGCCTTTTATACATATCCATTACCCTGTCAAAGTTGCCCGGTATACCGCGGATCTTGTCATGCAGTTCCCTGTAGCCATCGAGGCTAAGCGTTATTGAAAGGCGAGGTATGCCTGTCTGGAGCACCTGCGTTATCCTGTTTATAAGCATATCGTGGTTGCTGAGCGAGTTAGTAGGCATAGTTACTATATAAAGGCCTTTGGACGTTTCCTTAAATGCCTTTACTATCTCCACTATGTCGCTTCTGAGGAAAGGCTCTCCTCCAGTTATCTCTATCCATTTGAAATGCGGGTTCTTACTTGCAAACTCCTGTATCTCGTGCAACTCTAGTTCGCCCTTAGGCTTTATCTGCCATATGTTGCATGTCAAGCATCTGCTCTGGCAGCCATATGTTATTGAGAAAGTGAGTTTGTACGGGCGTTCAAGCTTCATAAAGTTACTCTTAAGTGCAGTTAGCCCAAGACCAGCAATCTTTGATGTGTACATCGGAACACTATGTAATGTTTTTATTACTTCTTAGTATAAACTGGTATATAACATTTGTGTTGACATGCAGCAGCTAATCGTATTCGTAAGGCATGGCGAGAGCCAGGCTAATGTCCGCGGCATACTCTCCGATTACAAAGACAGGTTTCCACTGACTCGGGAGGGAATACTCCAGGCAAAAACAACGGCAACGGAATTGCGAAAGCTCCGCCTTACGGCAATATTCTCAAGCCCGGTGCTGCGCGCAAGGCAGACAGCAGGCATAATAAGCAACGAGCTTCATCTTCCCATAACAATAGACAAAAGGCTCTGGGAGAGAAGGATGCACAGCCTTAACGGTTCAAAATCCGGTTCTGGCGCGTATGTGTTTGAATCTGATGCAAAGTTTGAGAGCACTGCGTCTGTTTACAAAAGAACAGTTGCTTTCGTAAACGACCAAAGCGCGGATTCTATCGTTGCAGTTGCGCACATGGTGCAGCAGCAAAGTCTGGCATTTAAGAGTTTTGGCTTCAACGAGTTTACAGGATTTCCGTTTAGGCCTTCCTATGCTTCGATGACAATTCTTGTGAAAAATGGCAGAAAGCTCCGGATTATTGCAGCAGGCATACCTGAGATAAACAGCAGTGTGCTCAGCAAGATACCAAAGAGATTTATAGCAGAGGTATAATCATGCAACAGAAAAGCACCAAGAGAGCAAGGCCAAAAATCTCCGTAATAATACCGACCCTGAACGAGGAGGGCAATATACGCCAGGTCATACGCCGCATAAGCAGCGTCCTCAGCGGCATGAGCTACGAGATACTTGTTGTAGACGGCTACTCAGAAGATAGAACTGCACGGATTGCGGCAGACATGGGCGCAAGGGTGCTGTACGACAACAAAGGCAAGGGCTCTGCGCTTATAAAAGGCTTCAAGGAAGCCAGGGGCAGCATACTCGTTTCCATAGACGCAGATCTATCAAACGAGCCAAAGGAGATGAAGCTACTTATAGACAGCATAGATATAGGCTATGACATATGCATGGGCTCGCGTTTCATCACAGGTGGTGGAACTCAGGACATGCCGTTTGTAAGGCGCATCGGCAACAGGTTTTTCGTAATACTCGTAAACCTGTTCTTCAATGCAAATTACTCGGATTTATGCTACGGCTACAGGTCTTTCAGGAAGGACAAGATAAAACTGCTTGCGCTCAAGCAGAACCGGTTTGCCATAGAGACCGAGATAAGCATAATGGCTGCAAAGAGGCATCTTAAGGTAATAGAGATACCGAGCGTTGAGAAAAAGAGGGATAGCGGCCAGGGAAAACTGCGCACGGTCTCCGATGGATGGAGCATTCTGTGCACAATACTCGAGAATCTTCGCTGAGAAAGGCATTTATACCTGTGGGTTGACATATTATCCTAATTCTAAAGGGTATAAACATGCAGGCTGCGCCACGCACTGTTAAAAACATAAGCGAATTTATAGTTTTAGAAAAATTGCTGAGAGTCATACCGGAGGATGCAAGGGCAGCAGCGGTACTTAATCTCTATCGATCCGGAATTTTAAACCGCGACGACTCCGTTCAGTCGCGTATCGCAATCGGTGTTCTTACAAGTAAAAATATAAGTCCTGAAAATCTCCCGGCACGATACGCTCTTGCCATAGATCTTGCGTCAAGACTTGGGGATGTTGGGAAAAAAACAGAGCTATACGAAGAATGGGCAAAAGAAATGAAGTCCACATACAGATATCGTGAAGCTGCTGATGTTCTTGCACATACCGATAACAAAAAAGGCGCAATCGACTGCTATGTCGCTGCCGGGGACTTTGCGTCAGCTGCTGCCATGGCCAGAGCCAATGGCCTTGTTGAATATTCAAATGCTATTTTCGACAGGCAGGTACGTGAATTCCAGGTGCAAAAAAAATTCATCGAGGCAGGAACTCTTCAGATGTCACGTGCAAAAGAACTGTTTGAAAACATCAACAGCCTCAAGGCATTTATTGACGTATTTTCTGATAAGCTCAATTTAACACAGGTGCAGTCATTGCACGAGAAGATGGCCAGTATAAAAAATTCGAAGGATAAAGATAGCGAAGAAGACAGGCTAAAACTGCAAAAGCTTTTAATTCTGGCCGGTAATGCATTTGAATTTTTTGGGAAGGCATCACGTGAAGACCTGCAGGCAAAAGCCTATGTATTGTTACTACAAGAGGATAACGGCAGGGATCTTCAAGCAGAGAGGCATGTAGCGCAGGTAGTAAACCGGCTCAATGAAATCTATGCAAAAGGTTTAAGATCTCAGGGCAAATACGGCAGCGCAGGAATATTTGAAATGACATTTGGTTCAAAAGTCAGAGCAATTGCCGATTTTATAACTGCAGGCAAACTCGGAGAAAAATATACGGGCGATAATCACGGTTGGTTTAACGAAGCTGCACTCCTGTGCAACGGCGACCATGCGCGTGCGTTGGAGCTTAGGGCCAAGCAGTATATAACAGAGCAGAAGCGCATACGTTCAGAAAATAAGCTTCATCTAAAAGAACTGATAAGGTGCAACAGCAAAGACGCGGCACCTCTTGCAGAAGATCTCGGGTATCCAAGGCTGGCACGAAGTATTTTTCTCGGAAACGGACAGTATGCCGATGCTGCAAGGATAAGCGGCGACCTGGGCCAACATGATATTGCAGAGCAGTTATTCCTTGCAGCTGGCATGCCAAATAGTGCTGCTGCAGAAGCAAGTGCCAGAGGCGACAGCAAACGGGCCATTGAACTTTATACTCTGTCCGGTGTCCTAAGCGATTAGCCTAGCCGAGCGCCATTCTGGCAAAAATCTTTGCATCCTCTATAATATTATCAATCCTGGCGTACTCATTGGGCTGGTGCGCCATGCCGCTTAATGTAGCCCAGACAACGGCTTGCATGCCCCTCTTCCTGAAAAATGCAGCGCATGTGCCTCCTCCGATGCCGACCTTCGATGGTATTATGCCTCTGGACGAACTTATGGCCTTTTCAAGCAGTGCAACTACTTCGGAATCTGCGTCAAGCTGCGGCGCCGGATCCTCCCTGTTAAAAACTTCAACATCAACTTTTACATCCCTGAATGCCTTGCTCTTTGAAATCTTCACTACATCTTTTATGACATCATCCAGCCTGTAGCACGGAAGGACCCTGCAATCAATGTAAAATATATCTGTGCCTGGCACAATGTTTATGCTGTCTACATTCTTTTCATGTTTTGTCATCTCGAATGTAGAAGAGGAAGGCTCGAATATACTGTCTTTTCTGCTGTACTTCCTATGGAGCGCATTATCAAGCTCAAGAACTAGCTGCGAGGAGTATCTGTACGCGTTAACGCCCTCTTCAGGAACGCTTGCATGGGCCTGCTTGCCAGTTACCTTAAACCTCAGCCACAGCATGCCTTTCTCGGCTATTTCTATCTCATCGCCTCTGCTGTTTCCCCAATCTGGCACAAGGAACAGGTCACTGCTATCGAATATCTTTTCATCGAGCAGTTTTTGTATGCCATATCTGCTTCCAAGCTCTTCGTCTGCTACAAGAGCTATTCCAAAATTGTACCGAAGCCCGATACCTGATCTTTGAAGTGCTTTTAGTGCAAAGATTGCAGACACTATTCCTTGCCCATTGTCATCTGTGCCTCTGCCATAAATCCTATCTTTGCTAACATATGCCTTGAATGGGTCTGTCTTCCACAGCGTAATGTCGCCTTCCGAGACGGTGTCCATATGGGCAACTATCCACAACGTTCTTGCATGCTCGCCTATTCTGCATACAATATTCGGGCGCTGTACCCCATGGCTATCCGTATAATTATACCTTTTGCATTCCACACCGGTTGCGCTTATCTCTTTCTCAAGAAAATCTGCACGCAACCCTTCCCCCTCCCCTCCTGCTTCAGGCGACACCGATTTTATTTTTATGATATTTGACATCAGTTTGATAATGCTATCCCTGTATCCGTCAATTATCCCGTCAAGTTCTGCAGCCTCCATGAATATATCCTGCAGAATAAATCTAAATAAACATTCCATCCAAATAAGTCACGAGTGCATGAACATAAAGAGTACTGCCAAAGACGAATTTGCAAGGCTCATACGCATAAGCATAGAAAAAACCTTTCCGGATATAGCAATATCAGAGAAGGATTTGGCGCGCACCATATCCTATTCAAAGGGAACTGATTGGGACATAAGCTCGTCTATAGCGCTAAGGATGGCAAAGCAGGCAAAATCACAGCCTTCAGCAATCGCCGAATCGATTGCAAAGAGCGCAGACAACAGCGTACTTATATACAATATAACGCAGCTAAACGGCTACATAAATGCAAAGATAAACGAGAAAGAGCTGTCAAGGCTTGTCATAGGTGCAGTGCTTGAGCAGCGTGAGAAATACGGCAGTTCTGACATAGGTGCTAAAAAACGCGTGCTTGTTGAGTTTCCATCAATAAATCCGAATAAGCCTCTTCATGTCGGGCATCTCCGCAACCCTCTGCTGAGCGATGCAGTTTGCAATATACTCTCCTTCTGCTCCTATACCGTCGAGCGGATTGATTACATAGATGATCTTGGCCTGCAGATGGCTGAGATACTGTGGGGCACTAAAAACATCCCCTGGGACCAAAAAGGCAGGAAGTACGACCAGTTTCTGGGTGAGGAGTATGTCGAGATTAACCGGCATCTCAAGAATCCTGGGGTAGAGGACAGCATAAAATCGCTGCTGAAACGCATGGAGCTGCATGGCAGCCCGGAGTATGCTGCAACACGGGAGATAGCGTCACAGTGCGTCAGGGCGCAGTACGAGACTCTGTTTGCGTACAACATATACCACGACGCAATGATATGGGAAAGCGACATAATGCATATTAATCTGCTTGACACTGCAATGGAGCTTTTGAAGAAGCGCAACATAGCAAGGCTGGAGACCGAGGGCAAGTACAAGGGATGCCTTGTAGTTCTTAAAAAAGGCATTGCCGAGGGCGATGACAGCGCCAAGGTGCTTATAAGGAGCACAGGCGCTGCAACATACATAGCAAAGGACATAGCATTCCATATGTGGAAGATAGGGCTGATACAAGCCGATTTCAAATTCTCTAAGTTCATAAAGCAGCCTAACGGCAAATACGTCATGTCATCCGCAGATTCAGGGGAAAGCATAGAGTTTGGAAATGTTGATACTGCCATTACAGTTGTGGGCTCTGCGCAGAACATGCAGCAGGCAATTCTGAGGGATGTAATACGCGAGATAGATCCTAATTCAGTAAACAAGCTGTACCATCTGTCATACGGAGAGATAAGCCTCGCAGAGGGAAAGATCAGCGGCAGGGCGGGCACATGGCTGGGAGGTTCAAAGAACTATACTGCAGATGACCTGCTGCGCGAGGTGAAGGCAAAGGCTCTTGATATCGTAAAGAGCAGCAATAGGGCAGGCATGGAGATTAGCCAGGATGAAATAGCCGGCAAGGTCACCCTTGCAGCCATAAAGTTCGATTTCTTAAGGGTGGAGCCGTCAAGGAAGCTTGTGTTCGACTGGGAGCGCGCCCTAGACTTCAATTCAAACAGTGGGCCTTACTGCATGTATATGTATGCGCGCGCTTCGCGCATACTTGAAAAAAGCGGCGCAGGATTCACTGGCAGTATGCCGCAGCTCACTGCCGATGACTACTCCAAAATGACCCGAGGCTGCGAATTTGAGCTTATTAAGCGTATTTCTGAGTGCCGTGAAACAGTCGAGAAGGCGTGCGCAGAATACAAGCCAAGCATGATAGCAGAATACGTGCTTGACATTTCTCTGCTTTTTTCAAAATTTTATCAGAGCACAGATGTCCTGAAATCTGGAGATTCAAGAAACCTCCGTCTATACATTGTAATGGCTGCAAGGCAAATTATATATAACATGCTTTGCTTATTAGGTATACAAACAGTTGAAAGAATGTGAGGGTCCGTAGCTCAGCTTGGATAGAGCGATGCCGTCCTAAGGTTAAATCACCCGTGGTGATGCCGTTCTAAGGCAAAGGCCGCGGGTTCAAATCCCGCCGGACCCGTATGATAGTTGATGCAATGGCAAAAATCTCAAGAAAAACAAAAACCAGCGTTTCGCCAGGCCCGGTAAAGGAGCCCAGCGTTGTAGTGAAGCCACTCGGCAAGCTTGGCGGTCTAGACGGGATACATCTGTCGCTGATAGCCCTTGTTGTCATAATGGCTGCACTGCTCTTCGTTGTTTCAGGCGGCAGCCGAGTTCAGGCAACCAACTCTACTACAACAATACAGCAAAATTGCCAGTACTCCGAATCAAATGGCACATGCCTGGTGCCACTGCACAACGCATCACAGATTCGCTTGGACATTGAGAAGTTCATAGCAAGCTACGCATACCTTAATACATCCTATTCGCTGCTTCCGTACATAACAGACGTGAATGCAATGAATATATCATATGTTGCATCAGGGCATATCTGGTACGTCACAGTTCCGGTAAAAAGCCTTTCAGGAAACAGCACCGTATATCTGGGCTTCAGTGTCAATGACAAAAACTCAAGCATAACGCCATTCATACAGTCAATAACCCCCTCGCTGTCAACACCAGATTACGTAAAGTCATATGGCGTTGTTGAGCTTGCAGGCAAAGCCGCATGCAGTACAAGCCTTCCTGTATCAGTATATTGGTTCATCGACCCTTACTCGCCAGGCAGCATAAGCAGCCTTGCACAGCTTAATTCGATCAATTCCAAATTTAAGGGCAGCGTGCAGACGCATATTGAGATATTATATACGCAGTACTCTGCACAGGTAGCCGCAAGCCATGGCATAAACAACACACAGGCACTGGGCAAGTACCTCTTTTGTGCGTCTCAGCAACCTTCATTCCCTGAGTTTGCCAGCACACTAAACAGCACCTATGATGGTCAGTATGTGTCGCCTTCATTCCTGGCAGCGATGTCCAAAAATTCGGGGCTCAACTCAACGCAACTGGACGCGTGCATGAATAATTCTTCAGCAATAATAAGCAGGCAGTCAGTGCTTGCACAGTATTATAACGTCACATCAACTCCGCTTGTTGTGACAGACTGCCAGTTTCAATCGATACCGCAAACAACGCAGTATGCGCTGTGCATTGCAAACAGCACCCTGTGCAAATAGTAATTCAATGAAGCATATAGTTGTAGGAGTAGATACTGGCAAGACATGCGCAGTTGCATGCGTTGACCTTAATGGCAATATAGTATCGCTTAAGACAAAGCGCTTTGCAGGCCTTAACTGGATTGTACAGGTCGTAACAGAGGCCGGTTCTCCTGTTGTTGTGGCAAGCGACAAAAAACATGCAAATACGCAGCTTGCAAAGCTCGCGGCGATATTCGATGCTGCGCTGTTCACGCCTAAAGACGACATAAGCGTAAGCAGGAAGAAGGAGTTCATGCTTCCAAAAAAGGCTGCCAACCTTCATGAGCGTGATGCCCTTACTGCAGCCATGTCGGCTTACAATGCATACTCTAGCAAGCTCAATCAGATAGAGCACCTTGCGCGCGAGAAAGGCGTGGATGACATTGATGGAGTCAAGGCTCTTGTAGTTAAAAAGCACTCTTTTCATGAAGCGGTAACAGGGAAAAAGACAGGCAGGTTCGTAAGGTAAATATAAGCAAAACAAAGAATCCAAGAGAGGGTTTATAGATTTGCCTTCATAATTTATTGCAAAAGGTCAAAAAATGTCATTCATATCAGATGCCTGCAGTGGCATAGAGAATCCCATACTCGAGCAGGGCATGCTAGCACGGGAGATGGAAAGGAACGGCAGCAAGCTCATAAAGATAAACATAGGCGATCCTGCCGGGTACTTTCAGCTGCAGAAGAACATAGCGTGGGCGTACAAAAAAGCTATAGACGATGGCCATACAAACTATGCAGAAGAGCAAGGCCTCCTGGAGCTGCGTGAAGAGGTGTCAAGAAGGTACTCAAAGATGTACGGTGTGGGTTTTCATGGAGATGATGTTATTGTAACCCAGGGCGTGAGCGAGGCGCTTTCATTCCTTAATCAAAGCCTTATAAACAGCGGCGACTCTGCCGTAATATTCAAGCCGTTTTTCACAGAGTACCTTACATACCTTAAATTATCCGGGGGCAATGCAGTCATGCCTGCACTCGACGAGAAGAATTACTGGGATATAAACATAACCGAACTTGAAGACCAAATGCGCGCCAACAAATCCAAAAAGCTGAAGTATATGCTTATTACAAATCCAAACAATCCAACTGGAACAACGCTGACTGAAAAGTCTATGCGCGAAGCCATAGAGATAGCGAAGGACAACGACATTTTCATAGTATCAGATGAGGTATATGATGAATACCTGTATAACGGCGCAGATTTCATCAGCGTAGGGAAGCTGGCAAAGGGCATACCGCACATCCTCCTCAATGGCGCTTCAAAGAACTACATGGCCACTGGGCTGCGTGTAGGCTTCGCCATATTCCCTGAGAGCGATAAAAAAACGCAGGAGCTTAAACGGTCTTTCTTAGGCCTTGCAGGTGCGCGCCTGTCTGCAAATACGCCATCACAGTATGCTGTTCTCGAAGGCATAAAAAACAGGGAGAAGCACAAGCAGTTCATGGATGAGAAAGTGCTGCAGATATCCAGGCAGGCAAACCTCGCCTCGCACCTTATAAACGAAACGGGCTTTTTCACAGCAGTGCAGCCGAACAGCGCATTCTACCTTTTTGCAAAGATACATTTTGATAAGCTTGACATAAAGAATGACAAGGAGTTTACCGAACTTCTGCTTAAAGAGCAAAAAGTGCAGCTTACAAGGGGATCAGGATTCGGAATGCCGGGATTCATACGCATTGTTACACTGCCAAGCGAGGCAGTGCTGAGAAGCGCAATAGAGAGAATAAAGAAGTTCTGCGAAGCGCACAAGAGATAGTGCTAATAATCTAAACGTCAGATTTAGGTATGTTATTCTGAAGGGAGGCATCGTCTAATGGTAGGACATGACCCTTACACGGTCAGAGCCTGGGTTCGATTCCCTGTGCCTCCATATTACTCAAAGGCTTATTCCCCACTATAGTTCTATAAATAATTGCTTTTATATAGATGGCAAGGTCTGTTATCTACAAATAGGCACACAGGACCTGGAATCAACAATAAACAGCGCCCCGTGCGATATCGTGATTTCGGCAACGCCGACAGACATCAACCGCATACTAAAGGCGAACAAGTCCATAATACGCATCAATTATGAGCTTTCACCTGTTGATGCCACGCTGGATTTGCGCCTCGACTGCTTCGCCCGCGAGCACTCCGGAAAGTAACAAGCCGAAAGGAAGCTATGGCCGCCTGCAATTACTGATAGGCTAATCCATCTCCCCCTCGCCAAGCTCTCCGATAGTGCCCTCCTTTTTCTTTTCCATTTTCTCGATTCGCTTCTCCTTCTTTATCTCTGCTTTTGTGCCTTCTACCGGAAACAGCCTCCTTATTTTTCCCTCGAGCTTGATGTATGCTACAGAGACCACTGGTTGAACTATCCTCAGAAGTGCAGGTGGCACGAGCGCGCCTGGTATCGCAGTCACTATCGCAATTGCCGCTGATATGTTTAGGTTTTTGGCCATCGATATTATCGTTACTGCCTGCTGCTGCTCGTACGAGAATTTCATGCGCATGTCGATAAGGGTGGCCAGCACAATCACGGCCAACATTATGACAAGCTGGAAGCCTATCAGGAGACCAACAGTTACCGGGTGCATTACTATCTCGTTTGCCTCGTTCTCCACCATAAGGAAGATCATGAAGAACATAGCAATCATCGTAATTAAAGTAAGGTATGGGCGTATACCCTTGTTTATGAACGCCTCACCCTTTTTCTTGTAGATAACCTTCCGCGTTATCTGGCCCAACACAAGCGGTACGACCAGCACGTAGAATATAGATTCCAGTACAGGTACGAGCGGTATCGCAGTACCTGTCATGCTGTAAATCCCAAGGAATATCGGCATCAAGAGCACGGCGGCGGAAAGGCTGGCAATCGTTATCACGGTTGCCATCTCTATGCTGCCTCCGACTATCAAGACATATCCCAATGCGCTGCTTGAGGCCGGCACTATGTTCGTTATGAAGAATCCGGTTCCAATTCCACTGCCAAGATACGGCCCCAAGAAAAAGGCCATAACTGGGGCGACTACAAATATGTACGCAAGTGCAGCGACAATTACCTTCCATGACTTGAATGCACGCATCAAATGCTCGCCTTCGGTCCTCAGCTGCATCATTGACGGATATATTATCATTATCGCAAAAAAGAGAAGCAGATAATAGAACAGCGAAGTGTGGCTAGCATTAAATCCGCGTAGCATATAGCCCACGGGTATCGCAATCAGTATGATTACTATGGTATAGGCCAGCAGGTACTTCCTCAGATGCCCCTCTGCGGCAAGCAAAGCGCTTCCGTGCTGCCTTTCCACACTCTCGCCTCTCTTTCTATGCGTGCGCGCTCTTTCGTCGTTGCCCATTTTTACATCTCCTTGCCTGATCTTTCAATCGTACCGGAAATCTCCACGGAATCTTTAAGCGTGTTGTACGTGGTACTGTACTTCAGTGCCCTCTCATTAAGGGCTTTTAATTTTTCGTCATCGGCTCCCGTGCCTACCAAGAAAACGTATTCCAGCTTTGTTATCCTCGGCACTCCTTCATCGCGGTATATCTTGACCTTTATCTCCATGCTCGAGAAATCAATTCCAAGCACTGGGGCCATCTTCTGCGCATTTATCAGAATGCACGACGCAAGCGCGCTTCCGATCGTCTCCGCCGGAGAGAACCCATAAGGGTGCTTTGCCTCTGTGCCTACGTCAGAAATCACTCTTACGTCCCGTGCGCTCGATACGGCAATCCATTTTCCAGCCAGTTTTTCGTCTACTTCAAATACCATCATCTTATCGCCACACATCATTTGTTGGGCTTTGCCTCAAGGCTCAGCCTTCTGTCGTTCAGTTCCTTTTTCACCTTTATGAGCATCATTGTTTCCTTCACTATGTGCTGCGCTTTCTGCTTAGTTGTTTCGCCTTCATCAGTAAAATGTATTGTCTCTGAAGGGCACATATTGGCGCACGTCTGGCATCCGACAAGACAGTTCTTTGGATTGGCCACGAAAGACCTGCCCTTCTCATAGTCAAACGCATACACATTTCTGCCACATGAAGTCACACACAACCCGCAGCCTATGCATTTGTCTGTGTTGACAAAGAGCTGCCAGTCGATGCTGTTTCTGTCAATCCCGTGCCATTGCGAGAATTTCTCGTCTGCCATGCTATACGCCGATTATTCTATTGTAAATCCTAAATATATACAAATACAAATTATTACAATCAATAGATATATAAATATTTGTATTTATAAATATCTTATAGTCGTCAATGTGATTGCAGACGATTGTTGTTGGAATGGAAAATGTATACTTCTTCAAGGCGTTGTCTAGCCCCACGCGGCTAAAGATAGTCAAGGCGCTCCTCAAGAAGGAGCACTGTGCGTGCGACATACCGCCGATTGTCGGAAAGGCCCAGCCGACGGTTTCACTGGAGCTCAAAAAGCTCGTGAATTACGGCATCCTTGAGCGCCATAAGGAAGGGACCCGTTGCATATACCGCGTAGCCGGAGGCCGCGTCAAGTTCCTGCTCGATACCATACTTTCAGACAAGGCCTAGCGGAGGTAAAAAGATGCGAAGATTGAACTACAGCAAGGAGCTTATCACAATCCTTCTGATTGTAGTTGTAACGGTTGTATTCCGGTGTTTCATCAATTTGTTCAGAAATTAAAATCGTTGCCGAGATCCGAAAGCGTCTCAGCAAGCTCGAAGCCGAGCCCCGTCATCCCTCCTGTTATAAGAATTGCATTTCCAGAAATTTTCATATAATCACTTTGCTTTGCACTCAAGAGGCATCGTAGATCAGGTCATAGTTCCTTCCGAATGCTATCACGATTATGCCCGCAGATATCGACACTACCGCAGCATATATGTAGGAATATGAAGGATTAACAACATAAAGTATACCCATCAGCAGATTCGCGAAGAAAATGCCGAAGCTTCTCGATGCGCTGAGCTTGCCAAGGCTCTTGCCCAGCCCGGATATCCCGCTCTTCATGAGCGAGATTATAGTCGGCTCCAGTGTCTCTATGACTCCCAGACCGAAGCCCATCATGGCAACTCCTATATATGGAAGGATGATCGCGGAATTGAATATATAGCCCAATGCGAGCAGAAACGTGCCTACGCCGGACAACATGTATCCGAGAAGGCCAAGGCTCCTTATCTTCTTCATCCTCTTTCGTGAGCCTATGTAGTAGCCTGTAACCGCTGATACCCCAAGGTATACTCCGTAAGAGGCTATTCCAAATACGCTGTTCCCACTCATCTTCGCTATGGTCAATATCGGGAATCCAAGGCTGTAATAGCTGAATCCGTACAATGCAGTCGCAAGTATTATCCCGTTGTACGCCCTCTTGTTTATCCTAGCACGCTTGCTCTTTCCGTTCCCGTTATTTGCAGGCTTAGCACGCACGTCCTTCAATGTCATCAATAGATATGTTGATACGAGAAGCGGCAGCGCTGTTATGAAGAATATGTGGCTCTCGCTGACTCCGAGATAAAGCATGAATATCAGTACGACGACTGCAAGCAATCCTCCACCTATGTCTAGGGCATGCAGAAACCCGAACGCTTTTCCTCTGTTTTTGCTATCTGAAGCGCTGGCCAGCAATGCACGTCTGGGTGCGACCCTCATATTCCTACCCCACCATCCCCCGGCAAACAGTGCTATCGCAAATATCGGGTTCATTGTGAGCCCAACTGCTGACATGAGCAGTATGAATCCGCTACCTATTACTGCTATCCACTTCCTGCTGTATCTGTCCCCAAGTATTCCACCCACATATGCGAAGAGCGCTCCTCCTCCGAATGCAAGAGCATTGGCAATTCCAAGATAAAGAGGGCTTGACGCCAGCGCAATCACGAGATAAATAGGGAATATTGCCTGTATCATCTGATATCCCAGGTCTGCGAAGAACGCAGAGAATGATATCGTCAATATCTGGCGGTTGAGCCATCTTTTGCCTTGCATATTAATCAAAATTCAGTTGTGATGTTCTCCCACCAGTAAACGGCGTGGGCTTCCCGAACTAAACAACGATGATATTATGGATGAGAAAGTTTACAAATCTTGCGAACAAAATAATACTATATGCTGGGACACAGCGGAATCCGAAAAGATAAATTTCGTAGATGGGAACACAATACCAAACTATACCAAAACAGGATGTTTCTTATGAGCCGTTTATGCCAAATAAAGAAGACTGCTGGCAGATGAAATTAAAATTTATTAAAACCGTTATCTGACTGGCGAGATACTGCTAGCTTGCTGCAGAGGAGCCTGCATATGCAGGAGCCCGCATATGCAAAGGGTTTATAAAGGGTGAAGCCCCTTATCTCATGTAATATAAGCAATTGTGGGTGTTTAGTTATATGTCTAAAACACACGGTCCTAAATACGTGTGGATACTGCTTGCGGTTATTGCTGCAATAGTGGTTATATTTTTACTTTGGACTTCAGCGCGTGTGCCGGGCAGCCCTTCTACTATTAATCAGCTAGTCGAAAACCAGGTTCAGCAAAATACCAGCTCTGCAGATATGTATGCGCATCTCACTACTGCAACCTTCGCGCTTGTATCTCCATACAATGTGTTTAGCGACAACCGTCGCTTCGTTGAACTTGCGAACAGTACGTATAACTTCGTCTATTCAAATGCATCAGACTTCAGCAATGTTGAGAATTCATCGTTCATAGTGATAGTTGTCAATGCAAGCAACACAAAATATGCGGGCCTTGCCCTGAAAGCGGTAAACGCTTCTTTACTCGAGTATGCCATAAACAATACAGATGGGATAATTATAAACAGCAGCAATGTATGGGCGTCTCACGGCCAGACCGTTTTTGTCCTTGCAGGCTATAAAAGCCAGAATTCGCTGTCTTCTGCGCTGCTCAGCTTCTTTGTAAGGCAGCAAGTGTACGCGCCAAAGAGTGCAGCATTAACTTTTGTCACGTTTAACGGAGCGGCGAAGAACTGGAGCCCTAACAGCATAAGTGCAAATGACCCTGTTTTGGATGCATACCTTGGCGGCACATATGAGTTGGGCCTTCATGACACTGCACTTCACTATCCATACAGCTACTACGACAATTTTGCATACTTGCTATATTATGCTCCTGTTCTATCCTCCTATGTACCTGGAATCGAAGGTAACAGCTCCGCTGGGCTTCCTATGGATTCACCTGTTTGCATACCTCCTCCGCCTCCTCCTGATGGTTCTTCTATCTGCTTTGGAAATTATGTAGCCATGCCAATGATGCAAATCAACAGCCAACCGCCTCAAGAGCCACAATGGAATTTTGATACAGGCGACTGCAACTTCTTTGGCATATCCGACTGCATAGACGCGAAAGGCTATGCTGTATCAGGGATAAATCCACAGCTGCCGTACCGCAGCATACCTAGCATTTACTACGGCTTCACTGCCACAGGCAGCCCTATCCCTCCATCAATGACAGGCACAACAGGCCCTGTTTACAAATACCTGCCCCTCACCTGGTGGATTTACGGCCCGGGATCTGTCGGCGAGTCAACTGGGGGATTCCAGGCCAGTATCTCAGACCAGCAAGAGATCTCCCTGCTCAAGAGTGCAGGAGTAGAGATGTTTTCTGCGCCTACCAGCGAGACGCCCCTGGGCACATTTACTACTTACAACGCAACTAACTCCTCACATGCTTATTCGTGCTCCAGCGACCTCTGCGGAATGCAGTTCAATTACAGTATATACTCGCTTATGAGTGTATCATCATCTATACCAAGCAGCGCAACCATAGATTCACCAAACGGATACTCACAGGAGCCATACAGCAATTATACTGCAGTCCTCGAACCTGTAACTCTTACGACACCGAAGATTGTTAGGTCATCTGCAAGGACCTATTACTTCAGTTACTGGAGTGTATATTCGGAGCTTGACGGAAACCAGTATTATCAACAGTTCAACACCTCCAATGCGACATTTCAGGTTATAGGTCCGACGCAGGCAGAGGCAATTTATACAAGCGCAAGTTATCCGGGCAAAGTCACTATAAATAGCGAATATCTCACAATAGGAGACTACGAAACATGCCCGCCGCCAATGAAATGCGGCATATCCTCTGCCGTCTCAATACCTAATGTTAATATATCCTTTGAAAAGATTGGCGGCTCTCTCATATATGCAAACACTACGGGCGCCAACGGCACAGCTACAACACCGACATTGCCGGTAGCATGCTACAAGGTTACGGCATATAAAAGAGGCTACGATTTCATCATAAGCCCTAACCCGATATGTATAAATGGCAATACAGGGGTATTTGCAGTTGACACGGATCCGTTCATATTCAATATATCCTGGCCTTCAATCTATCCTTACGGCGGAGCCCCTACAAACAGCAAGATACCGGTAAACCTTACTCTGTTTTATGCAAGCGGAAAAGGAGTCCGTGCAGGTAATGTGGCAATACATACGACTGTAGAATCAGGAAAAATATCTGGACCTGCGGCGACATCGAACAATGGAACTGCGAATTTTATGTGGACTACGGGCGGTTCAAGTGGCTTGTATGACATAAATATAACAGCCTACGGAATTTTCATGCCAACAGAAACATACTCGCTTCCGGTAGTTGTATACGCAGGAAACTACTCGTCGATACTCCTAAACATGACCCTTTCAAACAGCACAATCCATGCAAAGCCCGGAGCCTCGTTTATTGACAATATAACATTAAGTATGTGCCAGTATACCTTCAATTTAAAGTTAAATACGACGCTTTCATGTTTGCCGAT
Source organism: Microcaldota archaeon (assembly GCA_021852055.1). Taxonomy (GTDB): domain Archaea; phylum Micrarchaeota; class Micrarchaeia; order Micrarchaeales; family CABMGC01; genus JAJZOD01. The sequence continues at coordinate 55,328 of JAJZOD010000010.1, forward strand.
AAAGCCTTATCCGGCAAACATCTCGATATCATATGCAAACGGTGCGCCCCCTGGGGTCAATGTTACCTTTATACCTAATCCGGCACAACCTAACACCGGCGTTTACACAGACAATACTACAATGCATCTCACTTTTGGCAGTGGAGTTCAGTCAGGCAGATTCACTGCACTTATCACAGCAAAGATAGCAACACCGAATGGATTATACAATACTACAGTTCCGTTGAAACTAGACATTCTGGCAAACAGCACAAGAAGCACAGGTAACAGCACGGGCAACAGCACAGGTTACGGTGCACTTAATGTCACAGTATTCTTCAATAATGCTCCCGTTGGGGCTGCAGAGATAAATTCCCCACCTGATTATTACGGATGGTATACAGGTTCGAACGGTGAGTACTATACGGGCTATGTTATACCTCCAAACAACTACGAACTTATAGGTACGTATGATAACATATCCAATGTCACAACAGCAAAAGTTTATGCAGGAAAAGTGGCGTACGCCTCAATATACCTATATAGTACCTCTTCAAACACAACAACTACTACATCAAGTACAACAACCACGACATCGCAATCGACTACTACTATTTATCCTTGCGGATACAATTTCGGCTGCGTATCAAATCAGCCCATCGCATCGGACTGCCCGTCTCAGTGCCCTTTGAAGCAGACACCAATACAAGGGTGTGTTGTAGGATATAGGTCATGGGAGTGCAGTTGACACGCATATCATGGATTTGAACATCAAGACTAATTAATGCCTGCATGTTCTAAACTAATTACCTCTTAGCAAACCTGATGTAAATTCTGCGGTACTGCAGCAGGACCGATGCGACTAAAATAACAACTATTGCCAGATATGCATACAGGAGCAGGAACGGGGAAGATGCGCTGCTCTTAATGCCGGAGCCTATGCTGATCGTCAGGATCAGGCTCAGAAGCCCCAAGAAAGCTATTACCAATGCATGCACAGTGAATATCATGCTGAATGCAATGCTCTTGTTGTCTGCACCTTTCTTATCTTCAATGCGATAAAACAGTGAAGGAAGATTCATAAGGTACGGGTACTTTTCAAATAGTGTGTATCTGTACCGGATTAACAGGAGCAATACTGCCAGAACGCAGGTGAACACTAGAGGCACTATGAATAGCGTTACTTTTGCTATTATTCCAAAATAATAGAATCCTGCAATCCATGAGAGAAGCACAAATAGCAATCCAATGGCTATGAGTGCCTTGGCTACACCTTCCAAGCCGAATCTTTTAAGTGTTCTTACCGGCATAATACCCGATACAAAAATAGTACATCAAAGCATTTATACTTTAAGTCACTACAAACACAGATAACGCAAGCCTTATAGATTAGTGCCCTAAATATTATAAAGAAAATGTGATAGTATGAAAGGCAAAGTGAAGATGTTCAATGCCGCACGCGGTTTTGGATTCATATCTGGAGAAGATGGTAAAGATGTATATGTGCACGCTACGGCTGTGCAAAATGGTGCAGCGCTTGCAGTTGGCGATTCTGTAGAGTATGATGTCGAGCAGGGCGAAAAAGGCCCAAGGGCTAAAAACGTCAAAAAGGCCTGATTTAACTCAGCGTCTTTGTGGCGGTGCATGCGCTTGTTTTTAATGCATGCACTGTCACACTCTAATCCTAAGTTGTGCTGACCTGTAAACCTTTTACTTTTATTCAGTTTTTTCTAGAAAGAAGGCCAGACAAAAGCTGTACAGTAAGCTATGCATAAGCATGCGAGCCGACTAATGCGCCGCTGTCCTTCTGTTGCAGACCGTTCAAAAGCCACTCCTGCTTAGCATATTATAACCCTCTAGGATAATCCTGTATGTTGTCTCCCAGTCTATGCAGGCATCAGTTATGGACACTCCGTATTTAAGCTCCTGCACATTTCCGTTTACCTTTTGTTTGCCCTCGTTTATGTTCGACTCAAGCATCACTCCGAATATGCCCGTATTTCCATCTGCAATCTGCTTGATTATGTCCATAAAGACCCCTGGTTGCTTTGTGTGGTCTTTCCCAGAGTTTCCGTGGCTGCAGTCTATAATGCATCTGCTCTCCAAGCCGTTGGCATGCAGCTCCTCTTGAGCCTTCCTAACGCTTTCTTTGTCGAAATTAGTGCCATTTTCACTGCCTCTAAGGACAATATGCGTATTTTCATTTCCACGCGAGTCTATAATTGCAAATTTCCCTGATGAATTCAGCCCGAAGAACCACTGCGGGCTTCTGGCCGAGATTACAGCATCTATTGCAGGCTGTATATCTCCGTTTATATCGTTCTTGAATCCAACCATCATGGATAGTCCGGATGCAATTGCCCTCTGTGTCGGTGACCTTACTGTCCTTGCACCTATGGCTGCCCATGAGATGAGATCTGATATATACTGCGGCACAAACGGGTCAACGAACTCTGTTGCTGAAGGCAGTCCGAGTTTTGCATTGAACAGAAGCAGTTTCCGGGCCATTTTGAGGCCATCATTAATAGCTTCGCGTTCATCAAGGTATGGTTCATTTATAAGCCCTTTCCAGCCTTTGCCGGTTCTAGGCTTTTCAAAATAGGCTCTCATGACAAGCATAAACCTGTCCTCAACTTTCTTGCCAAGCTCATGAAGGCGCAATGCGTAGTCCTGAGCAGCTTCAGTATCATGGATAGAGCACGGTCCGCAGATTACAACTGTCCTTCTATCCTCCTTTCTGTCATGTTGCCTAAATATGCTCTGTATGGTCTTCCTGCTCGCCAGTACGTTATCCAAGGCGCAGGAATCCAGTGGCAGCTCCCTCTTCAACTCCAAAAGGTCTGCAGGAGTCCGGTAGCCCCTGACATTAACGTCTTCTATGTTGGATAAGCCTGTTACACCAAAGCTGTGGCTGCCGTTTTCGCTGCGCTCAGGTATAACAGTTCCTGCATTGTTTCCTTTATTTTCAATTCCAATCTTTTTCATAACACCACTTTTAAACAGGAGCAGCGCAAGCACTCTTCAGATGCGTATTGAATAATGCCCAATAAAATGGTATGAGTTGCAGAATTAAATGCAGCTGCAACAGATAAAAAGAGAAAAGATGCTTACGCCGTTTTGCCTTTAATAGAAGGTTCCATACTGCGAGCTAAACAGTACGACCTCTGCACTAAATCCGTAGCGACAGTATAACATAAAAGCAACTTTTTATAATGAAATGTTTGCACAATAAGATTATTAAGTGTTTTGCCTCAAGCCTCAAACAGATGCTGCCTCGCTGTTAAACTCCTGCAGCCTTTATAGCATTCCGCCGAGTTTTAAGATTATCATGACGAATACTGCCGGAAGGCCGAATATGGCCGTTGCCACAAGCACTGCCAGCGTTATCGGTATCCCGAGTCCGAATATCGCATTTATAAGAAATATAGCTATAAGCCCAAGCACGCTGTTTACTACAAGGCCCAGGAGTACTCTGCCAAGTGAAAACACTATAAATACGACTGCTATTATGGCAACTACTATAATTATCTCAGATGCTACTGAACCCAATGCCAGCGAGAGCAGTAAAGGCAGCATGACTTCAAACATATACCTTACTACATCACGATTTTATAAAGCTTTTTCGGTTGAGATTGCAGACCTCTCCTGTCTGAAGCCCTTGCGTATTATTGTATGGTTTATTGCCTCTTTTTTGTACATTTTTGTACAGAAGACTTATATTATTTAATATGCAGATTTTAACTGGTGAGGGAAATGAAAACAAAAAGGAGGATAAGGCGACTGATAAAGGAACTAAGAGAGCTTGAATCTGCAAACAGGGATGGAAAGATGGCTGGTATTGCGCTTCTCGGTGCGCCAGATATGCAAAAGCATCTTGGCGCATTGGAGTGGAACAGTAAGGCAGGCGTAGGTTCCTGATGCTTGGCGTTTCAGCGCATCAGAGGCATAATATGCGGGGCAGATCCGCTTGACTTGATTTTCGAGTAAGACTTAGCGTGCACGCCGTTTATAAATTGTATAAGCATTATTGCGTCTTTGTAATATATGCCTGTAATCCACTTTATATTCTCCTGGCTCTCCTGCTGTTCGCCTATGAGGCTGAAGTGAAGCCTGCAATAACCCATGCCTCTCTCCATCTTAACCTCTGTTATGTGTTCGTATCTTATCATCTTGACGCTGTGGCTCATGCCAAATATATCGCATCTGACTATTATAATGCGTCTGTCTGTAGCAAATGCATGTGCAGGAGCAAGAATCCTGCCTCCTCCAAGCCTGTGCTCCCTGATCTCCATCCCGACCTCTTCGCCTTCTGCGAGAAGGTCATCTAGTATAGCATATTCGCGCCTGTGGCCCCCCATTCTGTCCCCGATTATGTTTATTATCAAAACACATATATTGATTCATAAATGCAGCATATACTGCAGAATATGCGTATGAAATTTATGTCGCAGTGCTATAGGCGTAGTTTCCAAGAAAATTATGCTGCATTGACGTTAACCCGAATAAACTATATGCAGAGCAATGCCGCCTACCTGCTCTTTTTTGGTTTGACTATGCAGCTTTGCTTTGACAGCTTATTCAGGTAGTATACAATAATGGCGATGTTCACTGCTGCCATTGCAAAGAATACCTGGACAGAAAACGAGCTTATTAAAGAATTAAGCGAGAACAGCGTTGTTGAACTTATGCCTAAAGCGGCAAAGCCCATAAGAAGGGGTTCAGCGCACCCACAACCGCCGAGAACGCCGCCAAGTATGAGTGTAACTGCACTTACAGAACTCGCAGTAAACTTTGCCTTATTCCTGCGCGTATTCCTTATTGAGTATACTGATATTGTAAGAAGCACAGATGCAGTAATTATTACTGCATACTCAAGATATGCCGGAACATTTACCAGAAATATGCCATAATCCTGGTATCTTATCAAAAACCCGAAAAACAGGTAATATGCAACTGCTGTAGCCACATTAAGCGCAGCGTAACTAGGCCTGTAGATCCTTCTAACAGAGTTGTATATCCTTTTAGCAACTTCACTCATCATTTCCCACCTTTTGATATCTTTTGTACAAAATCGTCCTCCTCTACATTTGACGTTTCTACATCTGCGCTGCCATCCTTATTGATTTCCGTACTGCCCTGATGCATCGCATCCTTTGGTGCCTCCTCCTGCTCCCTTATCCTTTTCATCTCAGCCCTCGTTGCAAGCGCAGACCTGATGTACAGCAATGCTATTATTATGACAATTGCAATTATTATATATTCTGTACTACCTCCGAGGCTTATGTCAGGAAGCGACAGCACGAACCCTGATGAAGCGGCAAAGGTGTTTGTTTTTGAACAGCTTGCTATTATGCCGGTTGTATTCTTTAACAATCCGCTCCCATACGCAGAATACTGCTGTGCGCCTGAAAGTGTCACAGGTTTTTGCATCTCTTTAGATTCATTTATCCTTGGTGCCAGATAGTCCGCTGCGCTTGTCTTGTTTGACGATAAGCAGCCTGATAGCACTTTGGTACTGTTCCTAAACTCAGATGATGCTATGCCTATGTCCTCTGAACCGTTTACAACGGCACGGACAGTGGAGTTTGCGTTATCTGCAAAAGCATAAAATGTTGCGTTGCTGTCCTTCAGCTCAGTGGATGCAAAGCTTATGTTGAGAGTTGCGCCAGCTGTATTGTTACCAATAAGCTGCGACCTAGCTTCTGCAAGCGTATGGTTTACGAATTCGTTGCTCTGCTGTACAGTTGTATTGCACACGCCATACGAGCCGCAAACATAGGCGTACTCATTGCCTCTTAATATGTAGCCGGAGTATGCCGATTCATAACTCTCCAATGCCGCCTGTACAGTTGCATTAAGGTAATGATTTATAGTAATGCTTATGTTTTCAGACTGCGCAGCCTGCGGGTAGCCGGATGGCACAAGCCTCAGCGTTATGCTCTTTTGCGATATTCCATTCCCTGAGAACACCGAAAATGCTGGTATTGTTATAAAGCACGTCGTGCTCTTTCCATAACCTACTACGCACTCCCCGCCGCTTATGCCGGATAGCGCTGTGATATTGTTGTTTCCTGATTCCCACACCGTATAATTATCAAAAAGCTGCGTGCTTGGAGCTGATACTATTATGCCTGCTGTTATGGTGCTGCCATCCTGGCAGCTTATATACGTGGTATTTGTCTGTGTGCACCCTGGAGCGCCATTGCCTACATAAATTGGCGCAACATATACATATGCGTAGGCAGCGCACACTAGCGCTGCTATTGCAAATATAAGCGTAACCCTCATGTACTCATCAACCTACTGAATAAATATGAATTTTTACCTATTTAAACCTGGCACATTAATGCTAAACATGCAAAATCCGGCATTGCGATTAACTCTTGACAGCAAAAATCTATTTAAAATAAGGCGCCAGTGCTAACTCAATGCAAATATAATATGGCAGTGGCGGAAGGATGCCATATTTTACACGGGCACCGCGGGAAGGTCCAACCCTTTTTTGCCATATATCCCCTTCAATATTACTATTATAACAAAAGGTATTTAGGCGCTGCAAGCAGAAAGTTTATGGCGCTTACCGGGCTGGAATTGCAGTACCGCAAAACCACATAGTTATATATAGCTTTTAATATAACAAACCTACTGATTATATGATAGGAGCCATAGTTACATCGATGGACGAAGACCATCTTCTTGTAATACCATCAGGAAATGCAGACTTGGAGTCACTCGTGGGACGATCAGCAAGATATGTCGACAAGTCCGGAAAGATATGGCCTGCTGTTGTTTCATCGGTAGAGGAACCAGGAGTCATAATAAAATTCACTGTCTTTCCTTCGGGGCTTGGACAGGGCCAGATAGTAGACATAATAGAGGAAAGTGAGGATTCACAGGCATTTCTAAGCAAAGCCGAAGAGTAACCCGGTTCTGCAGGTGCATGTTGCACTGCACATAAGCCTTCGGAGATGGCATTCTGCTTATCTTTTAAACATTGCGGCAGCAGTGCATACGGGCTGCACTGCTGCGGCATTATCCGTACTTCTATCTACTTCTTCTTCGGCTGCTGTTTCGCGCGCATGCGCCTTCTTATAATGTACACTGCTGCTGCAATAACAACTATGGCTATAACCACATCGATAAGGGACCCGCTACCTCCATTCTGCGAAGATATCATTGCAAAATATGGATTAGATCCGGAATACGACTGCTGTGCTGCACCGTTCGGCTGCCTCCAGTTCTCGTAAAGCGTGACAGGATACGAACCCGGATTACCATTGGAGTCTGCAGATACCTGGAAGTATATTGTTGTAGATTGTCCAGGCGCAAGTTCAGGCACATAATAACTGCTTGTAACTGGCGTTATAGGGTACTGGCTCTCGAAACTTACCTGTATGTCCTTTGCATCTATGTTGCCTGTATTCTTCAAAACATAGGATATGTTCACGTCAGTCGAACCCGGCAGTATGGTATAATTGCCCTGAGAGATGCTGAATAGCGAGGAAGATGCAACAGACAACACCAAGCTCTCGTTTTTAGAGAATCTGGACTGGTAGTTTTGTGTGTAGTACCTCACGTCAGCACCTATGGTTGCATTAGATACAGTATAGTTGCCTGCAGATACAAGGACCTGTTCTGCAGCTGACTGCCCAGGCGCCAAAGAGCCGATAAAGTAGTTTTTAACTGAGCTTAGTATGCTTACTCCGCCGCTTGGCACAAGGCTAATGCTCACGTTATTTGCGCTGCCTGTACCTATATTTGTTATAGAAAGCACAAGGCTCTGGTTATAACCGCGGTACAGCGCTGAGGGAGTAGCCGATGTTATATTAACAACTATATTGGGGTTGTTTATAAGAACGCCTACAGGCTCGTTTACTGTTTCGCTAAAAGCTTTTCCATCCTGCGAAAAATACGTGACATACAAAGGTATGGAGTATGTTCCATTATCAAGGTACCTGTCCGGCTGGTACTCTGCAAGTACTGTCGCAGAGCCGCCTTCGGGCAGCAGGCCTATATGGAACTCTTTACTTCCTATGGCAGTGAAGTTTTCAGTATTCAGCAGGCTTACTGTAACATTCTTTGCAGTGCCATACCCTGAATTCGATACTGACAAAGTAAGTGTTGCGGGCTGTCCGGGGGTTATCTCCGACACCTGCGATGTTATGGTTATGTTGGGTTCGCCATTCACGTAAAAGCTCAGCGGCATTACAGACTGCCCCGTAACTGTCTCAGTGCCTCCTGTTGCAGAAGTAGTGCTTGTCTGATAATTTGCCACTAGATTGAGCGAGTATGTTCCTGTTGGCGTGTCCTCTGGTATGTGTATGTTATAAGTAAAGTAGTTGCTTGAGCCCCCGTACAGGCCCTGTGACATGCTGCTTATAATATACGAGCTCACAGGTGAGAAATTAAGTATGGGATAACTCCCCTGCAGCTGGAGGTTTACATTCTGCAGCGTTGATGAATACGAGTCATAAAGCTGAAGCGTAAGCGTGACATTGTCCCCTGCAACAATCGGGTTTGGCGTTGTCTGCAGATTGTATACCGATAATGCACTGCCTATGCTCTGTGCACCCACAACCGTCGGCATAAGAACTGCCAACATAATACCTGCAAACATTCCAACCTTTATTCTATTTTCCATAAAACCACTTTGAGCATTTATTTTCAATAATACTGTTATCAACATTCTGATCCATTCTAATCTTCTAATCTATAGTCTTCTTGAATAGCAGGAAGCTGAGCAACACTATGACCAGGGAGAACACAGCAATGACCGATATGTCAAGCAGCATCTCCTGCGGTATGACATAGCCTGCAAGCATAACCTGCCTTATTGCCGATGTAGCGTATGTCAGCGGATCTCCTACGCTGAAAGGCTGCAGAAACGCAGGGAATGAGGATGCCGGGAAGAATGCTCCAGAGAGAAACCATGTCGGCAGCGTTATCATCTGTGCGACTATTGCATACTGCTCTATGGCCTTTATCCTTGATGCTATAAGCAGTGCAAGGGCACTGAACGCAAGCGCCACAAACAGTATTATTATGAATATCCATACAAAGCCCATTATCCCCATGGTTATCTGCGCACCGAACAGAAGCCCTAAAAGCACCGCAAGAAAACCATAAAATATGGACTGCACCGTTCCGGACATCATCTTGCCCATAACTATCGCGTTTTTGTTTATCGGTGCTATGAGGAAGGATTTTATGCTGCCTAGCTGCCTGTCCAGTATTGTTGAAAATCCGCCGCTGAATATGCCTCCGAAGGCGACAGCCATAATTATAACACTGGCTATAAGAAAGTCGCGGTAACTTGTCGTTGCCCCAGAGGTGGGCTGTGCAACTACTAAATTATCCGAGGACTGTGCAGCCTGCGACTGGCTGCTTACTACGCTTCCATAGTTGGCTGCCGCATTTTCAATGAAAGGCAGCGCTACGCCTATGGATGAAAACTGCGTATTTGCATAATAAATGTATACGCCAGGCGCAGTACCAGAGTTGGGAAATGTAGGCAATATTACTATTGTTATATATACCTGCCCTGAATGCAGAAGGTTCATTGCCGTTGCCTGGTCAGTTATGGCATATACTGAAAGAGTGCCCTGCGCTTCAAGGGCGTTTATGAACTGCATAGACTGCTGGTTATTGGCATAGTTGGTTATGGCGACAGGCACATTTGTTATGCTATTGCCAAGCTGCCCAAAAAACAGTATTATAACTAGAGGAAACATCATTGAGCGTATTATGTTAACGCGCAGGCTGCTTTTAAATATAAGCATCTCCCTAGTAAATATTGTAAATGAATCAGACATAAGTCCCATTTTATCTGCTCCTCCACATCTTGGCCCTCTGATCAACATTCTGTCCTGACGCAGTATCCCTGAAATCGTTGCCTGTAAGTTTTATAAACACATCATCAAGCGTAGGCAGGTGCATGCTGAATGCGAGTACATCGCTGCCCTCTTTTTCAAGCATCTGCGCAATTTTTATTGATATGGACAATGGCTTTTTCTGAATGTCAGCCTTTATCTTGTCTCCATCAACTTCAGTATCTATGCCAAATTTTGATTTTATCATTTTGCTTATCCTCTCAACCTCGCTGTCCTTTACTGTTATTTCAAGTATATTTCCTTCAGAAGCAAGCCTCTTGAGCTCGGAGGCAGTGCCAAGCGCCTTTATCTCCCCATGGTCTATTATCGCTATCCTGTCGCATAGTGCGTCAGCCTCCTCGAGGTACTGTGTTGTAAGTATAACAGTTATGCCCTTCTCATGCAGTGATGTTATGTGATCCCACATGCTTACCCTGCTCTGTACATCGAGCCCGGTAGTAGGCTCGTCAAGTATGAGTATCTTGGGTTCTTGTATCATTGACCGTACGAGACTGAGCCTGCGCTGCATGCCTCCTGAGAACGTGCCTGCTGCCGTATCACCGAAGTTCGTCAGCGCAGCCTCTTCAAGCGACTCCTCCACCCTTTGCTCTACGCGCTCTTTTGGCATGTGGTACAGCCTTGCAAAAAGCCGCAGATTGTCGCGCGCAGTAAGCGCATTCTCAACAACCGTTTCCTGCGTCATAAATCCTATCATCTGCTTTATCCTTAACGAGTCCCTGTTTATGTCAAGGCCTTCAACTGTTATTTTTCCGGATGTTGGCGTAAGGATACCCAGAAGCATATTAAGTGTTGTAGTCTTTCCTGCACCGTTAGGCCCCAATATGCCGAATATCTCGCCTTTCTTAATTTCAAGGCTTATGCCCTTCACTGCCTGAAAATCACCGAAGCTCTTCTTCAGGTTGCTTATCTCAACCGCATACTCTCCAGGCATATTATCACTTCGTCATTCAAATTCGCTTACAAGCAATTTCATCTCTTTTATCAGCTGAAGTATTATCCTCTTTGATCTGTGCACCATGCTCCTGCCCTGTGGCGTGAGTTTGTAGTGCTTCTGGACCTTCCCTCCAATCAACGCTGAGCTGCTTTTTACATATCCGCGTTTTTCAAGGGCATTGAGAGCATTATAAATCTCGTTTTTTGTTATCTGAAACGGCACATGCCTGTGCTGCTTTAAAATCTTAAGTATGGCATATGGATAGTCGTTGCCTTTTGCTATGGCACGCATGAGCATGAGCTTGAGTATGCCCTTCTTCATGCTACTGCCTATCCTAGACTTTTCATCGATTATCTCCCTGTTCCCGTCCACTTTCATACCTCCAAGCTAAAATAGTTTAAAATTAAACTATTTCATATGGTATTTGGTGCATAAAATATAAATACCTGCTGCATTATCCGCATGCATTGCTGCAAAACCAAACCAGGCTCCACATAGGAAAAGCCGTCAGAGAGAGCTCAAGCCTATAACCTGCAAAATACGCTCCACAGCAAAACGTATAAAGATAGCCTTACATAATCATATGTATTTTCTTGTACATTTAGTGGTGTCTTGATAGATTACAAAGCAGTAGAGGAAAAGTGGCAAAAAGCGTGGCGCGATGCAAAGATATTCGAGCCCGGGGTGAGCGACAGGCAGCCATATATGGTAACTGCTGCATTTCCTTACACAAACGGGCCTCAGCACATTGGCCACCTGCGTACATATGCTACTGCCGATGTCCTGGCAAGGTACAAGCGTATGAAGGGCTTCAACGTATTGTACCCTATGGGTTTCCATCTTACTGGCATACCGATAATCTCTCAGGCAAACAAGCTCAAGGAAGGCGATCCAGGGGTCATAAAAGACTTTAAGTCATTCGGAATACCTGAGAACGAGATAGAAAAGATGAAGGACCCTTTGTACATGGGCAACTACTTCGCAAACTCTGCAAAGAACAGCATGATGCTTGCCGGATACAGCATAGACTGGACAAGAAGCTTAAATTCAATAGAGCCGAGCTTCAGCAAAATGGTAGAATGGCAGTTCGGTCTGCTGAACAAAAAAGGCCATCTTGTTCAGGGACGGCATCCTGTGGGCTGGTGCCCAAAAGACGGCGGTGCAGTAGGCATGCATGACACAAAAGGTGATGTAGAGCCCGAGATAGAGAAAGAGACAGCAGTGAAGTTCAAGGTCGTAGGCGAAGAGTATTCAATACTATGCGTCACGTTCCGGCCTGAAACTATACAGGGGGTAACAAACCTGTTTATAAATGAAACAGCCGTATACGCTATCTGCCGTTCAGGCCCAGATACCTACTGCATCTCTCTGCAGAGCATGGACTCCCTGAAATATCAGATAGAGCTTGTCAAGATAGCAGAGCTTAAAGGAAGCGAGCTTCTGTCAAAAAGATGCATAAACCCTTTTAACGGCAGCAGTATACCAATTTATCCGGGATATTTTGTAAAGGAAGACATCGGGACCGGTGCAGTGATGAGCGTGCCGGCACATGCGCCTTTTGACTATGTTGCCATTGAAAGGCTAAAGAGCTCGGGGTATCCTATCGGCGAGTTAAAGCCTATTGTTGTGGTTTCAATGCCAAAACCCGATGCAAAGCCCAGCGGTAATGTTGCGTCAGATGTGCCTGAGCTTGAACTGCCGGCGCTCAAATATCTCAGGGCTGTGAATGCCGGAATAAATTCCCCAGATGAAGATATAGAGAAAGCGACAAAACTGGAATACAAGGAAGAATCGTACAAGGGCATAATGGCAGTAAAAGAGTATGAGGGAATGCCGGAGCAGGAGGCCAGGGACAGAATAGCAGAATCGCTTATCAAATCATCTGCCGCAATTGAGGTATATGCACTTGTAAATGATAAGCCAGTTTTTTGCAGATGCATGACTCGGGTCGTTGTAAAGGTTGTTGACAATCAGTGGTTTATTAATTATGGCAATGAGGAGTGGAAATCAGCTGTAAGAGAGCATCTCTCAAAAATGAATATATTCCCGGAAAAAAGCAGGAGCGCATTCGAATCTGCCATAGAATGGATTAATCTCAGGGCTGTTGTACGCGCACAGGGTCTTGGTACAAGGTTCCCTATAGACCCTACCCACATAATAGAATCCCTCTCAGACTCGACAATTTATATGGCATTTTACACCATCAGAAACCTGATCAGGGGAGTTGACCCAGAGAAGCTTAAGCCAGAGTTCTTTGATTATGTTTATCTGGGCGAAGGCAATCCGCAGGCAGTCTCAGACTCAACAAGCATAGACTACGATATTATTAAAAAGTGCAGGGAGTCATTCACCTACTGGTACTGTGATACATCACGCCACTCTGCGCTTGAGCTGATATTCAACCACCTGTCTATGTACCTGTTCAACCACGTCGCCATATTCAAAAAAGAGAACTGGCCTAAACAGATAGTTGTAAACGGCATGGTTCTCATGGAAGGAGAAAAGATGAGCAAAAGCTTAGGAAACATAATAACCCTTGATAACGGGTTCAAGAAGTTCGGCGTTGATCCTGCTAGGCTGGTTGTTGTTGCAAGCACTGATCTTTTCAATGACTCGAATTTCATGGAGGATTCGGTAAACGGAGTCAAGGAGCGCTTTGAGTACATTAATGACGTATGCCTTCAGCTTGAAAAACTGGAAACAGGAGAGCTCAGGCAGACAGACTACTGGCTATATTCGAGGCTTAACAGAAAGATAGATGTGATAAGCAAGGCAATGGAAGAGCTTGAGCTGCGTGCTGTGTCAACTGAACTCTTATACAATACGGCAAAGGAACTGCGTAGATACTTTGCAAGAGGCGGAAAAAACAGTGTTGTAGTGCGCGATTACGTGTCTAGCATAACGCTCATGCTGCAGCCCATAGCACCCCACATATCTGAGGAATTATGGCATATTCTAGGCAATGACTCATTTTCATCTGCAGAACGGTGGCCTGTTGCTGACGCAAGCATGATAAATGGGAAAATTGAGGATCAGGAATTATTAGTAGACAACGTCATAGAAGATGCAAAACAAGCTTCAGCGCTCATGTCTAAAAAATTTGGGAAAAAGCCTAAACTAATGAGGATTATAGTTGCAAACCAGTGGAAGTCGGACATGTTGAATTCATTTGCCAAAAGCAAGAACATTGGCGAATCGGTAAAAGCTGCTGTTGCTGCCGGAGCAGATGTAGCGCAAGCGCAGCGTTTTGCCGAAGGCCTTGCAAAAAAAGCCAATGAGGTGCACGAAATGCGGCTCAGTGAAAATGACGAATTCGAATCTCTTTCAGGTGCAACCGAGTACATCGCAGCTATGCTTGGATGCAATATATCCATAGAACAGGAAAGTCAATCCAAATCGCAGCGTGCTCAGCGGGCATCACCCATGAAGCCAAGCATAGACATCGAAACCTGATAGGCTAAGCCATTCCTAGAAGTTATAGTATTGCAGCACTGTGCTGATATGGATATTATTACAATACTATACTTTACAATATTATACTGCCCTTAAATCAGGCACCTTAACTGCCGCCTAACCTCTAAGCTCTAAGTCCAATTTTGCATAATAGCTCCCTAATGTATTATTTTAAGCATTGTCGTTAGAAAATTATTTTCGTATAGTAGAATTTCCAATATTTATAGAAAGGCATATATACTATATTGTAAAAATATTACTAAATGTGCAAAATACCAGCAGAAGAAAGATAAGACCCCAAATGCAACGGAGTCTGACATGCTTGGTATTTTAAAAGTGATAATTATGGAAGACCGCAAACAGAATGCCGCGATGCAGATAAAAAAGCAGAAGAGGATAATAATGCATAAACAAGAACGTATCGTCAGGGATCTTGGTGACATTGAGCATGTAATCGAATCTGAAACTCGCAAGAAGCATAATCCTACTGCATTCTATTTCAGCACGATGTACAACAAGACAAAAAGAATGAGAAACAAGATAATCTCGGATCTAAGGCTAGAATCAGATTAAATCTGCTCTGGAAATTTATGCTATTACGCTATTTATAAGTTATTTTAATTATACAGATGCGCAAATGTAACAACATGCAAGGATAGAAGTGATTAATTGGCCAGATATGTTAAAGTACAACGTTCTTTTTACGAGCGCATAGAAGAGCAGAAAAAGAATCCTGTTTTCGTAAATGACTATTCAAAGTTATCCGAGCTTCCTATTCACTGCCTTGTTGCTGAATTCGGCAACAACGGCAACCGTGGTTTTGCGATAAGGCACTTCAATGCCAATCTGTTGATGCCTGGGGGGTTTGTACAGACTACAGCGTTTGCAGACCCAACAGCATTTGTGGGCGTGAACTCTCTTGTCCTTAATCGTGCGCGCGCTTTTGAAGATGTAAGCCTCACTAATTATTCTATACTATGCGGCAGGGCAACTATAAGAGGTGCCGTGTCAATGGAAGACTATGCAGTAGTATCTGGTTACATTACATTATGGGGACGCTTAATAGTTAAAGGTGGAGCTGTATTTCCTAAAGTAGGCGTATATGGAAGCATATCCCCTTTAGTTATAACCCAACACAACGGCTGTAAAGATTCCCTTATAAGATCTGTTGACGGCAATAAGCTATTAAAAAATCTTGCAAAAGAAGTGCGTAGATAAAATCGACAATGACTTATAGCCGGATAACAAAGCTGCATACGAATGCTTAAATAAATTCTTTTTCTATACGCAACTGGTGTTGCGATGATATCTGATGCTTACAGTACTGATATTAAATTGATACAAGTAATGGATACGGATGGTAAAATAGACGACTCTTTGCTTCCAAAGAATATTAACGATGATAAAATCCTTGAAATGTACAGGATGATGCTTTACGCGAGGAACTTCGACGCCAAGGTTCTCAGCCTTCAGCGTCAGGGCCGTGCTGTGACATACGCTCCGCTTATAGGGGAAGAGGCGACGCAAATTGGCAGTGCAATGGCTATGCGGAGCAATGACATATTCGTACCTTCGTTCAGACAGCATGCTGTTTTTATAGCGAGAGGCATGCCTCTTGATTTGATATTTCTTTATTGGCGTGGATATGAAGAGGGCAACATAATACCCCAAAATGTAAAGGGCTATCCAGTAATAGTTCCAGTATCAACCCAGCTTCCTCATGCTTCAGGAATAGCGTTTGCGCAAAAATATCTGAAGACAGGAAGTGCCGTAGTTACATATGTCGGAGATGGGGGTACATCAGAAGGCGACTTCTATGAAACTATGAATTTTGCTGGCGTGTGGGACGCACCTCTTGTTCTTATAATAGAAAATAATCAATGGGCCATCTCCGTGCCTAGATCTAAACAGACAATGGCTCAGACGCTTGCGCAAAAAGCAATTGCAGCAGGTATAAATGCAGTTCAGGTAGATGGAAATGATGTGCTCGCTGTATATAAGGCTACGCAGGATGCCATAACAAAATCGCAGTCGGGACCAACAGTAATAGAGTGCGTCACTTACAGAATGAGTTTGCATACGACTGCAGATGATCCTACAAAATATCGCAGCGATTCTGAAGTTGAAGCTTGGAAAGTAAAGGATCCTATTCTGCGTGTTAGAAAATATCTTGCTTCAAAAGGCATTATTGATGAGAAGATAGATAAAGAGATAATCGAGGCTCAGACTGCCGAGATAGATGCAGCTGTTGAAAAAGCGGAGCAATTCAAGCCTGATCCATCTGCAATGTTCACAAACGTCTACAGTTTTATGCCACAGGTACTGCAGAATGAACTGGACAACGCAAAAACGTCAAACTTCTGGGTGTAAAAATGCAGATGAATATGGTTTCTGCGCTTAACAGCGCTATGGATATAGCAATGAAAGAAAATGACAAAGTTGTACTTCTTGGCGAAGATATAGCAAAAGACGGCGGCGTATTCCGCGTCACTGACGGTTTGTTGGAGAAGTACGGCAGCGGCAGGGTGATAGACACTCCGCTTGCTGAATCAGGAATAGCAGGCACGTCCATAGGCATGGCGCTGTCCGGTCTGCATCCTATAGCAGAGATGCAGTTCGCTGGCTTTATGTTCCTTGCTTTTTCACAGATAATAAACCATGCTTCAAGATACAGGAGCAGGACGCGGTCCTCGATGAGCGTCCCGGTTATTATACGCACTCCTGTAAGCGGCGGTGTCAAAACACTGGAGCACCACTCTGACAGCCCCGAAGCCTACTACTCGCACATCGGCGGCCTTATTGTTGTAGAGCCTTCAAACCCATACGATGCAAAAGGGCTTATGTTAAAAGCAGTGCATATGAATGATCCGGTCGTCTTCCTTGAGCCAACAAAACTGTACAGGCTTTTCAAACAGGATGTTCCTGAAGAATCATATGAGGTGGAGATAGGCAAGGCGAACAAGATGCGCGAAGGCGATGCACTCACAGTAATAACCTACGGAACGATGGTTCCTGTAGTAAATGATGTTGTAAAGAGCAGCAATCTAGACGCCGATATAATAGACCTGCGGACAATAAACCCTCTAGACGAGAGGACAATACTAGAAAGCGTCAAGAAGACTGGCAGGGTTGCCATAGTGCATGAAGCTTCATTAAGCTTTGGGGTAGGGGCAGAGATATCGGCAATGATAGCCGAAAAGGCGATGTTCGACCTTCAGGCACCTATAGTGCGCATAGCATCTCCAAGTTTGCCATATCCCTTCCCGGGCTATGAAAATTATTATGTTCCAAATGCGCAGAAAGTAGCGCAAGGCCTGGACAGGCTTATGAAAGCGTGATGCGATGAAAGAGATACGATTTGTAGATGTTGGGGAAGGCATCACAGAAGGCCACGTGCGCAAGTGGCTTTTCAAGGATGGCGACGCTGTAAAAGAAGACCAGTCAATAGTCCAGGTTGAAACTGACAAGGCCGTTGTGAATGTCCCTGCTCCGATATCTGGTATTTTAAGGATAGCAGCGAAAGAGGGGACAACTGTAAAAGTAGGCGACCTTGTTGCAACTGTCGGAACTGCAGATGAGCTTGCAACAATTCAAAAGGCAGGACAGCAGCAGAACGCAACTGCCAGCACAGTTCAGCTCCAGGATGATAAGAAGAAAAACACAGCAACTGCAAGCAGCATGGCAGCAGAAAATTCACAGGTGCAGCAGCCTCCGGAGATCATTGCAACTCCGTCTGTAAGGAAGCTTGCGAGGGAGCTCGGGGTCGATGTTGCCAATGTTCCAGGAACAGGGCCAAACGGCAGGATAACAGAGAATGATGTAAGAAACTTCAAGTCTGCAGTGCAGAAAAAGGCAGTTCCAAAATTCTCCGAGGTTTTGGAGGAGAAGCATTCTGATGAGATAACCAGGGTTCCAATGTCGCAAACAAGGAAGGCAATAGCCAGGAACATGGAGCTTTCATGGACAATACCGCGTGCTGTCCATATGGATGATCTTAATGCGAATGCTCTATTCGGCATAGTCGGCAGGGAGAAACCAAAGCTTGAGAAACTTGGAATAAGGCTCACATTCTTGCCGTTTATAATAAAGGCAGTAGTGCAGGCACTTAAAGAGTATCCACGGTTTAATTCGAGCTATGATCATGAGAAACAGGAGATAATAGTCAAAAGATACATAAACATAGGTGTTAGCGCAGAAGCGCCTGACGGGCTCAAGGTGCTTGTAATAAAAGGCGCAGGCTCGAAAAACATAGCGCAGATAGCCAAGGAGCTGCAAGAACTTGCTGCAAAGGTAAAAGACCAGAGCATAACGCTTGAGGAGATGTCCGACTCTACATTTACAATAACGAATATAGGCAGCCTTGGAGGCGGAACCTACTCTGTGCCTATGATAAACTATCCTGAAGTAGCCATACTCGGTGTGCACTTGATCAGGGACAGGCCGGTTGTAGAGGATGGGATGGTTAAAGTAGGCAAGGTTCTTCCAATTTCGCTGAGCTTCGACCACCGAGTAGTTGACGGCGCAGACGCAGTTTCATTTGCAAATGCAATAATACGATACCTGGAGGATCCGGACTTTTTAGAGATAATGGGTTAGCGCATGGTAATGGGCTCGCTTCCTGAAAGGTCAGACCTCGCAGTTGTTGGTGCAGGTGTAGGCGGCTATATCGCTGCCATACGCGCTGCGCAGCTTGGTATGTCAGTCGTCCTTATAGAAAAAGAGAAGCTTGGAGGGCACTGCTTAAATTATGCGTGCATACCCTCAAAGACACTTCTCAACATATCCAAGATGTACTATGAGGCAAGGAACTCCGATGGTTTCGGAATAATCGCCCAGCAGCTCAGTATAGATCCGAAGAAGATGCACCAGTACCGTATTGACGTCTCAAGCAAACTGGAAAACGGCGTTGGATTTCTCTGCAAGTCATACGGTGTGGAAGTAGTAAAGGGTTCTGCTGTGTTCATATCCGGCAACAAACTGCAGCTGACAAACGGCACAGAGATAGATTTCACAAAGGCCGTCATTGCAACTGGCTCGGAGCCTGTTGAACTGGAGGACTTTCCATTTGCTGAAGATGTAATAGATTACAAAAAGGCATTGTCGCTTGATTACATACCAAAGAGCATGGCTATAATAGGCGCAGGTTATGTTGCTGTTGAAACGGCAACACTGTTTGCAAGGCTCGGCACCAAGGTGAGCATAATCGCCAGGTCTGATGTGCTGCGCACTTTTGACCAGGAAGCCGTTGAAATAATAAAGACCGGCCTGCAGAAGCTTGGCGTGAAGATATACAGAGATGCGATGCCGAAGTCAAAGCAAGGCAGCACAATACAGCTCAGCACCGGGGAGACCATAGATTCAGACATAACTGTTGTTGCGGTGGGCCTGCGGCCATATACTGCCGGGTTGGGCCTTGAAAACACCAAGACGGAGCTCGATTCAAAAGGCTTCATAAAAGTCGACGGCTCACTGCGAACAAACGATCCGAATATACTTGCCATAGGCGATGTAATCGGCGAGCCTATGCTTGCCCACAAAGCGATGCGCCAGGGCGTGATAGCTGCAGAAGTTGCATATGGGATGAAATCTGCATTTGACAACATCGTCATACCTGCCGTTGTGTTCTCCGAGCCTGAGGTGGCCATAGCCGGCACAATAAACGGCGAAGGCATAACAACAACAAAATTCCCGATGTCAGCAATAGGGCGTGCAATAGCAATGGATAAGAAGGAGGGCTTTGTCAAGATAGCTAGCACAAAAGACGGCCTTGTGAAGGGGGTAGAGATAGTGTCTGAACACGCAGGTGACATGATAGCTGAGGCTGCGCTTGCAATTGAGATGGGCGCAACAGTAGAGGATATAGCAGATACGATACATCCTCATCCGACATTCAGTGAAGGAGTCCAGGAAGCCGCGGAGGCTGCACTTGGAAGGCCTATTCACTTTTTCTACAGCAAGAAGTAGTGCTGCACACGCGCAAAAGCAGTATGGATAAGAACGCTCTGGAGTATTGATAACAGAAGCAGCGTACTAAAGATATTTAGCTATTCTATGAGGAGCTCTAATAATACTTAAGTGATCTTTGTGCATCCGAAGAACAGGAAGAGGCTCGTATTGGGATTGTGGTTTGCTGAGGTGATCCTTGGCATAATAATGATGGCCGTTGGCGTGCTCAACTACCACAATACCTTATGCGACTGCCCTGCAGTCATAATCGGCAATGCCGCAGCATCGTGCAACTGCATTAACTCAGTAGCATTATTCAGCCTCTGGGCAGGGATCGCCTTTACGGTTCTTGGGTTATTAGGCATTGTGATAAGCAGCTACAGGTTTTCCAGAATGTCAAAAAGGGGCAGGCATAGATGAAGATAAGCATATTTGCAAAGCGTAACTACAAAGAACTCAAAAAGCTGCGGAGCGCGTTCGATATTGTTAAAGATGGTGACATAGCCCTTGCGGTTGGAGGCGATGGCACATTTCTCAAAGCGGCAAGGACCACAGACAAACCAATACTTGCAATACGCGACTCCGAGAGCGGCAGCGTAGGTTATCATTCTGACGTCTCGCTGAAGGACATTGATATGTTAATAGGCAAACTGAAAAGAATGGAGTACTACATAGAAACAGCAGGAAGGAAGCTCGAAATACTTTACAGGAAAAAAAGGCATTATGCTGTCAACGAGGCACTTTTGATAAATGCGCTGGGCGAGGTAAGCTTCAGGCTGTATGAGATAAAGGACGGGACAAGGCGGGAGCTGTATCCTTATATAATGAGCGGTGATGGCATAATAATGGCCGGAGCCATAGGCAGCACTGCTTACAACCGGTCTGCAGGCGGTCCGATAATACTGAGCGACAAGGTTGTCTGTTTGACTTTCATAAATGCCGATGGGCCTTACCAGAACCCTCTGGTGATGGACATAAACAGCGAAGTGGAGATATCTATAGAGAAGTACAATGCAAATCTGAGGTATGACGGAATAAACATAGCGCTACTAAAGCCTGGTGACAAATTCAGGATAAAGTGCTCCGACAGGGAGCTTAAGCTTGTCAGATTCAGAGGCAAAGAGGAGGACTTCAGCAGCAAGCTGCGCAGGATAATTGAGAGCAGGATGGAGTAGTCCAAATACAATATGCTGCTATTTTGCTGCTTATCCTGCGGTCGGGAAGCAGTCTTTGCCTGATGCTGTGCAATTCTGTGAAGATAGCAACGGTTTTATGCCTTTTTGTGCAAAAAGTAGTGTGGTGGCGTGAAAACAGTTTATATGGTAAGCACCAATAAGAACAAAGTCGCTTCTATATCAAGAAGCCTTGCAAGGTACAAGATAAATGTGAAGCACATTAATCTCAGCCTGCCAGAGCTGCAAAGCGATGACTTCAATGAAGTTGCAACAGAAAAGGCAAAAGCAGCGTTTGAAAGAACCGGAAAGCCGTGCATCGTCCATGATTCAGGTTTTTTTGTAACTGCACTCAACGGCTTTCCCGGAGTTCTGACCCATCCTGTTCTTGACATGGTGGGCATAGAAGGCATTCTCAAGCTTACCGAAGGGAAGCCACGGGAGTGCGGTTTTGTGCACTGCATTGCATATTATGACGGCAGTATTGCTGCGCCAAAGCTGTTCAGGTCAGAGAATATGGGAACAATGTCGAGAGCACCAAAAGGCTCATCGAATAAACACCACTGGTCAAGGCTTTTCGAGATTTATATCCCTAATGGCGAAAGCAAGACCCTTGCACAGATGACTGCAAAGGAGTACTGGAAGTGGCGCGATGCAAATAGTGTGGATGAAAGCACTACTGATTTTGCAAAGTGGTACCTGAAAAGGAAATGACATGAAGGAGATAGAAACAAAGATCATTGATTTTGACGAGAAGAGCCTAAGGGAATCTCTGAAAAATTCTGGCGCGAGATATGCTGGAAAAGTCACGCAGAGAAGAGTTGTCTTTGACGCCATGCCTGACACAACGGAGAAACATGAAATATTTAGGATAAGAACTAATGGAATCATAACAACTTTGACATGGAAGTTCAGAGATGAGACAATCAAGGGCTTCGACAACACTGAAGAGCTTGAAGTTGAGGTATCGGACTTTGATAAAACAGTTGATATAATATCCAAACTTTGGAATGGGATCAAGCCTTATCATCAGGAGAACACATTCGAGAAGTGGGACTACAAGGGGGTAGAGATAGCAATAATCCAGTGGCCACTGGTGCCTCCTTATCTCGAATTAGAAGGAAAAAGTGAGAAGCAGATACGCAATGTGATAAATGAACTCGGAATAAAAGGAGAGGTGATAGGGAACATAGGCTTGTGGTACGTATTCGACAGGTATGGACAGCATGGAAAGGATGCCGGGGACTTACACCTCTGATTCTGGATCAATAACTATTCTTACGAGACCCTTCTCCAGCCTCTCAAGTGTTGTGGATCTTATTGCACGGATTCCGAGCTTTTGGGCAGATCGCGCCTTCGAAATCGAAGATTGGGTGCTTGTACATAATCATTGCCCAATGACATCAGTGCAAGGCAACGCATTTATTTGTTCGCTTGGTATTACACTATCATGGAAAACCTAAAGAGCGTAGTCAGTGAGAACGGGCTCGTGTTCCCAGATTACAATAATAGCAATCTTTCAGTATTTTCCGACATAGTAAACGGCAAAGGCAAGACTGCGAATAAGGACAATACGGTGTTTATGGTTGTAGACGGCATGGGCTACAACCTCATCAAGAACCTGCTCGTGGACATGTCTGGGTCTGCGCTAAGCAAGGCGCAGATAAGCAAGGTAAGCACTGTATTTCCATCCAGCACCATCACAGTGCTCACATCCATCGAAACTGGGCTAACGCCGTCTATGCACGGCCTCGTAGGTTGGAATGTATACTCGAGGGACATTGGCTCGGTCATAATGCCTTACAGAGAATCACTTACACTGTCAACCAGCATGAGGCTGAGCCATGCAGGCATTGACATTAAGGGTATGTTCCCTGAGCCCAAACTGTTCATAAAGGCAGCGAAAAACCAAGGCCTTGCACTGCTTCTTGAAAAAGGAGTGAGAATGCCGTATCAAGGAACAGAGTGGAAGGAAGAGTCGTATACCATGCAATCAGATATGCTGATAAAACTTAGAGACATTGTAAAAGAAGAGAAGCATGGAGTAGTATATGTTTATTATTCAGTCATAGATTCCTTAGAGCATGCATACGGCCCTCATTCAGACGTGGTCAGAAATGGCCTTGCGCTGTTGTTCACCGAGCTGGAGAAGGTTGCCCTTCCGGCGATCCAGAAACATGGTTACAATCTGGTAATCACCGCGGATCATGGTCAGACAAGATTCAAAGAAACTAAGATAAACAGCAGAAGCACCATAATGAATTACCTTACCGGGCCCCCATGGGGCGACAAAAGGTGCATATTCTTCAATGTGGCAAGCGGCAAGGAGGACGACGCCGAGAAATACATAAGCAAGAGGTATGGGGATGATTTCATATTAATCAAAAGCGAATCTGCAATAGCATCAGGTGTGTTCGGCAGCAAGCGGGCAGCGGAGAGCATACGGTACAGATTCGGCACTCACATTATGATAGCAAAAGGCAATGCTGCACTCAAGTACGAATATGTGAAAGAGGATTTAAAACCTGGGAAGAAAACATCAGGCACTCATTCTGGCCTGTCTAAAGATGAAATGGAAGTTCCGTTGATTGTTTACTGACATAAGTTCACCACATTGAACTTTTTATGATGTGCATCGCCCTTCATCTGCATTATGAATGCACATTGCCCTCCAGGTAAGCAAAGAACTCTCTGTCGGATATCACGGCGTGCTTCACGGTCTCTGCGAACCCGCATTGGTACTCTGCCCGGGAAGACTCATTAACGTAGATGTGCCTATGTACACAACATTTGGCTGCTTGAATGTACCGAATAGGTTTTTGCCCATCTTCATGTCCACTGCCGTCTTCCCGCAAATCGATGAATCTGCCTGTGCGATAAGCGTAGTTGGCTTCTAAGCAGTGTCGGATAGGTACGGCCGACACACAGCAAGGATACAGGTGACCTGCACTTTTGACCATGTCTACACTACTACGCCGTGTTTTGCAAGATCCTTAATCAATCTTTCAAGAGTAGTGTACTTCAAGGCCGTTATCCCAAGTTTGTTTGCAGCATCGACATTTGGTTGATAGTCGTCGATAAATACACATTCACTGGGTTTTGCACTTATCTTTTTAAGCATATTGAGGAATGCCTCCTTGCTCGGTTTCCGAACTCCTTGTTCATGCGATAACAGCACCACGTCGAAATTGCGGAACAGGTCATCTTTCCATTTTCGCCGACCTTCGCTTAGATCTATTGTGTCGCTAAGCATATGTATCGAATACTGCTTCTTCAATAGTTTCATATAAGACACGAGTTTCCAGTTTATCTGTGATTTCTTGGCACTGTAGTTTTTTGCCCATCTCCTGTGCGCTTTGTCTATGTCTACTGTCACTCCCGCGCGCTCTGCTATCAGCTTCATTGCCTTTTTGATGTGCACCTTGCCCGTTGCAAGGCTATTGCCGTGTGACTTCCATGCCTCGGCAACCAAACTCTCGTCTGCACCCAATGCCATAGCAAGCGTTCTGGGCGTCTTCATGCCTGGGCTATCAACATAGAGGAACACACCGCCAAAATCAAATATAATGTGCTTGTACATATTGATTGCACCAAGTTAAACATTTACAAGCAATGCTTTTAGTTGTACGTTAAAAATATAAAAAGGTTTCACATTTCAGGAGAGGGATTCTTACAACTTAATCCCACAAAATTCATAATTAACCTTGTTTGAGCACCATAAGCGTATTTGTATCAGCCACATCGTTAACATGCCGTATCTTCTCTATTGCATTGTTAATCTTTATCATTTCATGCGAGCTCACAAAACACACTATATCAAACTGACCTGAAACCTCGTAAACACCGCTGATTCCTAAATCGCGAATTGCATTTGCCACTTTTGTGGTTGGCGCACCTGTCGAAGTTGCGATTAAAACAACAGCCTTCAGCTCTTTTTCATCTTCTATTGTGAACTTAAGTTCACCGTTTTTTGTGAGTTTTTTAACCCTTGCGCGTATTGTGCCTTCACTCACGCCTAATTTTTTGGCTATTTCCACAAACGGCGCTCTGCTATTTTCTTTAAGCATGTGTACTATTTTCTCATCAGTGCTATCCATTTTTACCCCTGTTGAACTTGGCATGTTTCTTATCTTTAGCTAGCCCGGCAAATCTTGATCCATTAAAATCAAGGGTTGCAAAGTAGTCCTGTACTGTTTCTGCACGGCGTATCATTTTGATTGCGTCATTGTCTTTCATAAGAAGCTCTGCGCTGCGAAGCTTGCCATTGTAGTTAAATCCCATTGCATGACCATGAGCTCCTGCATTGTGTATTGCCAGTACATCACCAACATTTATCTTTGGCAGATATCTGTCTTTGGCGAATTTGTCATTGTTCTCACACAGCGAGCCTACTACATCATACATGTGGTCTCTCGGTCGGCCCTCCTTGCCTAAAACAGTAATATGGTGGTATGCGCCGTACATTCCAGGACGCATAAGGTTTGCCATGTTTGCGTCAACACCTATGTACTCCTTATAAGTGTGCTTTTCATGTATTGCTGTAGTTATAAGATAGCCAAACGGTCCTGTCATCATTCTGCCATTTTCCATGAATATCTTTATATGACCCATTCCGTTACCTTGCAGCATTTTTTTGAATTCTTCGTGTATACCTGCAGACATGGCATCCAAATCAACGGCTTTCTGTTCCGGTCTGTAAGGTATTCCTATGCCCCCGCCAAGATTTACAAATTCGAATTTTATGTTCAGCTTTTCAGATATCTCTAATACAAGATCGAACAACATTCTTGCTGTTTCTATAAAAGCCCTGTAATCCAGTTCATTTGATGCAATCATAGTGTGAAGTCCAAAGCGTTTTACACCTTTGTCACGCATTATCCTGTAACCTTCGAATAGTTGTGTTTTTGTAAGGCCGTACTTAGCATCCTCAGGACTTCCTATCACGTTTCCATCAAGTGTTTTGCGCAGCTTGCCTGGATTGTACCTGAAGCATATTATTTCAGGTATTCCAGCATGCTTTTCAAGGAACTGGATATGGGTTATGTCATCGAGGTTTATTATGGCACCCAGCTGCATGGCCTTCTTAAACTCTTCTGGTGGGGTATCGTTTGAGGTAAACATGATCCTGTTGCCAGGAATGCCGAGCGCTTCGGCAATGAGCAGCTCAGGCAACGAGCTGCAGTCAACGCCATTGCCTTCTTCGACTAATATGCGCACTATGCTGGGATTTGGGCATGCCTTTACTGCAAAATGATTCCGGAAGTTTGCCCAGGAGAATGCAGCATTTAATCTTCTTGCATTTTGGCGTATGCCATCTTCATCATAAATATGGAAGGGTGTTGGATATTCTGCTATTATACTGGCGATTTGCTTCTTTGTAAAAGGCAAATCAGAGTTATGTCTTCTTAAATTTTTTACAATTTCTTGATTTATTGGGGTTTTTTCCTGTGTTTTTTGTTTCTGTTTCTTCACTTCCACACCTAAAATTATACATTCTTAAGTTGTGGCGCAAAAACACATATATCTGTTTTTAAATTATCTATTTCTCCACGCAGATCACGATTATTTATAGCAAGAATTAAAATTATATCTTTTAGTCGTTTTTTAGACATCATGTTCAAACGGGATACAGTATCCACTGGAAACAAGTCTGTCCTAGCAATATCTTTCAAATCTTCTATTATTTTTGTTTCTGGTTTTTTTTGTATTTTCATTTTTGCGCCAATTTTATATTTATTTTTATATATAAATATAATTATATATAAATATATTCGTTCAAATTTTGGGATATTTTACTAAAAAAACCCAATTAATGTAAATACTATACTGGATTTTTTTCAATTACAAATTAGATATAAAGTTTATACGAAAACTCGCTGTTTCTGCATTTAGAAATGTTATGCGTCGGATCAACAAGAATCGGGATTTCGGCTATTCGAGGAGAAATGTCTAGATATTCGATAGACACGATTTTCGTAATATTAATACGAAAAATATAAATACACGTGTGCATAATATAAATTGGCTATGCGGAGGAGAAGTGCAATGGCCAGAATAAATAATAATTACGACAAGCTGAGTACAGGGTATCTATTTCCCGAGGTGGCGAGAAGAACCAAGGCATTTTCCGAGTCAAATCCCGGAGTTGATATATATAAGCTTGGCATCGGCAACACAACACTTCCTTTGACACCGAGTGTTATAGAAGGGTTAAGAAAAGGAGTAGACAAACTGGCAGACATAAAGACTTACACAGGTTATGGCGATGAGCAGGGAGACTCACGATTAAGAAAGATGATAGCTGGGCTGTACTTAAGAAAGTATAACGTAAAAATAGAGGAGAATGAGATATTTGTGAGCGACGGAGCGAAACCTGACTCTGCAAACATCCAATCAATATTTGGCAGTGACGGGAAGATTGCTGTGCAGGATCCTGCCTATCCTGTATATGTTGACAGCAACGTCATAGCAGGCAGAACCGGACCTGCAGAAGGAAGCACATACAAAGGCATAGTATACATGCCTTGCAATGAACAGAACGGCTTCTTCCCATCAGTTCCTAGAGAGAAGGTTGATCTGGTGTATATATGCAGCCCTAACAATCCGACCGGTGCTGTAGCGACAAAGGAACAGCTAAGCGATTTTGTAGACTATGCAAGAAATAATAGGGCCGTCATAATATTTGATGCGGCTTATTGGTCATACATATCCGATCCGGATCTGCCGCGCAGTATTTATGAAGTGGAAGGTGCCAGAGAGTGTGCAATAGAAATAAACAGCTTCTCTAAAAGCAGTGGATTCACAGGTGTCAGGTTGGGCTGGTCAGTAGTCCCTAAAACTCTTGTAGCTGAGGATGCATCACCCGGAAAGATAAACTCCTTATGGAACAGAAGGCAGACGACCATGTTCAACGGTGCATCAAACATAGCACAGGAAGGAGGCATAGCGGCGCTTTCCGATAAGGGCCTTGAGGAGAACCAGGCGATAATAGATTATTATATGGAGAATGCTAGAATAATCAGGGAGTGTCTGATTGAGAAAGGCTTTAAGGTATTCGGCGGCAAAAATGCCCCTTATTTATGGGTAAAAACAAAAGACGGCATGAAGTCCTGGGACTTTTTCGACAAGATGTTAAGGGAAGCCCACGTTGTAGTAACACCTGGTTCAGGCTTCGGCCCATCAGGAGAAGGCTACTTCAGGGTAAGTGCATTTGGCGTGCGTGACAATGTAGTAAAGGCAGTGCAAAGCATACGCGACAACCTAAAATAAATGCTAATTGAAGAAGGAAAAATGATTATAGATGGTGACCTAACTGTAGATGGTAATATTTATGTAAGTACTACATTAAGGACTCATGATATTTCAATAAGAGGTAAACTTATTGCAAAAAAAAATATTTGGCTTAGGGATATATAAAGGCAGAAAGTATAGGGGTATCAGGAAATGCATGGTGTTGGGGTTTAGAAGTAGATAAACAAATCAATGTAAAGGGTAGCTTAGATAATTTTACTGAAATAAAGGCACCTAAAATTTATGCTGATGACGTTAGTGCTGAATTTATATGTGTAAAGTAAATGCCAGAAAAATAGTTGAATATGGTCTGACAAATTTAATTATTTGAAACTATAGAAATATAATTTTTATAGTTATTAAAACTAGAATTGATTAATAGGAACATAAATTCTGTATTAGGTACAACAGGATTAGGATTATATTTCAGATATAATTGTTAACCTTCAAAAGCTCAGCGTTGAGTATTGTTCCTCCAGCAGCCCCGCGTATTAAATTATGACCAAGAACAGTAAATTTATAATCTAATATATTACATTTTCGTAGTCTACCTATAATAGACGCCATGCCATTCTCTGCATCAACATCAAGTTTCGGTTGAGGTCTGTTATCATTATGTAAATAAATTATAGGATTTTTAGGAGCTGATGGAAGGCATAGGTTTTTTATTGGATTGAAATTATTAAATGCTTTTATTATGCCATCTTTATCAGTCGTGTTAGAAAGTTTTACACTGATGCTCTCCATATGCCCGTATTTCACTGCTACTCTGTTGCATTGTGCACTTATATCAATACTTTCTGGAATTATTTTTTTATTTGATAAAGAACCAAAAATCTTGAGTGGCTCTGTTTCTATTTTTTCTTCCTCACCTTTTATGAAGGGTAGTACATTATCGATAGCGTCAAGTGATGGTACGCCAGGATATCCGGCTCCGCTCAAAGCTTGCATAGTAGTAACCATTACCTTCTCGATACCAAAGGAATCATAAAGTGGTTTTAGTGCAAGACAAAGTTGAATAGTAGAACAATTTGGATTTGCTACTATGAAGCCTGTCCATCCTCTCCTCTCCTTTTGTATTTTTATCATACCTAAATGGTTAGGATTTACTTCTGGTATTAGTAATGGAACATCTTCCTCCATACGATGATTCATAGCATTAGTTGAAACAGGATAGCCGAACTTTGCAAACTTCTCTTCAATTTCAAAGGCTACACTTGAGTCCAAAGCGGATAGTATAATATCGCAATCAAGTTTTGGATTACAGTCTTTTACAACAAGATCTCTTACCGTTTCGGGAATCTCATTTCCAATACTCCATCTAGCGTCCATTACTTCGGCATATGTCTTTCCGGATGTTCGCTCAGATGCTGCTATTTCACTAATCTCAAACCAAGGGTGATTTTCAAGAAGATGAATTATCATTTGTCCTACAACACCGGTCGCACCCAAAACACCAACTTTTATTTTTTTCATTTTTAAACACCAAAAAATGCGGTATGTAATTTTTTAACTGCTTCTCCTAATTGTTCTTCTTTAATTACAAAACTTTGATTTATCTCTGACATGCTTGAAGATATCATCTCTACATCTATATCAGTTAATGCTGAAAAAATTATGCCCATCACATTAGGAACATGAATCATGTCGTTTCCTACAACTGAGATTATTGTCCTGTTTTCTTTAATATCAATCTTTCCTATTTCCTTAAGATCAGATTCCGCTTTATCTATTCTTTGATTTTTCAAATTGTCTACAGTAACAGAAACATTTATTTCAGAAGTTGATACCATATCCACAGAAATGTTGTTTATATCAAAAATCTCAAAAATCCTTCTTAAGAAGCCTTTAGCTTCAAGCATTCTGGGTGTGGATATATTTATTACTTTTATATTTTTTTTATAAGTTATAGAACTGATTCTTGACTTTTTTATTATATTGTTCGAAACTACAGTTCCTAGATTTTGGGGATTAAAGGTATTTAATATCCTTACAGGTATATTTTTTTCTATTGCAGGAAATATTGTTTTAGGATGTAAGATTTTTGCGCCCAATGAGGCTATTTCCGATGCTTCCTCAAATGATACAGAATCTAATTTTTTAGGATTTTTTACTAATTTAGGATCGGCAGTCATAATTCCATCAACATCTGTCCATATTTGAACTTCTTCAGCATTTATTGCAGCACCTATTATTGTGGCTGTGTAATCACTACCACCTCTCCCTAAGGTTGTTATTTTACCTTTAGTATCTTTAGCTATAAATCCTGTAATAACTAATATACTGTTTATATTTGATATGCGCTCTTTTATTTCAGGATATTTATCTTTTGAAACTTCAAATTTTGATTCTTTATTTATTATAATGCCTATGTCAAAAGCATCTTTTGCTTCTGAATCGATACCTAAACTTTTTATGTAACTGGCAACTATTCTGGCAGAAAACCTTTCACCGAAAGACACAAAATTGTCTGCTATTCCTTGATTCATTTCTTTTAATAAGGATACACCATAGGTTAGATCAGAAAGAAGTTTTACTTCTTTATCGATTATATCTTTATTTAGTTTTAAGAGCGTTATAATTTCATAATGCTTATAAATTATTTCATTTAATAAGGCTTTCTGCTTTGTTCCTATTACTGCTTCTTTAGATAATTCTATCAATAAATCTGTCACACCCCCAATTGCGGAAACTACTATCACTGGTTTACGATTTATATTTTTTTTTATTATCTCTGCAACATTTTTTATTCTTTCTGCATTTGCTAGGGAACTGCCTCCAAACTTCATTACTAACATTTTATCCCTTTATTATTGAAGAGATTACTTCTTCGAAACTGTAAAATCCTTTTTTATCATTTATCCATTTAGCTGCAAGAAGTGCGCCCTCAGCAAATCCTGCCCTGTTCCTTGCAATATGTCTTAATTCTATATTATCGGAGATACCATCAAATCCTAAAACATGCGTTCCGGGAAAAAATCCTGCTCTAATGCTGCCAACATGTATTTCGTCGGGTTCTATCTTCCTGCCGTCTATTCTGTCAAAAACTAACTTCTTTTTTCTTTTAATGTTAGAGAGGAGTATATTTCCCAAATTTTTGGCTGTCCCACCTGGAGAATCTGTTTTTTGATTATGATGTATTTCGTATATGTAAGGATCATACATTGGAAATTTATCTATAATAAAAGATGCGCTTCTTGCAATACTAAAAAATATATTCATCCCTATGGAAAAATTAGGACTGTATATCATTCCTGAATTATTAGCTTTGATTATTTCTCTGGCAATTTTAATATTATCATACCAACCTGTTGTTCCTACAACTAATGCTTTTTTATAACTTGCAACTTTGGTTATAGTTTCAATAATATTATCTGGAGAACTAAAATCTATTATTACATCTGCATCTTCTACTGCTTCTTTTGATAATTCTTTATGGGTTGCATTTTTTCCTTTACGATCTATTATTGAGGATATTTCAAATTTATTTGCTAAAGCCATACTCTCTACTTCATGGCCCATCTTTCCATAGCCTATCAATGTAATTTTCATACGCTTACCTTTCTAAATTATTTTTAGCTCGTTATAAAGCATCAGTGTTTTTTTAAGTTGTTCTCTGTTTGTTTGGTTCATTTCGCATAAAGGAAGTCTAAAATTACCAGAGGGCATCCCGACAATTGACATTGCAGTTTTTATAGGTATCGGATTTGTTTCTATAAATAAATCTTTAAATAAAGGCATTAACTCAAAATGAATTTTAGAAGCTTCATTAATTTTACCTGAATTAGCAAGCTTTACCATTTTTAAAACACGATCTGGTAGTATATTACTAGCTACAGATATTACACCCTTACCGCCAACACTCATTAATGGCAAGGTCATACTGTCATCGCCACTTAAAACTATAAAGTCTTCAGGTAGTTTTTCTAAAACCTCTATCATCTGGTTTATATTGCCTGAGGCTTCTTTGACACCAATAATGTTATCTAACTTACTTATCTTAATTAGAGTTTCTGTAGTTATATTTGTACCTGTTCTTCCAGGTATATTGTAAATAAGTATTGGTATATTTACTGATTCAGTTATACTTTTAAAGTGTCTATAAATCCCTTCTTGTGTTGGTTTGTTATAGTAAGGAGTAACTATTAATACTGCATCAACTCCTAGTTTCTCTGCTTTTTTAGTTTTTTCAATTGTTTTCTGCGTTGAATTAGTGCCGGTACCTACAATAACAGGAACACATCCGTTTGTTTCCTCTAACACAGTAGTTATTATTTTTTGGAATTCATCATCATTAATTGTAGGAGATTCACCTGTCGTGCCAAGTGGCAATAACCCAGAAACTTCTTTTTGAATTTGAAATTTTACATTTGATCGGAGCCCGTTGTAATCAACTTGAAGATTATTGTCAAAGGGGGTTATCATAGCAGTTATACATCCGCTTAGTTTTTTGTTAATCATATAATCACGAGCATAGCTGCATATTGGAATGTAGTTATATTTATATATTTCGTAGAAACATTACGAAGTTCGTAATAATGACAGAAATAGTTTAGATTAATGAGTATTCTTGAATCTACAAATCAAATATTATATATTTGGGCGCCTACTTTGTATCAATAAGGGTTGAAAGCCAGCGGCTACACTTTCTTGACCACCACGCTTAAATACCAGAGCATTTTAAATTAATTTAGATGATGTGATGCCCCTCCAATGGCTACCAGAAATAAATACATGCAGGCAGGAGCCTGCGATGGCAGCCGTAGCTGCGTAGGCCTGTTCAGGGCCCTGCTTCTCAAGGAGTTAAACAAGAACAAGATAATTATACTTAGGCGAGCCTCCGGCACATATAAAAGCAGCGTTACATCTGCATTGCGCGAGTTGAGCAATACTTATGGAATACCGCTCTCTACACTTAAGCAGTCGGCTTGTTCTCTGAAAAACCTTGGACTTATAGAGTATGGCACTGCAGAAGAACCAAAGGAGCTTACAATAACAAAAACAGGCATCAATGCGCTTAAGCTCATGGCAACTGAGCTTGATGAAACTGATAGTTGATTTTATGGATAATAGAATAAACGGGTTTGTTGAAGTACCAAAAAACTTCTACAATGTGCAAAGCATTCTTGATATCCCTCCTCCAAAGGGAGAGAACATCAAATTGCTTCCGAAGATATTCCCAAAGGAGATGCTTCGTGAAGAGATGAGCAAGGACAAGTACGTGCCTATTCCAGAGGAGGTTAGGGAGGAGATGATGCGCTATAGGCCAACGCCTCTAGTCGAAGCCATAAGGCTGAAAAAGCATCTGCACCTGCCAGAAGATGTCAGGATATTGTACAAGCGTGAGGATGTTTCGCCAACAGGCAGCCACAAACTCAACACTGCCTTGATGCAGGCATACATAAACAGCAAAGAGGGCATAGAAAGGCTGACTACTGAAACAGGGGCAGGACAGTGGGGCTCGGCTTTATCGTATGCATGCAACAAATTTGAAGTGGACTGCACAGTGTACATGGTAAGAGCATCCTTTGGACAGAAACCATATAGGAAGGTGCTAATGAAGCTATTTGGTGCAGATGTGGTTTCATCACCAAGCAGCAGAACGGAATATGGAAGGGAGATTATCAAGAAAGACCCCCAGACTTCAGGCTCGCTCGGAATAGCCATATCCGAAGCCATAGAGGATGCATTGGGTAGTGATAATGTGCGCTACTCATTGGGATCCGTGCTGAACAGCGTACTGATGCATCAAACTGTCATTGGACAGGAACTCAAGGAGCAGTTGAAGCGCATAGAAGTTGTGCCTGATGCACTTGTTGGCTGTATTGGAGGCGGTTCGAACTTCGCGGGCTTTATGCTTCCTTTCATAGAGGAGAAAATCAGTCAGAATGACGTGCTTGACATAGTTGCAGTTGAGCCCAAGGCCTGCCCATCCATAACCAGAGGCAAATATGAGTATGATTATGGCGATTCTGCAGAAATGACACCTATGCTGAAGATGTACACATTGGGCCATGACTTCGTGCCTCCGCCAATCCATGCCGGCGGTCTGAGGTATCATGGCAAGGCACCTATAGTGAGCCTGCTTGCGAACAGAGGTATTATGCGTACAGTGGCGTATGAACAAAAAAGTATATTTGATGCAGGTGTGACCTTCGCCAAAACAGAAGGCATAGTTCCTGCACCGGAATCGTCGCATGCTATAAAGGCAGCCATTGATATGGCAATAGAAGCGATGAGGCGACGAGAAAAGAAGACTATAGTCATGAACCTGAGCGGCCATGGTCTTTTTGACCTGAAAGGCTATGAGGATTACATGGATGGGAGTTTTAACCGTGCATAGCGGGAAATCTCACATCATTTATGAGTGGGATGAAAGCGGATTTCAATCGCTATCTTCTCTCGACAGTTATGTATGCAATGGTATATATGGTTTGGTTTCGGACAAGAGCATAGAAAGATACATCGCAGACCAAAAAGGGATTTGATGAGGACAATAAGTATCGCATTTATCCGACAAGGGCACAGCAGAATAGGTTGTGGAAACAGTCCGTTCTGCTAACACACTTGTACAATCAGTTCCTTGAAAAGAAGATAGAGGCATACAAAACCAAAGGCATAACACTTTCAAGATACGACCTGCAGAAACTACCGCCTCAACTCAAAAAAGAACACCCTGAATACAAGGAGATTCATTCACAGGTTCTACAGCAAGTTCCAAAGAGGCTGAATGATACATACAATTCATTCTTCAAAAAGGAAGTTCGGATTCCCTAATTTTAGAGCATCAAGATTCTTCTTTGGTTTGATCGAGTCTATTCGCAAAATATGGGATGCAGATTGCAGGATGGCAAAGTGCTGTGGGGTAAGGAAAAGATAAGAATGTTTGAACATATCCCAATCCCGGGAAATAAAGAAAAAAATGTTAGCAGATTTATAAAACGTATCTCTGGAATAAAAGTGCATTGATCCATTCCCACACTGAAGAGACAGGAACACTTAAAGAAGACGCTTGCGCCGGATTCATAATTCCAGAGACATCTGCACAGATCCCACATATCGGTTCTTGTAGCGTATATGCTTTGGTATTACCCCCCGCTTAACAAAGCCCATAGACGTATATACATGCAGCGCGCGGGAGTTTGTCTCAAATACTTCAAGGGTAATAAGTTTAAGGCCTTTCTTTTTTGAGAGCCTTATAAGTTCTGCTATAAGCACCTTGCCTATCCCTAGATTCCTGTATCTTTTTGAGATGCTTATCCCCAAAATCCCTACGTGTTCCTCACGAAGGACTTTTTGTTTTATTTCCGCAGTTCCGACTACATGGCCATCGACTTCTGCAGATAATTGAATTATGTCACCATTTTTCATCTTTAAGAGGAGTCCGCGCAGCCATTTGCTTTCGTCTTTTCTGCTCATTTTTTTGTTTGCTAATATCATTGCCTGCTCTTCTACAAGGTCGTTTATAAATTGCAGCATATCGTCAAGATCACTGATGCACGGAGTTCTGATTATAACTTCTGTCCCATTCTGTGAGGTATACCTTCTTATTACCTGGTTTGGCTTTAGCCTCAACATTTAATCTATTAAACTACATTCGGAAAATTAATAATCTTTGTGTAGGAAGTTCATTTTATTATGGAGAATTCCTGGCACTGCGGATAAATAGGCAGAGAAACTGCCCAGAATGCTTAAATATCATGTGCAGCCTAAAGACTGCATATAGGTGAAGTGATGTCCAGCCAACACGAACACGCATCTCTCTTGATGATTCCAGAGAGCTGCATATACAAATTCTGCAACTGCGGGATATCAGTCTAATCCTGCTTCAGGCCAGCAACAAGAAACAGACTCTGATCCAGATAGACGTAGCATTCCTTCCTGGTTACCTGCCTGAGCGTTGCGGCATGTCACTTTCTACGCTCATGCTCAGTGCAAAGATACGGCACACCCCGGATCTTGTCACCTGTGCAAACACGTGTATCCGAATATTGCGCATGGCCGGTGCTGTTGGAACCTATTTTTGGTGATAAAATGATAGTATCTAGAAAAAACAGTGTCAAGATAAAACCGTATGAACGCAGGGATTTTGTGCAGATTGCACAGATATATAAGGAGGCATTCGCTGATTATCCTTGGAACGAGTACAAAAAGTGTGTATGCGGCCAGAATTACGGCAGGGATGAGATCCGTGAACTCAGTTTATGCAAAAGATGCGGCAATGCTCCAGTGTTGTCAGACTTTTGGACTCCGGAAAATA
The DNA here is from genome assembly GCA_021852055.1 of Microcaldota archaeon. Taxonomy (GTDB): domain Archaea; phylum Micrarchaeota; class Micrarchaeia; order Micrarchaeales; family CABMGC01; genus JAJZOD01. The sequence continues at coordinate 92,252 of JAJZOD010000010.1, forward strand.
TATCGCAGGATATCGATTTGGCATTAAAACAGAGAGACCCCATATTACTTATTTCTTCTACACAGGGGGCAGTAGCAGGGTTCATTTGGGGATATAAGTTTCCTGTAGGGAAGTTTGAGTTTCTTGCTGATACACTAGGAGATTTAAGCACACGTAATTATCTGGATGACATAGCCGTAGGCTTAAATATGCGCCGAAGAGGCATTGGTACAATTCTGTGCCTCGAATATCTAAATAAAGCAGCACGAACAGGAGCTGACTCGGTAGTTTTGAGAACTGACGAAAGAAACAAAACTTCGATGGCTTTATTTAAAAATAGGGGATTTAATCTTATATATATTAATTTGGATGTGCCGTCCTGCAAAGACGGAATTTTGAGAGATCCGGAGTATAACGATAGAATCTATATGGTCAGACAAACCGAGCTTCTTATGGCAACCAAGAAAATCAAAAGAGAATAATTAAATATATTGGATAATATACAAGAAGTACACAGAGAAGATGGTATTTTGAAAGACGTGGAAAAACTATTGAAGAAATTAATTAGCATATCTTCGGTATCTGGGGATGAAAGAGAGCTTGGCTTGTTCCTTGCAAGTATGCTTGAAGGAGATTTTAACGTGAAAACTCAAAAGTTAGGAGACAGGTGCAATGTCCTTGCAACAATAGGCAAGCCAAATGTTCTCCTTACAACACATATGGATACAGTGCCAGGAAAATTAGCTTTGAAAGAGGATAAGCAGTATATTTATGGCAGAGGGGCTTGTGATGCAAAGGGCTCCATGGCGGCAATGATATGTGCAGGACTGGATGCTGCTTCAGCAGGTGTAGAGAACTTCGGGCTCCTGTTTGATGTAGGAGAAGAAACGGATCTTGCTGGAATTAAAAAGGCGTTGTATATTGTAAAACCAAAGCATGTTATTGTTGGAGAACCGACAGGATTGAAAGCAGGTATAGGACAGAAGGGAGTACTTGATGTGAAGATATCATCGATTGGAAAGGCCGCGCATAGTTCAACGCCGTATGAAGGCGTATCTGCGATAAACAGACTTCTTGACATACTGCAGAAACTTAGGAAGATGAATTTTCCACACGGTGATCTTGGGCTAACTACTGTCAATATAGGAAGGATGTCCGGGGGAGTAGTCAGCAACATAATCCCAGATTATGCTGAAGCAGAGATAGAGTTCAGGACTGTGAAGCCGAATAAAGGTATTATAAGAACACTTGAAAGAATAACAAACAAATACAACTTTGAGATAATATGCGATCTGGACCCAGTTCCTGCATTTGACTCTGGAATTGCAGAAGTTCTCGGTGCGGAAAAGATAATTGTGCCGTATTTTACAGAGATGTTCTTCTGGAGCCAGAGTAAGGCAGTGGTATTCGGACCGGGCAATCCAAAGTTCGCACACACCACAGAAGAGAGGATTGATAAATCTGAACTCGAAAGAGGCAGGCAGACGTATCTTATGGCGCTGCGAAACAGTGACTTAATTTTGGACTAGGTGCAAAATACCTAAATGTCAGGCCCATACTGAAACGTTGCACATAAACGTATATATATGAAAAAACACAATGCCTTGCTATGTCATTTATTTCAAGAACTAAGACTGTATTGCAAAATACTCCTAGAAAAGCCTGCGAGCCTGCACAGGCGCGCAGTGCACAACAGGCAGTGCAGCCATCAACTACGTCAACAGAAAACCGACATTCACTTCAAACGACAAACAAAGAAGACATGGAGATTCTACTGCGAAATCAGGTAAAAGGCAGGTCAGCCAACGCAATAAATGCAATATATCATATTGGAAATGCTGCATACACTACAAGCGCATGTATCTTTGGCCTTGGCTTTGCAGATACATTTTATTCAGGCAGGGCAAATATGGGAGTGATGGACTTTAGCTTGGCTTTGATGACAGCAGGAATTCTGATGATGAGCACAAAGAACACGTTAACTGAAAAAGTCCAAAAAAGATCGAAAACATTTAATGCGGTATTTACCGGTTATTCCGTTTCATTATTAAGCAGTACGTTGGTTGTCTCATTAAATGGCATTGGAGAGATATTTAAGCCAGAAGCATTGCCACTTTTAGGCGCTACAATGGCTTCGGGCATTTATGTTTTAATAAATACCTAATCGATTTTAATCCGGCATATTATCTGGGATTGGGGCACAAATCAGCATCCTCTTAATAAGGAGGCTTTACCAGAATTTATACTAAATAGCAGAAATGAATTGGAATAAAGAATATCTTAGTATTTCTAACATAATTTAAGATATAGTAAGATTTATTAATCTAAAAATAAATAGCTAGATAGATATCATGCAAAAAATTAATAATATTAAAAAAACTGTTGTAATAACAAGTATTGTTGCTGGTAGCTTAATAGCACCCGCATTACTAAGAAGTGAAACACAATTATCAATGCAATCGCAAAAACCACAAACAACAGAAAAAAGCTTAAAATCAGATCAAAAAACAATGCAAAATTTGATTAGAGAAGATATTGCTTTGGAAAAAAGTGTTTTGCGTGTTACTACCGAAAATAAAAAATTAATGAATGAGATAGCTATTTTAAATAGAAAAGATGACAAATATGGCAATCTGGATATTGGAGTTTTTATTACTGGCGGACTTCTATTTTTAACTGCAGCCTCTATTTCTTTAATAAGTTTTCTTAGTAGGTGGTAATATGGTAAAAATTAGTAGTAGTGCTAATAAAAAAATAGTAATAGCAGGTATACTAGCTGGAAGTTTACTGGAATTATCTCTTATACGCGGTAATGCTCCTATTTCAACAACTCCAAAAAAAGAAAGCGGTATAAGCGTTAATTATGAAGAACTGCAAAAAATGCTTAGAAAAGATGCTCAGCAAGAAAAAAGGCCACTTATAATACATAATGATAAAAACTCAGATAATCCAATGGATACCTTAAAACTAAAAGAAAAGAAGTTAGCATCATTACTTTTATCCGAATCAAATAAAAATAAAGCATTAACCGAAAAGGCACATGAACTAAAACTAAGTGTAAAGTACAATTCAAATATTATATTGAGCCAGTACGTACCTATAATTTTAATTTCTACTCTTTATGGCGCGATTTTTGGTGTTACTGTAAGTATTTTGGTAGTAATGGCAAATTCTGACAGATATTATAATTGAATTTAGTTATCACCTATAAAACTGCTAGATAACTACTCTTATATTATTTTAGTATTTCTAATATTATCTTTCCTTTTTCTAATTCTCTCTTATTTTGCGTTTTAACGCACGATCTAGTTTATTAAGTATCTATTCAAAATAAAAATTTGCGTTTAAATATAGCTAAATTAGGCCCTATTTTTGTCGTCGGGAATAGTTTTGCACCTAAAAATAGCAGTTTTTATCTTGTGTTTTTGAATTGTCATAATTATGAAATCTGGCTGTTATTTTCCATGTTTATGCAATAAAAAATATCTCACTAGGAAAAGGCATTTCTTTATACCTGTTTTTTCAAATAATAGGGATGGCTTAACCAATAAGCCTTGTTTTCCATAATTCTGAAATGAGTTACTTTTTTTACAGTGCTTTTTATTTCATATAATTGAAAATCAACAAAACCAAATAAAAAGTCTGCAAATTTCATTTAAATGAAAAACTGTTTATTTATTGTTTTATAAGCTCTTCAGTGGGCCTTTTAATCCATAGACCTCAGTGTGAATTTTTTCCCTAATCTTATCATACATTGATTCAGAAAGTGAATCAGGATATGACATTATGATCATCGGGATCGGCTTTTTTGTAGCAGAATAGGCTGGTTGGATATAATCAAATGGGTTTGCCTTTGCTCCTAACCTTTTATAGAAGTTTATCCTTTTGGCTGCTGTTGGACTTAATGTTTCAGGTTCAACCTCTATAACAACAGGAAACTTTAGATTTTCTTTCAGCATCATAAATGCTTCAGGCCCATAGCCTCTACCCCTGAATTCTTTCTTTATTGCGAAATGTTCGCCAAAAGAGAAGTTGTTGAACTCCCATATTACTGCAAATCCTGCTGTTTCATTCTTTTCAGTTATTATTGCATATAGCTTAAATTTTTTTTCTTTTAAAAACTCCTTCTCCTTGTCTAGATCCCTTCTTTCATCAGGGGGAAACGAACTCTCGTATATATCCCAAATATCTTCGAGTCTATGGGAAGAGTAGTCTACAAGCTCTAGCTTTGTTTTATGGCCAACACTAGCCCTAAGATTATTACCAATTTCTTGCATTTTTGTTTGCATAGAGCCTATCATTTTTTTATTGATTGTTGCCATTTTATCACGTTAATTTTTTGGTTTGCCCAGATATATATGCTTTGTTGTGTTCTGGAATTGTGTTAGAAATACCAACAATATATTATATTATCAGTACTGCATTGTAATTTTATTCACGCAATATGCTCTTTGCACCTATCGCATCTAGCTTGGCTCTCAATTTCTCTACTGTCATTAGATATTCTTCGACCTGTGTTGTTGATGGGAAGTTATAGCTTATTTCAATGCTACCGCGTTTTATTTTCGCATCGCAATAGATGTGTGCATCCTTGACAAAATTTACTTGAAGGGATTCTCAACTGTTATCCCAGGAATTCTTCTAAAGTCCTTCTCGTTTTCTGTGACAATAACATATATCTCATTCTCTCTCATCGTTTCTGCAATTAAGACATCCCATATAGCTACTTTTATATCAGCAGCAACAGTTATTGCCCTCTTCGTTGTTGATGTACTGTAATCCAACTTGATCCAATCTTGCGAATCAAAAAAATCTAGTATTATTGACTTTGCTTCCTCTGCTGCGAGGGGTTTTGAAATGAATCTTGTAAGCACGTTGTAAAGCTCTAATAACACTTGGTTCGAGACAATAACTCTGCCTCCTTTGTTAAGAATATCATCGATGAGATTTGTTGTAATAGCATGCTTTTTCTGATCGGCCTTATCGAATGCATATACCAATACGGATGTATCGATGAATTTATCATCTTGCATGCCAGTCATCTCTGATACCAATTATTTTACCAAGGTCATATCCTTTCTTCATGCGATTTAAGATACGTGCACTCGCATCCTTGCTTCGGTTGGACTCCGCAAAGCTCTTCTCTTTTAGAAGAATTGCTTTTATAACTTCAGAGAAGCTCTTGTCATTCTTCTTTCTTTTTAAGAGTTCCGAATAAACCTCATCGGATATTGCTATTTGCTTGGCCATGCAAGTCACATATGTATATGTATACCTAATGATATAAATAGTTTTCCTTGTCTTGAATTATGTTGGAAGTACTTTAACATTCTTGTCTATTCAGTTATCGCAATGTATAATCTTATTTTTATCAGTACCGCATTGTAATTTTATTCACGCAATATGCTCTTTGCACGTATTGCATCTAGTTATGTCTAATCCGAGATGCTTTTGTAGCACACATTTTAGTATAATTAATATGCGAATTGGATTTTGAATCGTGGTTGGCTTAGTCAATGCCATTCGATTTTTGATTGCTTTGGTTGTTTTAGTCATTACCGGCCATTCCGATAAGCAGAAAAGGCATCGATGCAACAAGGCCTGCCACTGCGCCCCATGAAATATTAGCGCAGATTTCTGCGTCTTCCATGTCCTCTTTTCTTTTCAGGATCTTCAACTGGTTAGCACCGGATTTAATACTGTCTGTATTCAAAGTCTTTTTTACAGGATCGTTATAATTATTCGGAGGGTCTGCTTTACGTACAATGCCTTTGATTGCGACTGCTCTGCTCAAGTATACACTGTCGTAGTAAGTCCCAACAGTTTCTGTTCCAATACTAATAAGACTTCCTGCAATCCCTATAGCCATAAGTGTTTTTGCAGGAGAAAATTTCATGCTGTCTTTGTTACTTGATTTATTAGCTTCTTTCTGCTGTATGGTTTTATGATTCATATAAATCCCGATTTTATATCTTTAAATCACCTATAAATGCCTTTTGTATAAATAAGTGAGAAATCTGCAAAAGATATACACCGTAATATCGTTGCAGAATCTAGTTTCAATCGGCCTGGACAAATTAGCTAAGATATATAAATCAGGGCTTGCCAAAGGAACATCATGAGGAAAAATACAGCTCAAAATGATAACAAAGTGGCAGTTTCCATAGGCGGTGCGCTGCAGTTTGCATATGCAAAAGGGGCATCTGACATATATCTTGCCAAGCGGATATCAGAAGTTCTTCGCGGTTCAGCAGACAACACTCTTGGTAGAGATTTGCATGACTCTGTGATGCGGACTACGCTTCCGCTTTCAGCAGAATTACGCCATAAAACAGTGAGTGCCCTTGTAAGAAAAGAGCTTTCCAGTGGTGAAGTGAATTCTGCCATGGAGCTTGGTTCGGGGTTTTCAACACGCGGCATAGAACTCGCTCTCAATCTCGGGATAAACTATACAGAAGTCGATTTCTCGTGGATAGTCCAGATTAAGGCTGATGTTATGCGTGCAGTAAACCTTAACCTAAGGACAGAAAATGGAGCAGTATTTGTAAATCGTGGCCTAGAAAATAATCTCCATATTGTACCTGGCGATGTTTTGCATGGCACACTTCTAGAGGATATTTCATCGAATATCGAAGGGCCTGTAGTTATTATAACAGAAGGCCTTGTATCACACTTTACTATTGAAGATGCAGAATCACTTTGTAAAAGAATACATGGAATACTCTCGAAAAATGGCGGAGCCTGGATAAGCTCGGATAATATTATCAGGTCAGAAAAAGCTCAGAACGAGCTGCATTCAACATTGCATTTCAAGAAGAACCTGTTTTCTATGAAAAGCCGTGAGGAATTTCAGCGATTTTACAAAGTATTGGGATTTAATAAAGTCGATTTTCATCCTGTTTATGATGGAAGCTATCCTATAACAAACAGCATATTTAAGTCAAATCCCAGTGCATGTGTGGACCCAATAGAAAGGATGATCAATGGCTCGGAAGACGAGCAAAATCTCATCAGCATTGTACGCTGAGTTATGCATAAATGCCTGCAGCACTCTACAATATTTGATCATCATAAAGTGCAAATCCAAGAACAGCAGCTACACCATACCTCCCATTTCTGGCGGAGTGTTTACGGGCTTTTTTGATTAGTTTTTTAATTTCAACATCTCCAAGTTTAAATCTCTGTGTTATCCTAGAAAATTTACCCCAGTGTGCAGTCTCTAATGCAACTATTCCTGCCTGCCTTGCTGCAACTTTAAGAGTCCGTTCTCGCCTTTCATGGTTCATTTTCGGCACTCCTTTTTCTCTTATCCTACATTCTACTTCTGTATAGTTGCCGCGAACTATGCTTTGTATTATTCCATTAAGATAACTGTTTTTACCTTCAATTTTTGGAATGCTGTCAGATAATGTGCCTGCATCGAACCTTAACTCTTTTTGTTTTCGCATCTTAATACCAGATTGTTGTATTATTATCTTGCAAAGCCACCATTATATTCCTTATATTGCTCTGCCATTTTGTGTGTTTGCAATAAAAAGTGTTCAACTGCCATAAATTTTGTATCTAAAAATGAAAGATCTCTATTAATGCATTCGTTGTTGTTACTAATGCCTAATTTTTCCTTCGACATCAAATCTATGACTGGAACATTGCCCTCTTTATTAACAATTGCGTTGCTGATTTTTATGTGCGTTGTTCTTGGCATTTTGTAACCTTTTTCAATACCACGCTTAGTTTATAGCCTACATTTTTTTATCATTCTGAGAATCAAGATGTCCTGAAGTAAGGTCCGGCATGGACTTCCGGCTAAAAGGCGCTGAAGCATGCACGCTATCAAAAAACTTGAGGTAGCCTGCTACAACGCCGAGTCCCTTTTCCTCCTTAATTGCCTTTAGTTGCCTTAGGAATCCTTCACTTATAAAGTACCCGTCTTGCGTTTTGTTTATCAAATTGAAGTAGCTTTTTAATATCCGGAGTGTTTCTGCATTGCTTTCTATGCCGCTCACAATAGCATCTGCTGCAGCATCAATATCATCTTTTCTGTATATTCCTGACATTGATGACACAGCCTTAAAATACTCTGACATGGCATCAATTGTAAGCCTGTTGACACAGAGCGACGGCTGTCTGATTACATCTTCCCCGTGCCTTGCTGCTGCTTTCAACGGAGCATTAGAACTGTCGCTGCTCTGTTTCGTTGTCCGGATAACCATACAAGCGCCCTTCTCCGGATATGCTTTTCTCCAATATGGTATATAATAATATTGGTTTTATTGTTTATTTTATTAATGTCTCCTTAAACATTTCGCCTTAAACTGGCAAAAACGCTAAAAAGGCCCTTTCCTTCTACGTGATGCTGAGATAATGTGCCATCGTATCGCAGGAACTCCTCAATACGCGCTATTTTTAATTGCTCGACCGTACTGTCAAGGTGTCCGTTTAAAGCTTTAAATGCATCAACTGCGCTTACCAGTGTCCTCACATCTTTATACTGCTTTGTTGTCCTCACAACAGTGTCATTGAACGGGTCAAATACCCTTTCCTGGAGCTGTTTTATCCAATTTAAGGCTGCCATGTGCAGTTCTGCAGTTACACCTATTTCGAGGCATTTTTCTGAAATATCCTCTGCAGTTCTGTTGATAAACCTTCCTGGCAGCTGCCTGACCATTATAAAATGAGTACGGTGCCATGAATACAAATCCCACTGTATTTTCTCTTCATATCTTCTGTCAAACGTCAGCACTCTCCATTTTGCAGTTTTATCCTCGACTTCACGTCTATACCTCCTTTCAAGTGCTGTATCTATCTCATTATATACTTTAGCGAATTCATCCAGGTTCGTGTTCAGCGTACCGGCACATGATGTCTGCCATTTTTCAATGTCCTGCCTGAATGCCTTTCCCCTTCTTACAAATAAAGCTGACATAAAATCATAAAATAGGTTGTTGGTTTACCTATAAATATCTTATTTCTGCGTGCTAGAAGCATTTTGCATAAATAATACAACATATCTCATGTCTAACCAGAAGTTTGGAGTTTATTCAGCGTTATCTTCAAGAATATGGTAAATGTTCAAAAGCTCGCGCGAAGAGTTCACTATACTGCAGCATATCTGCATTTTGTCGGCTCTTAATGATGAATCGTGTATCTCATATGCGCTGGATATATTGATTATTGGAGTATGCTCGTTGTTGGGCCCGTACCTCCCATGCCTTAGATTGCTGGCTATGACATCGCCATCATTATTGCTGTTGCTGCTGAGCCCAAGCCCCAGCGATCCATCCAAAAGTATAAGATGGAATTTTTCTTTTCTAAGCATCTCCAGCGCTTCATCTACGCTTTTAGGTATTATAAATATGGCAGAATCTCCGAGTTTGCTTTTCTCGGTCTCCTTGCAAAACCTGCTTACAGCAGACCTGAATCCATCCTGCAAGTCTTTGTCTTCTATTATCTGGTCATCTATTACAAGTACCATTTTCTTCGAATGCGACTGGTTTCTTATTACTGTTTTTCCGTTATTCTTGCCATCAGGCCTGTATACCTGCGCCACGCTGTCCGACCTTATACCCACACGGGCTGTGTTCTCACTTTCTGTGTCAATGCTTTTTCTCCTACTGCCTAAATGCTGCATCGATATCGCCTAGATCCTAACAGCATACGTGTGCCTGTAAACCTTCTTCCCCTGCTTAAGGCCGTAAAGTGTGTATGATGGTACAAATTCAACATCATGGCTTGACAGGTAAGCTGCAGCAAGCTTCTTGTTGCTCAGGTATATATCAAGGCCGTTGTCTGCCTCTTTTACCTTAGTTATAAACTCGTTTCTCTTCTCGAAGTATCTTGTTACCCTGTTAACGAACCTCTCCATCTTTTCCGAATCCGAGCCACGGAGCTGTATCACTGCTTCGTAGTAGCCGCCTGATATCCTGTTGCATCTCTCGCACATCTGCTTTTTCCATTTTATATGGATCTTCTTATTGACTGTAACAGAGTATTCCGGAAGATCCTCTGTTATCTTCAATGTCACCGAATCCTCGTCTGCGCTCATAAGCCTTATCCTGTAGCCTTTTATCACCTGCGATAATGCGTCCTCTAAGGCCTCTGAGGTATGCTCCATATATCCTCCTTTTGATTTTATCATTCCACAGCGATGGCACACTGTGAGCTCTACCTCATCCGGGAGTTTTTTCTGCATCTTGCTTTCGACGCAGTAGCTGCAGAACTCGCCGAAGAACTTCGTATCTGCGCTTGACCTATTGCAAATGGGGCAGTGCTTGGGCATCTATGCTGCACCTCCTTTTGAGAAGTGCCTGCTTAGTATAGCACCGAATGCCGGCCTGGTTATAACTGCGCCAAACAGCGCACCCAATATTGTCGATTCTGCGAAACCTATAACTGTAACAAGCGATGAAGAGAACAGCAGCGGAAGCATTGCTATTATAAGGAGTATTGCGTCTGCCCATACTATGTAAAATGCATGGTTAAGCTTTGATTTAAAGCTTGCCTCGCCTGAGCCGACTATAACCTCGTCAGAGATAATTATCTGCGCATCAACGCCCGTTCCTACTACTGCTATCATCCCTGCAACTGCCGCCAGGTCTATAGTGCCTATAGTGCCTATTATGGAAACAATAATGAAAAGCTCTGCGACTGTAGTTAGTATTATTGGCATTACAAGAAACGCGCGCTTGTACCTTATGCTTATGGTTATGGCGACTGCCACCACAGCAAGAAGCAGCGCAAATACGCTTATAACCTCAAAATGCTGCCCCAGCGTCGGCGGTGTTGTAAACGGCACTCCGACTATCACGCTCACAGGCAGTGCACCGCCGCTAAGCACGCTTGCTATAGTTGATGACTCATTCTGCGCGCTCTGCACCCTCTGCTGCAATGTTGTGCCGTTCTGCGCATTGCCTGTTATCTGGTAAGCCTCGTTTATGCCGCCATTGGTAACTCCTGCACTGAGTATCGGCGCCGATAGAAGGCCAACTGCAGGCCATGCGTTAAGCAGTATGCTTGAGCTGAAGTTTCCTGACGCAATAAATGAAGGGAGCATCTGCTGTGCTGTCTTCTCTGTAACCGTATAATTGAGCGATGTGAGGTTTTGAACTATGTACGCAGGGGTGTTGTTCTCCAGTATTACATCACTGTATCTGTTTTTATTGTTTTTGAAGAATGCATACGTGTTCTTCCAGCCTGCAGTGCCGTTTCCCAGCAACTCAACAGGTATGGTCTGGTTGCCAAGCTCAAGAGCGGAAGACATGGCCTGCAGCCCTTCCTGTGCGTTTATGCCCTGCGCCGTTATAACCGACGAGTTCAATAATACTACTGCATTCTCAGGCCTGTCAAGAAACATGTACAAGGGCTTGTTTGCCTGTCCGTATGCTATCTTTGCGAAATGATCTGCGCCTGATGTCGTGGTGTAAAAGCTTACGACCCATGTTGCGTTGTTGCCCGATGTTGTTACAGATGGCTGTATGCCTCCGCTGCCTCCCAGTATATTGGAGCCATTTATTGCAACCTCGCCGTTAACTATGCCCTGGAATATGCCCTGCTGCTCCACCACTGCTATGGTGCTGTTAATGTCATTTTGATTTACTGAAGGTATTATTAGATACACTGCAGAGTCGCCTATGCCCTCTATTGTCACCTCCTTCAAGCCGAATGTCGATACCCTCTGCTGAAGTGTTGACAGAAGCGAGGTCATGGTTGCGGGGGTAACTGAATGCTGCAGTGTCAGCGGTATCTCAGTGCCTCCAGAGAACTCTATTCCCAAGTGTATGCCGTAATAGGCGTCTGCTGCAGCCAACAGTGCAACTATTGCTATGAGCAGCAGTATCCTCCTGTCTTTCAGATAATCTAAGCCTATCATACCTTATCCTTCCTCTTTTTATAGAATAGAACTATCGATGCGTTGCCAAGCCATGTTGTGAATATATCGCCTATAAGGCCGAACAGCACAACGCCGGATATCTCGTAATATGTTGGCACATATGCATACAGCGACACCGCAAACAGCACACCGAATGAGACTATCGCAGCTACTGTCATTGTCAGCCCTGTTTTCATAGATGCGAAAGCGCGGTCCTCCGGTGCACCCTCATGCCTCTTTAGTATGCGCACTGCATTCAACAGGTCTGTGTCTATGGCGTATCCTATAAGCATCAGAAGCCCGCCTATGCTCGCCACTCCAAGCGGTATGCCGAAGAGGCCCATTGCGCCTATTGCAACTATCATGTCGTTTGCGGCCCCGAATACCACTGCAAACGCTGGCGCTACAGACCTGAATATAAAGAATACAACTATCGAGATTATTATAAATGCTATTATTATTACATATTCTAACTGTCCCAGGAAGAAGCTCCCAAGCGTTGGCGTAAGCTGCTGGTATGAATAGGTTGTAAATGGAACTATGTCACGCACTGCGCTTATCGTTTGGTTTTCATAAACTGCGCTTGCATTTGCATACTCGCCCTGTGCCATAGCTAATATCTCGGATGGCGTTGCATCACTCTGCGGCGTTTTGCTGCCTATGAACGGCTGCAGCATGCTGAGCTCATCAGTCAAGGAGGTGCGCATTCCAGCCAGCGAACTGTTTTCAAGCTGTTGCTCAGCAGCAAGCTGCTTTATCAGGGTCTGGTTTCCGCGTGATGCATTCAGCGCTATCGATGTTGTTGTTATGTTCAGCTGGCTTGTGGTGTAATTTGTGTTGAATGCATAAAGGTTTATGAGGTCTGCTTCCGCATTAGATATGCTCTGGTTTATTGCTATAGTTATTGTAAGCCCTCCGGGGCTTGACTGTATGGACGGGCTTGTGGTGTGCAGTTTGCTGCTTACCTCGCTCGCAAGCAGCTGCTGGTTTACTGCAGTGCTTGTCTGCAATGTTATGCTTACACCGCCTGCAAGCGACGAGTCAAGCACTATGTGCGTTGAAAAGTATAGCCCGAATACAAGCAGCACCAGAGGTACGGCTATGTAGTATCTTGCGTATTTGCTTTTGTATATATTTGGCAGGGTAACCATGAAATCGTTGCTACCTATCCGAAGCTGAAGCGCTTTAGAAGTAAGTATGTTATGTGCATGAAGGTTTTTATGTGTTTGCGGATACCTGCGCTATTTGACTTGTGACACTGCATAAAACCTTTGCCTTTTTGGCCAGGACATATTCTAGACTTGCATGCACGCATTATTTCAGTATTCTGTTTTGCACTGCGCTGTTTTGCACTGCATTTTTATATGTCTTATCTCACGCCCATCTTAAAGATAGGAGTTCACAGCCGTCTTGTATTTTATCAGCCATACCTTTTCATGAACTTGCCGTGTTTCTGTTCTTTTTTTCATTATATTTAGATGTTTCTCATAAAACAGAAACATATTTAAATGAGCTAATCCAAAATAGAAACATGAACAGGAAGGAAGTGGTGTTCAGAAGGCTTGGATGCGACGCCATAGAGGGAAGGCTCAGCTTCACACAGCTTGCTCTATCGAAGGAACTGAGAATGTCGCTGAGCATTGTAAACAGCGCAGTAAAGAGCCTCGAAGGCATCGGCGCCGTGGTGCTCAGGGAGCGAGGCTTTGAGGTAATATCCCTGAGCAAACTGCTTCTGTACTGGGCGACTCACAGGAACCTCAAGAAAGACATAGTATACCAGACAAGGGTGGAGATGCCTGTAAAGGAAATAGAGCGGACCATGCCTGACGGAATCGCATTCACCGGCTATTCCGGCTATAGGCTCCGTTTCGGCGAGGCCCCTGCAGACTACAGCGAAGCGTATGCATACGCCACGGACGCAACATTGGAGCATATCAAGAAAAGGTTCAGCCACAATGACAAGATACCGAATGTGATAATCCTGCGCTGCGACAGCGAACTGGAAAACGAGATATTGGGCAAAAAGCTGAAGGGCTCATCCGTATGCGCAGCGCAGCTTTTTGCAGACTTATGGAACATGAACCAGTGGTATGCGAAGGACTTTGTCGATGCATTATCAAAGAGACTGGGAATATGACTGAGTTCTGGAACAGCGACACAACAGAAGCGAGCTGGAATGGATTGCAGAGGCTCTCCAAAGAGATCGATTTCGTGCTTATAGGTGGATGGGCAACGTATCTTTACACCAAGCTTCAAAAATCCAAGGACATAGACATAGTGGCGGATTACAATTCGTTGCGGGTTCTGGAGGATACCTATCGGCTTTCCAAGAACGACAGGCTTTGCAAGTACGAAATAAAACTTGAGAGGTATGATATTGACATATACCTGCCAGGCTACTCCGTGCTGACGGTGCCTCCAAAGGACATACTGCATAACCACCACACCAGCATAGAGGGCTTCAATGTTGCAACTGCAGAGGCGCTTCTTGCTCTGAAGCTTGGCGCGGCCTCGGACAGGGGCAACAGCATCAAAGGGCAGAAGGACAAGATAGACATTTTAGGCATACTCTTCTATGCCAGGCCTGACCTACAGAAGCTCAAGGCGATGCTGGCAGCATACGGCAAGCCGCAATACTTAGAGCTCCTGCAGTCAACCCTCGCGGGGTTTAATCTGGACAGCCTGAACTACCTGAATCTTAACCAAAACAGCTTTTCCAAGCTGAAGAAAAGGCATCTGGAAGAGCTCAGGAGCATCTGATTCAGCCGTATCTCTTCATGAACTTGCCGTGCAGCGCGCGCACAAATCCGTAGATTATTACCATAAGCGACAGCACTATAAGAGACACGCCCAGCGTTACTGTTGTGGTGTAGTGTAGTGCCTGCTGAAGAACAAGTATCGTGCCTACAAAGAATATGTATATTCCCCAATATATCGAATTGAATATATGCCATCCTGCATGCCGTTCACGATAATGAAGCATGCGCTTCATTCTTGCGTCGTGGTACGCAGCAGCCTTCTCGAAATGCGATGATGTTTTTGCCATTTAATCACATTTATACATTGAAGTAAACGCTTTTAAGTGTTTGCTGAAGTGAACACATGCGCAGCAATTCAAAATTCCCACGCTGAAGGATATGCAATTGCAGGATAATCATTGCAGCATGCTGCATCATAAAACATGCATTGTGCATTGATGCAACCAAAAAACTGCACTGTAAGATAATATGCAATATAATCGGGTTTAGTTAATCGGATTTAGTGTACAAGCTCACTGCGTTTGCCGTTTTTCCCTTAATCAGGTCCTTTTTCATGAACAGCACAGATGTGTGGTGCCTGTTATTCCTGTACCTCCGTTTCCTGTATCAATGTTTTATGTAATGTTTCCTGTAGAAGTTTACTGCATAAAGCAGGTTTGCGCTTGTTTCCATGTTTCCATTATAGCGACATGCCATCCTTTGCCTTTTGCATATTCTTTATATTTGTCGAGCAGCAGCGCTGCCTGCCCTGATTTCTTGTTTCCTGAAGAATATAAAAAATAGACTGACTGCTTATATTTCAGCTGTATGCATCACTTTTCAGTTGCCTTCCGATGCATGCTGTCAGTAAAAAGACTTATTAAGCTTTATGCAGTGAGTATAAATGCAACAGTGGGTGTACCAAATGGAAAGGGTAAAGACCGGAATACCGGGGTTTGATGATCTTATAGAGGGCGGGATACCGAAGGGCTTTAATGTTCTGATTACCGGTACACCAGGTACCGGCAAGACAATATTTGCATTGCAGTATTTATACAGCGGCGCAATGAAAGGCGAAAACGGGCTTCTTGTAACACTAGACAGCAAACGCCAGGAGCTGATAGAACAGGCGCAGTGCTTTGGCTGGGATCTTGAGTCATTGCATAAGCAGGATAAGCTGTCAATTTTAGAGGTTCCGATGGACAAGGTTGAGATGGACCTATTTTCTATGATAGAAGACGAAGTGCAGCGGATAGACGCAAAACGCCTGGTCTTCGACAATCTGATGAACTTCGCAATAAACATAGACCAATTCAAGGTTCCGGTGTCGTTCATAATCGGCAATCCAGAAGTGGCATCAGTCATGGGCAATGAGAAGATGTACTACACAGGCAAGTCAGAGAAAAGGATAACGTATCTTCTTATAAACGAGCTCTCCAGATTGAATACTACGAATATAATGATTACATCGGCTCCGGAAGGCGAAGAAGCACAGCTTACGTCGGATCAAGTGAGCGAGTTCGCTGCTGATGGAGTAATTGTAATGTACAACCAGCTAGTCGGCGCAAGACATGCAAAAACCATGACAATACTCAAAATGAGGAAAACTAACAACAGCCCGTATATACACGATGTTGAGCTTGGGAAGGATGGTGTTATAATAAGACCTGCGCAAGCGGTGTATGAGTAGTGTATAAAGATGAGCTTCCTTGAAAAGTTAATGCTTTCGAAACAGATAAAATTTGAGGATGGACAAACAGAAATATTAAAACAACGAGTTATTTTTGTTCCAAGCGATTTTTTGGGTGAATACACATTCGAAATTTTAAGAGAGCCGGAGTTAGTTAAATTGATTTACTTTACATTAAAACAAGGGGTAAATAATTTTGGAGAGCAAATAATGAGAACATACGGAAGTACTATAACTGACTACTCAAAATTGCTTAGAGATTTATCAGATTTAGCAGGATGGGGTAAAACTACCTATGAATCATTAAATATAGAGCAAGGTAGTGCTACGCTGATTATAGAAAATTCACCAGTAAGTTCTTACTTAAAAGGTAGAGTTAACTTACCCTGTGACCATATTAGTCGCGGTGTGATTGCTGGTATTGCATCAATTGCACTTAAAAAGGATTTAGATGTCTTAGAAATAGAATGCATTGCTACCGGTAATAAGGCATGTAAAATGGTTCTAGACTCTAAAGACAAGTTAAAGTCTAATTTTCCAAGGTTTTATAAAATGCAATTTGGTTCAGAATAATAGTTAATAGTGTGGAATAATGTCGTTTTTTGAAAAATTATTGTTATCTAAACAACTATCTTTTAATTTAGGTGACATAGAATTATTAGACCAGAGATTAGTTATAGTATCTTCAGAAGCATTTGCAAATTATATATATTCCATAAACGATAGCAACGAGTTAGCAGTAAGTAATTTATATCAAATAGCTAAAAAGGCAATGATACAACTCGGTATAAATATAGGTAAAAAATATTCTTTTTCATTTGGAGACTACTCGACATGGTTTGTAGAAATTGCAAGACTTAATGGTTGGGGAAAGGCCAAATGGGAGTTATTAGATAAAAAGAACTTTAAAGGAATTATATCAATTGAAGATTCTCCTATAAGTACTGCTTTAAAAAACAAAGTAAAAAACCCATGTGATCATATAATAAGAGGATTGATTGCCGGTGGTGCTACGAGTTCATTCAAAATGGATGTAGAAGTCATAGAAACAGAATGTATTGCACAAGGAAAAGAAAAATGCATTTTTGTAATAGACACTGATAGCAATCTAAAATCACAATTTCCTGACTTATATACGAAGCAGTTAGTATACAGAAGATTAGGTTAGTTGATTGAATGGTTAACCCCAAATTATTGGCATCCTCAACAGCAGATTTATGGGAAACATTCGATAACCGTGAGTTTGGTAGGTTTAGGTCCATAGCCACTCAGATGTTCCGTGAATTAGGATACAAAAACTCAAGCAAGAAAATTAGCTTTTACTTAATGAAAGCGTGTATCTATTATGCTGAAATGGAAGACAAATTTGAAAGTAAAGATATTTTGGATAAGTACAAAATAATCAAAAAGTACAAGAGACGTATTATTATAGCACTAAACGGTGCATTCAAGTCTGCTAATTTTAAAAATTCAGAACTTACTGCAACATACCGTACTGGTTGGTGGTTGAACTTCTTCAAGGAGCACATAAATGGCAATAAAATTTATTATATTCCAAGCTTATGGTACTTGTTTTTAGAGCATTATAATCGGTCTAATAGATTACTGCCATCTATAAAATCTGTATTAACTTTATATATGGCAACTACTAAAGGGCATAATAAAAGAAATCGGAAGGAGCTTATTAAGAGATTAACTGAATATTGGAAAATTGAATTAAATTATAATAAGGAATTATTTGTGATTGAATGATATATTTTGGTATTTAAATTCGAGTATTTTTGGGTATAACAATGGCAACAATCAGACATCTTGGCATAATAATAGACGGAAATAGGCGATTTGCAAAGAAAACTGCCCTACCATACAATCAAGTTTACAAATTAGGAGCACAGAAAGTGTACGAGGTAGTGCGTTATGTGTTTACAAAGACAGATATTCCAGAGTTAAGTATCTACGCCTTGTCTTATGACAATCTCCTCAGAAAATCAAAGGAACTCGACGCAATATTAAAATCACAAAAAGAGGAGTTCGATAGGTGGATAGATGATAGTTTCTTCGAGAAGTACGACATAAAAATCAGATTTATAGGCGAGTTGAATTTACTACCTATAGGCGTTGTAAAAAGCTGCATTGCATTGATGGAAAAAACATCAAACAATAAGGGGAAAACACTTAATCTGCTTATGGCTTATTTTGGAAGTAGAGAAATAGTCCTTGCTGTAGAAAGGATACTTAAACATAAGAATATTTTTGCAAACGGCAATGGGAAAAACATAGATGTTCAGGATCTTATACAACAAAACCTTTCAATAAAGGAACCGGTTGATTTGATAATACGTACTGGCGGAGGGGCAAGGTTGTCTGGATTTTTGCCTTGGCAGTCTGAGTATGCAGAGCTATGCACTATAAAGAAGCTCTGGCCTGAAATAGAAACAAAGGATATTCAAGAGACAATTGAGCATTATAATGCTGTCGAAATGAAAAGGGGAAAATGAATTAGGTCACGATTTCCAATTCAATTTCTACGTCAAATACATTATTAGCCATATCAGATGATACAGCCTTTGCTTTGTATCTGTGCTCAGAGTTTCCGCTGAGAAATCCCTCTACGGCACCTCTAAGAATTGGAAAGCTTGTGTACTCCGTTGCTTTTGGGTACCATGGGTAACCATTAAAAAGTATTGTAGTCTTATTTGCTACGCCTTCTTTTACTTCTACCAATCCAAATCCAAACGCACTGAATAACTCTGCCAGGTTTTTCAACGGATTTTGATATTTCTTATAATGAGAACCTATATTATGAAATGGCAAGTATGCTGCATTGTGCACTGTTTCTTTGTCAAATGTTTCTTCTATGTCAAACAATAATGATATCTCTACGATTATTACCCTTTCTCTGGATTCTTTCACAGAGATTATTCCAGGTTTGTACTCTAATGTTCCTTCTTTAAGAAGTTCGCCGAAACTTTTTAACGCTTCTGATCTGGTCTCCTGCGGAAAATTATTTTGCATGTAGCTGCTGAAATCTATCCTTTGAGGAATTTCATTTTCAGTAAAATGCTTTATGCTGCGCTGCTTTAAAATTTCAGGACTGCTTATAGTCAAAACGTACCTGCTACTTGATATTTTTTTAACATTGCCTTCCAAAAAGTAATCGCTAGTTAATTGGCAACATAGCCCAACAACGCCTCCAACGGTAAGGACATATCCCATACCGTTCTTCGATGTTATTACAAGGTTTTCGGTTTGTAATTCAAATGTTTTACTGGCAAGATCAACATTTGACAAGGTTATTGTCTTGGCGTATCCTGCGTCTACGAAGAAGTTGAATATTGTGGATAGAGTGAGTCTGTTTATATTTCCTCTGGGAAACCTGTTGAACATAGCATAACGATAACCAAATCTTTTGCCTACACGATAAAGTTCTTTTATTCCCTCATCATGGCCTTTGTTTTTTACAACTAAGTTTTCTAGCTCTGTAAAAAACAGTTCTGGGATTACTAAATTTCTTACGAAGAAATTCCGACCATCAAGTGAATAAAAACCATACGAAATATACCCTTTTTTGTCAAAAATCTTAGCTTTTGACAATGGTGTATTATCTATACTGACCATTTTCTCAGTTATCTATGCGTGCTTAAGGATAAATAGCTTCTGGGCAGGCGTACACAAAATTTATTAAATATTGTATATATGCCAGTCCATAAGAAAGAATCACTCACTCCATCTTCCTGTAAACCATGCTTCCGCTTATCACATTTGTTATTATCAGCCTTTTTATCCTGCTTCCCTTTACTTTCCTGAGCTCCTCCAATAACTGGTCAAGGTCGTGGCCCGTAAATACGGGAAGTATAAGCACAAGACGCTGCAGATGCCCCAGTTCACCAACAAGTAGGTATTTATCGACTATCTGATTCTTGTTAGGGGCGTAGATGCAGCTCTTTATATATTCGTATTCGCTTGAATAGAGCTTGTGATTTGAATCTTCAAGAAATAGAAGTGACAGGTAGCTTGCTGCAGTGTTTTCCATAGAGATAGTAATTCGCTTTATTATGCCTTTGGCAGTAAGGCGGCTGTATAAATATCTGCTTGAACCCTTTCCAAAACCATGTTCCTTGTCTATGTCAGCAAATGATCTCCTTCCATCCTCGCTCAGGCTTCTGAGAACCAAAAACTCCCGCTTTGTTATAGGAGGAACTGACCCGCTGTGCTTAGCATCTGTTATAATGTCCTCCAAAATTCTGAAAAAGCTTTCGCCAGGCCGCAGCGTACCATACCGCGTTATGAACGCTGTAGTGGTCAGGTGTATATTGTAATTTGGAAATAAGAGCTCACGAAGCTTATTTGATGGCTCAATGCGCCAAGGTCCTTTGCCAATAGGATACAGTGTGTATATCACTACGTCATAATCGCCATGGGTAATAAATGCAAACTGCACATTTTTATAGTTCTTCAGTGTGGAGCGTATCTCCTGCACACTTGGGGCATCACCTTCAAATCTTATAAATATCATGTGCTCATGGAAGCCTAGCTTTTCGGTATTTAGCTCCGGGATATACCTTATCCTGTGCTTTTCCTCAATATTCTTTATACGCCAATTAAGTGTGCTTGGTTTCATGCTTAGTTTCTTCGATAATTCACCTAAGGTTATCCTTGCATTAAGGCTTAGCTGTTTTATTATTTCATCTTCATGCTTACCTGAATAAATGCTGGTATTACGAACGCGGCTGGTCTCTTGCATGCTCCTTGTCTTAGTTTTGTGCCTGTGTACCATGCCCTCCAGACTGTTAGTTGCAAGTTCTGCATCGCGTTTTATTCCGGGTATGAAGAGCCCGTCTGGCGTTATCCTACCTATGTAATTGCTCAGGCTGCGCACCTTTCTGTGCTCCTTGTCCCATACTGTTGTTGCTTCATAAACGTACATGTGACCGTTTATCCTCTTTAGACTGAGATACCTATCGCTATCCCTCTTGAGTTTCTCGAATGTTTCAAGCACTTTAACTGGTACCGCTTCGCCTGCCATATGGTTATTATAACTTATATATTCTTAATACTTTTTATTGTTAGTCTAATATTGCGTATTATTCTGCAATTTTAACTTCTTAAATAAAAAATAAAACAAATTTTGTATAAGTTATATAACCTATATTGAAATTGCACAAATCTTAAAAACAGTCCTTTTTATTCTTATTATAACTACAAATCCCTCTGATTTTTAGAGTACGCCTTTAAATATTACCTCGCTGTAAATTAATCCGTCAAACCTGAGCTATGTTGTTATTCATCCCCCCAGATTTGGCTGAGATATTAGGTGATTGCTTGGTACGTGCTGCAGTATTAGAAAGTCCTGGAATAATAGTAATGAAAGAGTTCGAAAAAACATTACCGCGTGGCAGCATACTTCTAAAAGTTGGCTGCGCTGGAATATGTGGTACAGACACTCACACATATAATAAAAATATTCCGGGAAAGCAATATCCACATATTATGGGACATGAGATAAGTGGCACGATAGAAGCTATAAGTCTGGATTGTAAAGTCAATTCTTATGATAAACTAAGCGTAGGAGATAATGTAGCTGTAACGCCGGGAGTACCCTGCAAAAAATGTTATTATTGTAAAACATTCCCACACATGGAGAATTACTGTCCTGATAGATCTACACTCGGTTCTACATTTTCTTGCAAAGAGCCACCTTATTTGCTTGGAGGGTTTGCCGAGCATATAATAATACCTGCAGGTTTTTGGTTACATAAACTTCCTGAAAATATGTCATTAGAAGTAGGATCTCTTGCTGAGCCACTTGCAGTGGCTGTCAGAGCTGTAGGAAGAACTGCAGCTCCAGGAATTCCTTATGCACAGATGGGTCTTGGTCCGGGCACATCAATAGTTGTGCAAGGTGCAGGTCCAATTGGCATGTTAGTAGCAATTTGTGCAAAATTCAGTGGTGCAAGCGTTACACTTCTTGACAAGATTTCTTATAGGTTAGAACTTGCTAAAGCGTTCGGAATCAAAAATGTTATAGATGTTTCTAAGATAGAAGCAGATACTCTAATAGAAACAATTAAAGAAATGTTTAATGGCATAGGACCTGACGCCGTGATTGAAGCAACTGGAGAATTGGATGCTGTATCAGTCGGCATTAAATTGCCTAGGCGCGGTGGTAGGTACGTTGAACTAGGCCATTTTGTTGATGAAGGTAACATTCAAATCAAGCCTAATTATTTATGTCGCAATGATTTGGAAATTGTAGGTAGCGTTTTAGGCTCTCCGCAGGATTATCGAAGAGTTCTTTATATACTTTCTGACAGAAGTATACCTTTTGAGAAGATTATAACGCACAGATTTAAGTTAGAAGATGCAGAAGCTGCAATCTTAAACGCAAAGGCACGAAATGGTCTCAAGTCAGTAATAATACCAAATATGTGATAATATGGGTAGATTAGAGTTAGAAAAAAGCAGATTCTCTGGTATTGGGAAAATGTTTAACTTAGCTAATAGTATGGGGGGAGACCTAGTACGTTTCGAAACAGGGGATATTGATTTTCCTACACCAAAACACATAGTAGACTTTGCACATGATGAACTTAAACAAGGATTTACACATTATGCTCCTTATCAGGGGTATGAAAGACTACGTGAAGCAATAGTCAACAAACTCAGAAAATTTAATAACATTGAAAAGAAACAGGAGGATTTACTAATAACTTCAGGTGCTTCAGGAGCACTTTTTCTAGCCTTTCAAGCATTGTTAAAACGTAATGATGAAGTTATTCTTGCAGATCCTTCTTGGCCACATTTTGATGAAATGATTAAATTTGCGAATGGGGTTGCTAGACCAACTCCCTTCCTTTCAGCAGATGGTCAAAGATTTTTACCGGAAGTGCTTGAAGATGCAATAACAAAAAGAACAAAGGTCATTCTTTTAAATTCTCCCCACAATCCAACTGGGTTTGTTTTCACTAAGAAAGATTTACAAAAAATAGCGGATATAGCTGAAAAGTCAAATATTACAGTAATATCCGATGAGGTTTATGAAAGCTTTACTTATGGATTGAATACGCATTACAGCATTGGTGCAGTTTATGATAAGGTTGTATCTGTATACTCATTTTCTAAGACCTATGCAATGTGTGGCTGGCGCTTAGGTTATGTTGCAAGTAACAGAATACTTTCAGAGCTCATGACTAAATTGAGTCTATACAGTGTAACTTGTATCCCACCCTTTATCCAGATGGCAGGATTAGCTGCATTAGAAGGTAATCAAAAATCTGTCAAAAATATGGTAAAAACATATGCTAATCGTTGTTACACTTTAGCCAATAATTTAAATTCTATAGATGGCATGAGTTGTAAAATGCCCAAAGGATCAATTTATGTTTGGCCAGACGTATCAAAAATAGGTAATTCTTTTCAAGTAGCTGAAGAGTTAGTAAGAAAATCTAAGTGCGTTACAGTACCTGGCGAGGTTTTCGGTAGAGGAGGAAAAGGAAGATTAAGGTTAGCAGTAAGCTTAAGCAGTATGCAAATTAGAGAGGGGTTGAAGAGGATAAGAGAGACAGAATTTTAAAAGGTCGAACAAAATGAGATTTAAGGTATCTTTTTCTGGTGAAAAGCCGCATTCGGAGTTTGCAAAAGTTTTTGATGGTGTTGGTCTACTGCGTGGAGAGTACTATATAAGAAAGAATCAAATGTGGATAAGTGAGCCAGAGATGCAGCGTATAGCTGGCGAGTATATAGATAACGTTGCAACTATCTTTAATAATAAAACGGTGTGGTACAGGACAATAGATATGCCCACTAACTGGATAAATAAATTAAAAGGCTGCGATCATAAGGTGGATGAGCAAATAGACACAGCCACGGGACTTAGAGGAATAAGACGTTCGCTAGCTTTCCCGGAGACTTTTCTTATAGAACTTAAAATGATTGCAAGATTATCCGAGAGGCATACGAATCTGAATATACTATTTCCATTTATTCATGATGTGTCAGAACTTAAAAAAGCAAAAGAGTACCTAAAAATGACAACATTTAATGGAAAAGTAGGGATAATGGCCGAGATACCTTCTACAGTACTATGCCTTGAGAAATTCTTAGAGACTGGTATTGACACTGTAGTTGTAGGGCTTAATGATCTTACTGGCACTACTCTCGCTTCCAGAAGAGATTTAGCATTATATAATAATTCTCATCCAGCAGTAGTGACACTCTTGAAAATTGCTGTAGAAAAAGCCAAAAGCTATGGTGTTGAGATAACTGTTGCAGGCAAACATAATCCGACTTCTATTAGAATATCGGAGGAACTAGGATTCGATAATGTAAGTTTATTTGTTCCGGATATTCCATCCGCATTGAAAGGTAGAGAAACAATAAATGGTCAAAAAATCTCAGATTATGAAACTTTAAAACGTGAGATTCGAGTTACAGACAATCCAATAAATGGTTTATTAAAAATCGTAGGGGATTAAGTGTATAAGATAAAAAATCGTCTAAAAACTTTTCAAAATTTGGTTTATGGCTACGATGAAGATTTTTTGTCTTATCTCAAGATTAAATTCGCAATAAATTCTGAACAGTTTCCTTTAGTATCTAGAGAGAAACATCGAAGAGACTCTATAATTAAGGTCGGCAAGGTACAGTTCGGAGGTGGTTGTAATTTCCCTATAATCGCCGGACCATGTGGATTGAAATCAGAGAAGGATTCGATACAGACAGCTATTGAATTGAAGGGTCTTGGTGTTGATGTTTTTCGTGGCTTTATTTGGAAGGGCAGAACGAACCCCTCAAGCTTTCAGGGTGTTGGAGAAACAGGAATTAATTGGTTAAGGAAAGTTAAAGAACAGACAAATTTGCCAATAGATACGGAAATACTATCGGAGAATCATCTAAAGCTAATAAAAGATATAGTTGATGTAATACAGATAGGTGCTCGGAACATGCAAAATTATGAGCTATTGAAAGCGGTCGGTTCTGTTAAAATTCCAGTAATACTCAAAAATGGTCCTGGCGCAGGAATTGATGAGCTATTATGCGCTGCAGAGTATATAGCCAGAGGGGGAAATAAGGACATAATATTATGTCTTCGGGGTACAAAGTCTCTGGCTGGGAGCGGTTCTAGGTTTACACTAGATATGTCAGGTTTCGCTATACTTAAGAGACTAACACATCTTCCAGTTATTGGAGACCCAACACATCCGGCAGACCATAATGCAATAATCCCCAGTGTTGCTATGGGAATAGCTGCATGTGGAGCGGACGGACTGCTGATAGAAGTTTATAATAAACCTGAAATGGCATTGACTGATAAAAAACAACTTATAGATTATTCGCAGTTTGCAAAAACAATGCATTTCATTAATGGAATACTTGCTACAATAGGGAAAAAAAATGGATAACGAACTTGTCATAATTAATGATATAGAGCTGACGCTTAGAGATAAATTTCTGATCCGAGAGGACACAAAACTAAATGAAGAGTTGCAAAACGCACTAGATAACTTTAGTAAAATATTAGCTAAGGATGGAGTACATATGAAGATTTTAGATAAGACTAAACTCGTCACAAAATTGAATTCATACAGAAACAGGCGGTACGGATTGCACGATAATCAAGAATCAAATATCAAGTTAATATCCTTGGATTATTCAATTAACGGACATATAAACTTAGAGCTATGTAAATCATGGGATAACAGTGGGCAGTATTTATTAGCGGAAAGACCTGGAACCTTACCATTTAAAGTACAGATAACGAAGATTAAAAAAGGGCATGATTACTGTTTAGTTGATGAAATTGCATATAGCGGAGATACCATTCTAATGGCAAATAAAATGATTAAAGAAGCGCTAGGCATAGAGATTAACAATGTGTTACTTGGTGTGATATCAGATGATGCCTATTCAAATCTTTCAAGAAGATTTAATAAAATTAATTATATTTATAAGGTAAATGCGGAGAACAGAGATAGTATTATAAGTGCTAGAAATATACTGGGATTGGATGGAAAGTTATTACCAAATGGTAAGCTATTGCCATTATGGATCAGAGTTGAAGGAGTCCTAAGTAATTATAAACCATACCTAAAAGAACTTATGTTTTATTGTAATGGGCTGCTCAAATCAAGAGGCATATCTATTAATTGGGGTGATGAATTTGCCTATTCTGGGGTTAGAGTGGGGAATAGAAGGACTTAGAAAAGCTGCAGACAGAAAAGACAATGTAGTCATTATTGATCAGCTACGATTTAGTTCTGCAGTAGTTACAGCAACAGCGTTAGGATTTACAATAGAGCCAACCTCTGAGAAATCACGCAGCGTAGAAGGTTTTTCACTCTCTCCGAAGTCATTTTTTAATAAAATACCACAAAAAGTTGTTATAGAATCCCCAAATGGTGCTTACTTGTCAATTAACGCATATGATATTAAAAACGTAGCCTTCGGATCGCTTCTCAATGCAAAGGCTGTAGCTAAATGGATAGATAGCTTACGTGGAAACTCTAGTTTAATTGCTGCCGGAGAGATTGACATTATTCACAGAAAACTATTTTTTTCAGAGTATGAGAAAAAGGAAATAGAAAATGGAAATAGGATATTCGCGCTTGAAGATTTCATGGCTTCAGGAGCCATTGCATTTTATTCTAAAATAGAAAAAACAAATGAATGCATTAAAGCACAGGAGTACTTTAAAAAATCGAAAAACGTATTATTCAAGAAGATTACCAATACAGCAAGCCACAGATATAACGAATTACGTGGGAAGGGAGCAGACACCGAATTTTGCGCAACACTTAACAAGTTTAATGTTGTTCCGAAGTTATATTTCATAGGACGTAATCCATTAATCGTCGGAAATGACTCGATAAAGTGTGCGAATTTATGAAAGCGAAAGTAATAAATCAAACTTGTA
Organism: Microcaldota archaeon; assembly: GCA_021852055.1. GTDB lineage: Archaea > Micrarchaeota > Micrarchaeia > Micrarchaeales > CABMGC01 > JAJZOD01. The sequence continues at coordinate 119,440 of JAJZOD010000010.1, forward strand.
ATGCAAATGTCCAAAGGGTACTTAGTAAGACTGAACTACCTGATCCTAGAAAAACTGAGGAGTTAATTTGTCTTGCTAATAAACTTGACGATATATCAAAAACAGCATTTGGGATTGTATATTATAGATCAAAATATTCACATACTCTCAAACATCCATTCATAGATTTATTGGGAGAAAAAATATTACAAACACTGAATTATACACACCCCCCAAGAGATGAATATTCCCTTGCATTTGCAATGATCATTGCTCCAATACGTACGAAAGTTATCGATGATATAACATCTGATTTTATTAAAGCTAATTATAGAGATGCAGTCATTATAAATCTGGGTTGTGGTCTTTGTACTCGGCTTGAAAGACTTCTTGCCGAAGATAAGCTTGACCCAAAGAATATAGTTTGGATAAACGTGGATCTTCAAAATATGATAAGTTTTAGGACTGCTTTGTGGAATACACTATCCCCACACACAGAAGGATTTTATTTGCCTGTTTCCTCTTCAGTTTTTGATTTTGAATGGATTAAAATTGCCAAATCATATAAAAATAGGCCAATTTTACTTATAAGTGAGGGCTGCCTGTCTTATTATGAAGAAAAACAAATTAAAATCTTTTTTGAGATTCTTAGAAAGAACTTTTCAAGTCTAAATATTCTTCTTACAGCGGTTCATCCAGAACTTAGAATAAGGGAATTAAGTAACAAATTAAAAACGACACCGAATCATAAATGGTTTGTTAAAAGTTCAGAAGAGGTAGTAGCGCTTAATTCTGATTTAAGGCTGATAAGTACTTCATCATTTTTGAATATGGAACTACTAAAGATAGAAAATATACCAAGTAATATTCTAGACTTAGCAGCATCATTGCCTCGAAATTATAGCACGGCAATAATGATGGCTCTAAGACATTGATTTTATGTATATGAGATAAGGGGGCTTCGCCCCTTTATAAACCCCACCACGTGCGTCCCCTCCCCCTACTTCGTAGGGAAATCCGGGTGCCTCAAATCCATGCCACTCGCCGTCAAAGAGTCTTCTTCTTAGGAATAGATATATTTGCGTATCAAGGTGGAGTCAATTCCGTACTACGAACTAAAGCTCGTAGTATACCTTGACCCCACACTCCCTGCAAATCAACTTAAATGCACAAACATACCACTCATTCCTTTCTTGTCCAACCAAACTCTGAAAACTTAGACCTCTTATGAATTTCACGTATTGCATGTTTCACATAATCCACTGTGTCAACTGGTAAATTACTAACCGTATACCACTTCAAGGCGGCGTTCTTGTCTGGCTCCATTCTTGTTATTTTACCTTTCCATCTATTACAACTGAAAAATAAATCCACTCGCTCTTCTCCATCAACAGGATCTTTTTTATGTAAGATATGCTCGAAGGTATAGTTTAACGGCAAAACACCAAGCTCTTCTTTCATTTCTCTTATCAGTGCTGTTGTAATAGATTCGTTTTTATCTACATGACCCGCAGGTACACTCCATTTACCATCTTCATATCCCGTATTCACTCTACGTAACATAAGTAATTTATCGTGTCTCTCAAATAACATATGTACTGCCACCGGAACCTTAAATCTTTTTTTAGTTCTCATATTCACACCTCACATCCTTTCTGATAAACACCTATCTCTAAATATTGTTAACCCCTTAAGACCCATTTTTCTCGCAGCCCTAAAAGTTCTTTTTATGTTTTGTTGATTTTTACATTATTTTGTTACAGTATACACAATAAGCTTTACAAGTTAAATAACTTCTTTTTTATGCTGTGTCCAATAATTCCACTATTTCCTAGGAGTATTTAACCCCTAGGACACAGTATGTTTTTGGCGACATAATGTATGCAGACAATAGAGATTGAAGTTTGTATAACCAGAAGTTGGTGAACAGGGGTAGGATAGTAACTATATTCCTAAAGGAAAAAACGTAGGCAGAGCCAGGTATAAGGCCACTTCGACATTGCCTTACGTGTGCGTATTCAAGGTACGTTCTTCTGCGGTGTGAAATCAGAAGTGCTGCCTTTTCTCGCAACTATAAAATAATTATGTGCCCTGAAGTCAATATAGCCCTTCTTGGTAATTAGTTTATGAAGTTCAAAGAGTTTGTTGCGATACCGTTTCACTGAAAAACCAGGTAGTTGCCAGGGTATTGCATTTAGGTAGTATACTACGGCGCCGATGTCGAAGAATCGATTGGTAGGATATGCTTCCTTTTTGGCCAATATCCCCAGACCAGCGCCTTCAAGCGCATTAACGGCGTTCTTCAAGTATCTATTGCTGTGTTTCACTCTAGCTCCAAGTAGCTCGTTTATCTTTGTTACGTAATATGCACCGACCTGCTGCGTTATGAACATGCCGCCGGGCTTTAAGATCCTGAAGATCTCGCTTGCAATATAACCCTCATGCCTGTTGATCACCAAGTCGAATTCTTCACCTCTGAAAGGCAACTTAGCGTCTCCAGTTATCCCATAAACCTTAACGCCAAGTGGCGCGAGCCTCTTCTTGGCAAGAGCAAGATTTGGCTTATAGCCCTCTGTGGCGCAGGCCTTTGGCGGCAGTGGCGCCATCAGCGAAAGTAGTTCGCCGCCGCCTGTCCCCATGTCAAGCATCGACTTCGACTGGCCCATCAGCTTTAAGACTTCTGTGTTATAACTCCACGGTAATGCACCATCCACTTCACGCACTGTTCTTGTAATGTACTCAAAGTTCCAGCCAGAGAACCTTGCTCTCTCCGCTCTCGCAACTAGCAACTCAAATGCTTCCTTCTCATTTAACTGCCTCATCTCTATTACCGTTCTGTAGTATCCCGATTTAATGTCCTCTCGATAAGATACTTTAATTATTTCACCTTTTATTTGTTTCGTATTCAACCGTCTTCCGTGTCATCTTCTCGAAATATGCAATATTCGGAGTGGTGCCAAGACTCGGATGTGGCATGTTGTTATAACACTCAACAACTTTATCCAAATCGGATAGCTGGCTTTTGATGTTTCGGGCTCTGCGTCAGTTGGAATTAACCGTTAAGGATCTGCGCATGTTTTACTGACTTGCCTGCAATGCGTTTCAATTTGTAGTCGCTGGACATAGATTTTATTACTTCAGGAAGGGCAGCTGTGCTCGGATTCTTTGAATTTATGCTGCATACATCCATGTAAGGCAGCAGAGAAAGCTCGTATGTGCCTATCTGCCTTGCAACTTTTATTATTTCTTCCTTATCAAATCCGGAAAGCGGCCGTATTATGGGATATTTTATCAAATAACCTTCTGAAAAAAGGTTCATAGGCGTCTGTGACGCTACCTGGCCTATGCTGTCTCCGGTGTATATAAGCTGTGCCCCTTCTTTGGCGGCTATTTTCTGTGCCACCAACAGCATGAAATGCTTCATCAGCACAGTCTCGTATCTTCCGCTCCTTATGGCTGCAAGCTGGAAGTAATGTGAGGGCACAAGGTACATCTTATAATGCAGTGAGTACTCGTTGAGCTTCGAGGCTATATCAGTTATCTTTGAAAGCTCCTTTGCGCTTGCATCAGGATATCCGTACATGTGCACGTAAATAGGCATAAGGCCTCTCTTCATTGCATACCAGGCTGCAACAGGCGAGTCTATTCCTCCGGAAAGGAGCAGCACTGCTTTACCGCTGCTTCCTATCGGAAGACCGCCGGCACCCTTGGTGCTTCCTGTGCTGATAAACGCGTTTTCTTTGGTGATGTTTATGTTTATCTCTGCATTAAAGTTCCTGTTTGACACTGCAATGCCGCGCTTTTTTGCATGCTCTGCTACTTCAGAGATAACGTCCATAGAATTAAAATTCAGGCCCTTATATGACCTGTGGGACTGTATCCGCACCACAGAGTTGGAATCATATTTAGATAGGAATTTTGCTGCAAGTTTTTTGATAGATTTGAGCTCGGGTTTTGTTGCTTGCGATAATTCGAACCTGCTTATCCCGAATATGGTAGACAGCTTAATCTGTATTGCATTTATGTCAGAATTGGATCCAAGCCTTAAAAGCACCCTGTCGTATTCGCGAATTATCTTGACGTCTTCGCTGCTAAGCCGCGCCGAAATGTTGCTTATAAGCCTTTTTATGTACTGGCCCCTGTTATTTCCCCTTAGCCACAATTCGCCGAACCGCACCGACACTACTGTCTCGTTCTCATCTAGCAGCATGTTAAAGCCCTGGAATCTGCGCGGCGCAGGATATGGCTGAAAATAGCAGACAGACATAATGATTAAAAGAAAGCAGTTCATGTGGCTTATGCTTACTCATTTTCACGGTATTTCCTGTTTTGCAGAACATTCAAGCGATAGCATCTCTTGCTGCAGTAATACCTAATGACACCTGTCTTCTTGACGAAGATAAATCCTGTGCCTTGTTCTATCTCTGCTGTGCAGTATGTGCATTTCATTTATCTCGCCATTATCTTTTTGTCCTCTCTGCTTGTATCGGGAAGCCGTATTATGTCGCCTTTCTTTATCTTTCCGGCTATGTTTCTTCGTATGACACGGCCTTTGTCCTTGCCTTCCATAATCTTGCACATCGCCTGCTTAATCTCTCCATAAATTCCTGTACGGCCGTGGACTACATCGACTACCTGCGCCAGCCATCCTTCAAATAGCTTATCATCGCCTGTGCCTGCTGGCCTCTGTTCCTCATGCTTGACCGCTTTTTCAGGCACGTTTGCTGTTGTGTTTTCGATTGCAGCTTTTTCGTTTTCTTCAGCTTTAGGCATATACCTCACAGGCTTAATTTATTTTGATATCACTCTTTCTTCTCTGTCTTCTCGGCTCCGGCCTCGTGGCCTTTTGCCTTCTCGGCCTTCGGCTTCTCATGTTTTACTTCTGCATGTTTCGCTTCTGCGCCTGCCTTTTCTTGGGCTGGCTGCGACTTGCCCGTTATGCGCGATACCACATCGGATATGGCAGCCTGAGCCTCGCCCTGTTTCTCTATGGCTACAGAAGAGCATGGAACATTCATGCCCAAGGCTTTTCCTAGATCCAGCTTTGCTGGGACATAAACATAGTTTATCTTTTTCTGCTCGCATAACTGCGGTATGTGCATGACTACTTCCTCAGGTTCAACATCTCCTGCTATGACTACAAGGGATGAAAGGCCACGCTCTACGCTTTTTGTTACCTCGTTGACGCCCTTTCTTACTGTGCCGCTCTGCCTGGCAAGCCTCACGGCTTCAAGTGCCTTGTCTGATACTTCTTTGCTTACTTCGAATTTCACATAAGATTTTGCCATTTTATTACCTCATCTCATTGGTTTGTCTTAGCATATACTTGTACATAATATTAAACCTTTCCTGTCAGTCCATAAAATCGCTAGCTTTCGGAGGTTCAGGAGGCTGGCCTTTGCGCTTGCGTATCTCGCGCACTACCTTGTCCTGCAGCTCTTTAGGCAGCTTTTCATAGCCTGCATACTCCGGGTACCATATTGCTTTTCCACTGGTTATTCCGCGTATCTCATTCGAGAAGCCTTTTATCACTTCGGCAACAGGCATCTTTGCTATTATTGTTGCCTGCTCATTCTCCTGCTGTATTTCGAGCACCTGTCCGCGTTTTCCCTGCACAAACGTTATTATCTCCGATAAATAGTCCTGTGGTATGTTTATCGTGAACCTCTGCTTAGGCTCCATCAGGCTTACACCTGAAGTGAGCATGCCTGCATATATCGGATGCTTTATTGCGGGTATGACCTGTGCAGGGCCCCTGTGAACAGGATCCTCGTGAATCTTTGCATCTGTTATGAGCACCTTGAGCCCAGATACACGCTCTCTGGCAAGAGGGCCGTCCCTTACCGATTCTTCGAATCCCTTTATTAGAAGCTCCATTACCTCGTTAAGGTACTGCACTCCGTGTGTCGCATCTATAAGCATGCTGTTGTTTGAAACATCTACAAGGCCCTTTGCCTCCTCCCTTGACATGCCTGCCTTCACAAGCACCTCTACATGCGCTTTGCCTTTCGGCTTGCCTTCACGTATCTCGCCTGATTCTATAAGCTCGACAACGCTTGGTTCAAGAGGCTTTATGTCTACATAAAACCGCGAGTGCCTGTTCTGCGTCTTGCCCTCTACGTTCTTTGTCTCATTCTCTATCGTTTCCCTGTAGAGCACTATCGGTTCGCTTGTTGTTATTGGTATTTTGTAATCGTCGCGTATCTTTGTCTCTATTATCTCTAGGTGCAGCTCTCCCATGCCGCTGACAAGATGCTCACCTGTTTCCTGGTTGAGCTCTACACGTATTGTCTGGTCCTCTTTCGAAAGTTCGCGCAGCGCCTCTATAAGCTTCATTAGGTCGCGAGTGTCCTTTGCATCTATCGCCTTTGTCACCACAGGCTGCGAGTAGTGCTTTATCTGCTCAAAAGGCTCTATGTTGTTTTCGCTTACTGTGTCGCCTATTGAAACATTCTTGAGGCCTACTACTGCAGCTATGTTTCCTGCAGAGATGCTTTCGACAGGAACCCTCTCCGGACCCATATATATGCCTACCTGCGACACCCTCTGCTGGTCAGGAATTCCTGTAGCATATATCAGTGTGCCTTTCTTTATAGTGCCTGAGAACACCCTGCCTATTGCTATCTCGCCGCTGTGCTGGTCATTAGCAACTCCGAATATAATCATATTGACTTTCGCATCTGGATTTACAGTTGTCATTGCCTTGCCGTCTTCTGTTGCAAGGTCGCCATGCCATAGCCTCGGGAGGCGGTACGGCTGCGCTTCGCTCGGGCTGGGCAGGTGCTCTATCATCATGGATAAGGTAGCTTCGTCTATGGGCGCAACCTGCTGCAGCTTCGCTTCGTCCTGCTCCTTGGTAAGCTTGAATATGTCTTTGAATGTCACCTTGTATTTCTGCATTATTTTAGTTGAGATTGCCCATTTCTTATACGCAGATCCGAAGCAGACACTGCCGTTCTCAACGCTTACTGCCCACTTCTCCTTGTACTCTTCTGGCGCAAAGCGCGTAATCATCTTGTTTATGTCATTGATAAGCTTAAGGAGGCGCTCGAACGTCTGCTCCTCTGTAAGCCTTAACTCGTTAAGAAGCCGATCTGTTTTGTTGACAAAAAGGACTGGCTTTGCGCGCTCCTGGAGTGCCTGGCGCAGCACAGTCTCTGTCTGTGGCATTATGCCCTCTACAGGATCCACGACAAGCACTACACCGTCAACTGCGCGCATGGATCTCGTAACGTGCCCTCCGAAGTCGACGTGCCCCGGAGTATCTATAAGGTTTATTATGTAGTCCTTGTCATTGTAGTTAAACGACAGAGAGATGTCTGCAGACTTTATCGTCATTCTCCTGTCTTTTTCTATAGCTTCGTAGTTTGTGTACAGCACATCCCCGGCAACGCTTTTTGATATTATGCCTGCACGCGCTAGAAGCGAGTCGGTAAGCGTTGTCTTTCCGTGGTGAACATGGGCTATTATAGCAACGTTGCGTATCCTTTCTGTATCGCGCATTATCTTTACTACTTCTTCAGCCACGAACTCTTTTCTTACCATACCATTAACCTTTTTATGTTCCAGTTTTCATGCAGCTTCCTGGATCTGCGTTGAACTACCTTGCGCGCTTTGCTATGCGCTCGCCTTCTATGCGCTTCTTTATAGCATAGCTCTCTGGAGCCTTGTCTGCAGCCATGAGCAACTCATCTGCAAGCGCATCTGCAAGCTTCCTCCTTTTATTGAATGCATTTATAAGTGCCGCGAGCGCTATGTTGCGGAGAGCAACGTCAACGCGCCTGTTGGAGCTTATCCCGACAGCTACGTTGTAGGATATGCCTCCGTATCTGACCCTTGTGGTGTCTTCTATCGGCGCTGCATTCTGCAGAGCATCGACAAACACTTGCACCGGATTTCTTGAGCTTTTTTTGTTTATAATGTCAAATGCATCCTCTACTATGTGCATTACCTTCAGCTTCTTGCCCTGAAGCCTTCCTTCTGTCCTTATGAATTTTCCTCCTACCTTCTTGCCAGTGCCGCCGCGCATGAGCTTGTTTATGAAGCGCTCTATTATGTTGCTGTGCGCATTGTAATACGCCTGATTCTTCCTGCGCCCGAACAGATTCGGATACGGCTGTTTATTGAATTTTATATAATCGGCAATGCTTAGGTCGTTTACCTTAACAGATGCAACATCATACTTTCCAAAAAGCATTACGCCGCCTTCCTTGGATGGCGCCGCTGCCTGCGCCTCTTCTCCAGATGCAGTGTCGTTGGCTGCTGCAGGCCTTGTTCTTTTTCTTGGTGCTGAAGGCTTTGGCTGAGGCGCTGCTGCCTGCTCTGCCGTCTGTGCAACTGTCGGAGTGTTTATTATTTTGTTAAGTTCATCAGCCATTTAATGCCACCTATCTCTTGGGCTTCTCCTTCTTGCCCTTGACTACCTGGAATATATCAGCGCCGTTTACAGCTATGACTTTGTACTTCAAGCCTGGTATGCAACCCATCTGGCCGCGCTGCGATCCGCCAAGGCCCTGTATAGTTACCTCATCGTGCTCTTCAATTGTATTTATTGAGCCGTCATATGGAACGAATGCGCCCACTACCTTGCCATTTTTTATAAGCTGCACACGCACGCATTTTATAAGGCCCGAATGGGGCTGCTTTTGCTGCAATACAAACTTCTGAAGAACCAGCGCCTTCGCCATAGGCACGCAGCCTACAGGATCATATTTTTGCTTAAGCTTGAAATACCTCCTCTTCCACCATTTCTTAAGCAGCCTCTGCCGTTTCCTCTTCCTCATGAGCTCTTTTGCTGCAAATTCTCCTTTTGGCAATATACGCACCTATGTGTACTCCTTTTCCAGTATGTTGGAATTTCCTGGTTCAAGTATGGCAAAAACATTAACAGAAAAGGGCTTTCCGCAGAGCGCTCCGAGCTCTATTGAATTGCCGTTGAACTTTATGATTTTTATTGATGATATCTCTGATATGTGCAGCATGTCGCCGACTATGTCATGCTTTCCGTTCATTGCTACAACTACCGCTTTTGCATCTGCACTGCTTACTGTGCGCATGACCTCTCTATTGCCGAACACCACTTTGCCGGTGTCTATTGCAAGTCTGAGGTCGGTGTTCAAATCACTCATGCTATCAGTTTTTGGTTTGGCTAATAAGCCTCATTACCAAGAGCGGCAACACGAACGGTGCGCCCAAAGATAAAGTAGTTTATATTCTCTACAAAAAGGTATTTAAATCTTCATGCTTTGATCCTGAATGCGTGAACCACGCATATGCATACAGATACATTCAAAATCTCAAAATAAACCTTCAGTAATTGGGCGTAGTTCTTCAGATCGGTAAGCCTCTTACTTCCTGCTTATCTGTTTCTTCGAAATAGATGAAGAGCGCTTCTGCTCAGACGCTCCCATAGGCTAAGCATCTCCGCCTCCTTTTTATTCTGCTCGATTTTTTCAGCTTCGTACTTCCGCATGACTCCGCACGCTATATCGTAGATGCTTCTGCCGCTTCCGTCGTTTATGTCTTTCATGCCCGCCATGTTGCCATCACGCACCCATCGTGCGCAGCTCATATGATTGAGCACTGCCTCATGCCCGTAAGTCCATCCCAACGGCCTTTTGTGCGATATTATGACTATAGAATATAATTTTTCATCCTTGAGAACCCTCTTCGCGATGTCGCGCCATCTTATTATTGCAACCTGCCCTACACTTATGTCATCATTGTTTTTTATGCCTAAAAATTGCCTTCTTTCTCCAGGCGCAAACAATAGTTTTGCTGCAGCATTGTGATGGTCAACAGCTATCTGTGCAACAGAAATTCCCTCCTCGTCTTTTATTTTTAGGATTTCATCTTTAGATATGGCTAAAACTGCAGCTTCTTCGTGCTGCAGTGCAGCTTCATGCGCAAAAGACCATCCGTCAGAATCATGCCTTGCCGCTATCGAATAGTCTTCTATTGCTTGCAGCGCAGCTGCTTTGTTTGCCCCTACGGCAAGACGCCCCAGCGTATGCTTTGGGCTCAGCTGAATGTTTGAAAGATGGCTTTCAGCCAGTATAGTTTTTGCTGCCTGGTCCTCTGTTGACAGCCACTGCGATAAGCCGCTGATATCTCCAGAGTGCACATGCCGCTGCGCTTTTTCGTAAATCTCCCTGCTGCTTAGCTGGGCTGGCGGCGTTTGGGCAGATTCCGATTCTCTGGAACCTTGCTGTCTTGATTTAAATGTCGGCAACAAACCACAGTATTTAATAATTTTTTCAGATTTAAATACCTGCCAGATAGATATTCCGCGCTGCGTGAAATTTTGCATTGTTTTGATTCTAGACAAACAACTAACTTAGACAAACAACTAACCGCATAGCATACTTATTAATATGCTATGTAGCAAATGCTATTGAATTTAATGGCAGGCATTATAGGTTATGGGGTCCATGTTCCGCACTATCGTATAAAGGTAGAGGAGATAGCGAGAATATGGAACGAGGATCCTGAAAGCATCAAGAAGGGCCTTCACATAAAGGAAAAAAGCGTTCCGTCGCATGATGAGGATGCAGCAACAATAGCAGTTGAAGCTGCAAGGCGTGCAGTGAAGCATGCCGGAGTAAAAGCTACAGATATTGGCGCAATTTATGTAGGGTCAGAATCACATCCTTATGCAGTTAAGCCTACTGCGACAATAGTCTCGCAGGCCATTAGCGCAGGTCATAATCTCACTGCAGCTGATCTTGAATTTGCGTGCAAGGCAGGAACAGCAGGCATGCAGATGCTTATGGGCATGTCAGACAGCGGCATGATAAAATACGGAATGACTATAGGCAGCGATACCTCTCAGGGCAGGCCTGGAGATGCACTTGAGTATACTGCAAGCGCAGGAGGCGCTGCATTCATAATAGGAAAGGAAAAGAGTGAGTCTGTAGCTACGATACTAGACACGGTGAGCTTTACTTCCGACACCCCGGATTTCTGGAGAAGGGAGGGAGCAGACTTCCCATCACATGGCGGCAGATTCACAGGAGAGCCGGCATACTTCAGGCATGTGACTACTGCAACAAAAATGCTTCTGGAGAAAACAGGATTCAAGCCTTCAGACTTCAAGTACGCAGTGTTCCATCAGCCAAATGGAAAATTCCCGATAGCTGCAGCCAAACTCCTTGGGTTTTCACAGGAGCAAATAGATGACGGCCTGCTTACGCCTATAATAGGCAATACATACTCTGGCGCTTCGCTTTTGGGCCTTGCGGCGGTCCTGGACAAAGCATCTCCAGGAGACAAAGTCTTAGTAACAAGCTTCGGCTCTGGAGCAGGCAGCGACTCGTTTGCCATAGAGGTAAACGACATTATAAATGAAAAAAGGACAAGAAGCGAAAAGGTGCTTGACATAATAAATAACGGCAAACTGTACATAGATTATGCAATGTACCTGAAGAACAGGAAAGGCATCAGAAAATGACGCCATAAATAGATAAATAGAATGGTATTGATAAGAATTGTATTGATAAGTGGTTGCAATGGAACAAGGTACTATGACCGGTGTCAAGAAAGGAGGCGTCAGTTCGGCGTACCTCGCGTTGGCTGTCACTGCAGTGATAGTGGTAGCTTCTGCATTGTACATAGCCTTGAACACCGGAGTGAAAAGCTTTACGACACTGACGAATCCTGGAGGAATGACGGCAGCGCAAATCTCCAGATATCCTATATGCAGCAAGCAACAGTATACTTATAACACGACATTCAACTGTAGCGTCGGATACGTGATTCAGGGCAACGGCACGCTTATACTCGGGTCGGTAAACGCAAACAATACTGTAACCATGTATGCGTATGACGTCGGTCCCGCCGTTGACCCTGCCGAGAATATCCCTTCAACAGTGGAGACGTACAAGATAGGAGACGTAGTCGGAAACATGTGCAGGTACAAGCTTACTGTTCTAGGAGTCAGTTATCTTCAGCAGCACGTCACAATAGGAGTTTCTCCAGGAAACGGGCTCTGCCCTATATGAAAATATGTGTGGATTACATGCGTGAAGTTGCAATTATAGGAGTAGGTCTGACGCGCTTCGGCGAACGCTGGGAGCACGGCATGCGCGAGCTCATGGCAGAAGCCGGCATACGCGCACTGGAAGATGCAGGCATAACTAGCAAGGATGTTGAAGTTGTGTATGGAAGCACGATGGCTTCGGGCCGCTTTATAGGCCAGGAGCATATAGCTGCCCTGTTATCTGACCAGCTGGGCTTTAGGAATATACCGGCAGTAAGGATAGAAAACGCTTGCGCAAGCGGCGGCAGCGCACTGCGGCAGGGCTACCTTGCCGTGGGCAGCGGAGTGCACGACATAGTAGTTGTCGGAGGAGTAGAAAAGATGACCGACGTAACAACCGGCGAGGCCACTACTGCACTTGGCGGCGCAGGCGACCAGGAGTGGGAGCTTGCGCAGGGCATAACATTTCCGGGGTTGTATGCGCTTATGGCAAAAAGGCACATGCATGATTACGGCACAACAGAAGAGCAGCTTGCTGCTGTGGCTGTCAAAAATCATCTTAACGCAGTGAACAACGAATACGCCCAGTTCAGGAAAAAGATAACCATAGAGGATGTTCTTAACTCGAAGATGGTTGCAGAGCCTCTGAAGGTGTTCGATTGCTCCCCTATATCTGACGGTGCTGCTGTTGCAGTCCTTGCGCCGCTTGAGATTGCAAGGAAGTACAACGATACCCCTATACAGATACTTGCAAGCTCACAGGCCAGTGATACATTGGGGCTCGCTGAGCGTTCAAGCCTTACAGAGATAAAGGCTACACAGATTGCCGCGGCAGACGCATACAAGCATTCAAAGCTTGCACCAAAAGACATAGACATTGTAGAGGTGCACGACTGCTTCACCATAGCTGAGGTAATGGCAATGGAAGACTTAGGCTTTTATGAAAAGGGAAAGGCCGCAAAAGCAATTGCAGACGGCGAAACAGCCATCGGATCCAAACTTTCTGTCAACACAAGCGGCGGACTGAAAGGGTGCGGTCATCCCGTAGGCGCTACGGGCATAAAGCAGGCGTGGGAGATAGTAACCCAGCTGCGCGGCGAGGCAGGACAGCGCCAGGTAAACGGCATTGAGATAGGAATGACGCATAATGTCGGCGGAAGCGGAGCCACGTCAGTAGTGCACATAATGAAGAGGGCAGACTAGTGGTGTTATGGAAAGATCATCGGCAAGCATGTGGAGGAAGCTCAACTCACGGTACAATCTTGTAGGCACTGAATGCGAAAACTGCAAGTCTCTTTATTTTCCATCAAGAATAGTCTGCAAGAACTGCGGAAGACAGACAAAGATGCGGAACAAGACATTCGCAGGCACAGGCGAGATATACTCATTTACAAAGATACACGTTCCTGCCGAGGCGTTCCGTGAGGATGCACCGTATACTGTTGCTGTGATAAAGCTTGACGAGGGCCCCATGGTTGAAGGTCACATCGTTGAATCCGGCAAAGAAGTAAAAATAGGCACAAGGGTAAGGCAGGTATTCAGGAAGATGCTCGTTGAAGAGGATGAAGGCCTTATCCATTACCACTTTAAATTTGAGCCTGTCTGAAAGCAACACGCTTCTGCAGCAAAACAGCAGCATGTTTTGAGAGATGCCAGCCCAGTACAATCACTGTCGAACCGGCAAAGTAGGATAAATATAATAACCTGAGCATTGAAAAGAATTCAGAAGCGACGTTAAACAGATGATCGGATGGCAGAAGACCAGGCAGACGAACTCACTAAAATAAGGAAGGCAGGGATAGACCCGTATGCACATAGATTTGACAGAAACGCAACAGCAGCGGAGATTATAAAAAATTACTCCGACATAAAGGCTGATGAGAAGGTAGAAAAAACGAAGGTTCTTACAGCCGGAAGGATACGCTCGAAGAGGAAACACGGCGGCCTTGTGTTTGTTCACATTGAAGACTTCTCAGGCAGGATACAAATATTTATTAGCGCCAGCGACGTAAGCAAGGCCGATTTCGAGCTCATGGAAAGGCTAAATGTGGGAGATTTTATAGGTGTGGAAGGATGCGTTATGAAGACTTCGAGAGGCGAACTGAGCATACTTGCAAAAAAGATAACACTGCTTACCAAAGCCCTGCTGCCATTGCCCTCTGAATGGTACGGGCTGAAGGATGAAGAGCTGCGGTACAGGAAAAGGTACCTTGACATGCTTCTGAATCCTGAAGTAAAGGATATGCTTGTCAAGAAATCGGTATTCTGGAGATCTATGAGGGACTTCATGATATCAAAGGGATTTATAGAGGTATACACTCCAGTTCTGGAGAATACAACGGGCGGTGCAGATGCAAAGCCGTTTATCACACACCACAACACACTTGACATAGACGTATACCTTAGAATATCTACTGGTGAACTGTGGCAGAAGATGCTTCTTGTCGGCGGTTTTGAGAAAACGTTTGAGATAGGCAGGATATTCAGGAACGAGGGAATGGATGCCGATCATGCACAGGACTACAATCAATTGGAGTTTTACTGGGCATACGCAGATTACAAAGACAACATGAAGCTTGTAGAGGAGATGTACAAGTACGTGATACAGCAAACCTTTGGCACCATGAAGTTTCATATACGCGGCACAGACGTAGATTTTGGAAAGAGATGGAAGGAGTATGACTATACAGGCGAGATCAAGAAAGGCACAGGGATAGACATAAACCACACAACTGCAAAAGAGTGTATTGCGCGTTTAGATGAGCTCGGTGTCGAATACGAAAAGAAGGGCATGAACCTGGAGAGGGCCGTGGATAGTTTATGGAAGCACTGCAGGAAAAAGATAAACGAACCGGGATTTCTTGTGAACCACCCTTTGATAGTATCGCCTCTTGCAAAAAAAATGGAGGGCAATCCAAAGCTTGTAGAAAGGTTTCAGGTAATTTTTGCAGGTACTGAAGCAGGTAACGGTTATTCTGAGCTGAACGACCCTATAGACCAGGAACAGAGATTCATGGAGCAGGCGAAGCTCAGGACTGCAGGCGACGAGGAGGCACAGATGTTTGCGAAGGATTTCGTCGAGGCATTGAAGTACGGCATGCCTCCTGCAACAGGGTTCGGGGTGTCTGATAGGTTGTTCTCGCTGCTCATGGACAAATCAATAAGGGAGTGCACTACATTTCCACTGCTGCGGCCAGAGTAGAGTTCCGGACTTACAGCTTATGTAGGGATAAAATTGCAAACCAGCTTAGGATAAAGTTGTTATGTCAAAAAAGCCTGGCTTTTTGCTACAGGGTTTCCCCGGAAAGTAATGCATACATTATCCCTACAAGAACCGAGGATCTCTCATTTCCATGAAGCAATGCAACCTTATTGCAGTACTCTTCTGCTTTATCAGGACCCAAAACAAGCGTCTTAAGCATGGCAAGAGGGGCTACGGCTTCAGCAAGAGTGCCATAATCAGGAGATATTGATATAGAGGGCGTATGTATGCCGTTTTTACATTTTGGCATTTTATTTTCTATTGCTGAAAGAAGCTCTCTTGCTGCTTCTTTTTCTCCTTTTTGAAAGTATGCCAAGCCTATCAATGCATTCATGTGCGTCTGCGGTGAGTTGCCGCTATCGCTAATATACAAGCCAGACGCATCTCTTTTGTTTTTTGCCGCAGAAAAACCCTGCTGCTTGGCAGTTTCTAAATCACCGATGGCAGCAGCAAGCAGACTTACCCAGATGTGTGATATGGAGTTTTTGGAAGTATCTCCAGGAACAAGTGTAAACTGTCCGCTTTCATCCTTAGAGGCATTTGCTTTTATGAGCCTAAGATGCTCCGCGGCTTTCTTCTTGTCGCCAGTAATGCAGTGTAGGATACCGACAGCAGCAGTTACCCAAATGTACTCTTTATCGCCCTGCGTTTTTGATATATACATGCCATGCATACCTTTCTCCAATTCGTGTGTTGCCTTGGAAAGCAGGTCTGCTGCAAGAGCCCTATATTCCATTTTTTGCTTGGTCTCTAGCCCGCTGGTTTTTTGCACTGCATGAAAAGCCGTGCCTACCTGTAGTCCTCTGCACTCTTTATATAGCGCAGGGACCATGCCCTGAAAAACCATGCTTATATTCTCATGGCGCTTTATCTCTACAATTCCAACATTTTTTGCATTCCACCTTTTATGTGCTGTCGACATTTTCCCACCAAACAACATCGCATACGATGCCACCTGGCGTTCGTACGCATGTTCCCCATAATATCCCTGCAAGAAAGTATTTATGGCTTTGCTGAATTGACAGTTTTCTTTCAGAGGATTAGGCTTATAGGCAACATGCCTGGGTGCCTGATGCCACACGTAAGATAATAGGCAATAATGCAGATGTGTCCCGGCACAGATGATCTAAATATAGCCCCATCCAGATTCGAACTGGAGTTTCCAGGTCCAGAGCCTGGCGTGCTTGACCACTACACAATGGGGCTTTATGCTACTCTTTTGCCAAGAAAGTTATTAATATTGTTGCATATAGTATAAGATTTTGGGAATAGGCTAAATTCTTTTCCAATTATATAATAAGTTATACTGTGGCAGGTACGATAGGTTATTATGGCAGATTATCGAGCTTACATCCCGACTAAAAATGAGATAATAGATTTATGCATAGCTGTGGCTGCGCTTACCATAGGCTTCTCCATGGCAATTGTGGGCGGATTCTCAGGCGTGAAGAACTTTATTGTGGTACTTCCGGTTGCATTTGTCGCCATACTTATATCATTTCCGCTCCACGAATATATGCATAAGATAGTGGCACAGAGGTTTGGAGCCATAGCTGCATTCAAGCGTTCTGACACGGGCATCCTGCTCACCATAGCTACTGGATTTCTGGGCATACTTTTTGGAATGCCTGGCGCAACTATGATATATACGAATAATTTTACAGTAAAAGAAGAGGGCTATGTATCTATAGCAGGCCCTCTTACAAACTTAGCCATATTTGCCGTACTTTTTGCGATCAGCTTCATTCCTGCAATTAACTCAAACGCATATTTTATGACGTCTTTATCATTTATACTTTTTATAAACCTGTGGCTTGCGTTCTTCAATATGCTGCCACTGTACCCTTTGGATGGAAGCAAGGTGCTCCGCTGGAACAAGCCGGTTTATGCAACAACTATGGCAGTATTGATAGCATTGTTGTTCTATATCGAAGGTATTGGAATAGTATACAGCATCCTGATAGTGCTGGTTATAGCGTTTATAATGTCATCGCTTTACAGGGGGATGATATTCAGAGGGCCCTGAATAAATTTAAATATCTGAAAAAACAGCATTAAACACAGGAAGTGATAACATGAAGCATAAAAGCGCTAGAATGAATATAATAGGGGGATTTGCAACAGTGCATGAATCCAATAAGAGCAGTTCTGAAGTTAAGAAGGGCTTGGATGATGTTGTCAGAATTCCTATCGGAGGTTTTGCTACAGTAATATGTAAAAAAGGCGACAGAATATCCGGTGCAGGCGGCGCAGATAACCCTTTGAAAATAAATCGTACGTAAGTTAGCTGTATGCTTTTGATCCTATGCCATTGAATCATGACATTTGCGTGCCTTTGAATATTTTAGTGTGAAGAATATTAGGATTGGCCGGGCTGTGCACTCATCTCTCCCGCATTGGGCCCGTTTGCCATAAACCCTTCTGGAATCGCATCAACATGAAGAGCCTGGCGATTACTTAGGTTTTGTCTTGTAACTGCTCTTACAGTAAATATAAGATAAATATATATAGGTGGATAAAGAGATGGTGTTGTGGGATAATCATGAAAACAAGAGCGAAAAACGTAAAAGTAATCTCGAATGTTGTTGCTGCAGGCCTTGTGGGAGCTTCACTCTCAATATCGGGATGCGCAGGCACAGAACAGGGCAGTTTCCAATCAAATACACCGGATTTTGCCGTACTTGTAAAGCAGACAGATCAGCAGGCGCGTTCTGTTGTTCCTGGCCCCGAAGCCTTGAATCTTAGCGTTGATGAAAAATTTCGTAGAAGTGCAATCGGATCTGCATTGCCGCGCATTGTAATGGTTCCTGCAGTCCAGAATCTTAACTCAGAAAACCCTAAGGGCAAGATTGAGATGTCATATGGAGACCCTATTTCTCTTGCATACAGGCATGGCACACAGATAGTTTGCAATAGTCAGGAATTTGAGGGCGTTGTCAGAGGAAATATAAATGATGTAAAGAAGGCTATTGGAAACTGCTCTGGCATAAAGGTATATACGCTCCCTAAGCTTAATGAGACAGTACTTCTGGGAAGAAAGCAGGACGTTTTGTCTGCATTAAAAAGAATAAAAGATAGCGATTTGTGAGTCCCTACGGGTAAAGCCCATAGGGGCTTCCCGATAAAACACATCCTTTGCAGGATGCAGTGACTGCATGAACTATCTGGAAGAAAAGGCATGTATATTGCTCCTTTGCGGTTCGCTTTCATCCCGCCCATAAGTGGTGTGGGATCTCATGCTCACTTTGTTAAATTTTTAACGCAGCTTTAAAGCAGCTACAGCAGCGCATATGTCAGAGGCGCAGCGAGTATTGCGATGAGCGCAAGAAGCATTGCAGCCAGTGAGGCGTTGCGCGCAAGCCTGTAGAATTTTTGGGTTTTTTTGTTCAGATATGTTAATGAGACATAGACTAGCAGCATATCTGCAATGCCTATTAGCACAAGATAAACGGCATCACCTTTGAAAGGCACCATGTAAACGAAAAGGTAGATGCTTATCCCTATTGCAGCAAAATAAAGGAGCAGCGCAATCACAGAGGCACCAGTTCTGCCTATGGCCCTTGGAAGTGAGGTAACGCCCCTTAGCCTGTCGCCGCGCATATCACGTACTGTGCCATGGATCTCGCGCCCTAGGCCGCTTAGGAATATCATGGCGCTTATAAGGATAATGGCCGGGCTAAGACTATTGCTTACAACATAATTGCCATAGATAAAAGG
Source organism: Microcaldota archaeon (assembly GCA_021852055.1). GTDB lineage: Archaea > Micrarchaeota > Micrarchaeia > Micrarchaeales > CABMGC01 > JAJZOD01. Next base: position 138,375 of record JAJZOD010000010.1, read on the forward strand.
TATGGCCATTGAGAATGCTATGTAAATGTTGCCCAGCAGAATTATCTGCTTAAGCCTGTAACTGTACAGCATCGCAAGGGCGCCGAATATCACTGCGATATAGTAAGCGTAGCTGTTTATAAGCATGCTTGCGAATATGCCTATTGCAAGGCAGATATAAGTTACATAAAGCGCATCGCACTTGCTGAGCTCGCCTGATACGAGCGGCCGCTTCATATTGCGGTTTGCCTTGTCTACAGTTATATCGTAGTAATCATTTATGGCAAAGGAGGCCATACTTATGAAAATAGGCGTTATGAAGCTTGCAATGAGTGCTATAGGGTCTGGGATGCCCTTTGCTATCAGTTCTGCAGAGAACACAGCTATGACAAGCATGAAGCTGTGCTCTATTCTTGTCAGCTTCAGTATTGCGCTTAGCTTTCCCATGTACGTCATATAGCTTTGAAAAGTAGCACATAAAAGCTTTACTACAGCAATATCAATAGGGTGCATATAATGAAAAATAAAGCCAAAATTAGCCACCTTGTGGCGATTATAGACTTAAGCGCCAAGCCAGATGCCGAAACAGGGAAGGGCACAGAGAACGCATTGCAGAAGCGTAGGCGCAGCACAAAAGCAAGCAAAGAATAGAAGCGTAAATGTCGCATTGCTTATAAAACAAAAAACAAGCAGTGGTGTAGTTGGATAACGACTTTTCATCAATAAACAAGCTAGAAGGCGAGCGCTTCTCAAAAAGCCACATCCGTATTATGCTTATAGCTGGCATGGGGTTTTTTACCGATGCATATGACTTATTTATAATCGGCATAGTGCTGCTGATGATAAAGCCGATATTTAACCTGTCTGCAACACAGATAGGGCTTGTTGCAAGCGCAGCCCTTTTTGGCGCAGTCATAGGCCCGGTAATATTCGGTAGCATAGGCGACAGGTTTGGAAGAAAGCCAGTGTACTGGATAACTATAGTCATCTTGATAATAGGAGCACTTGGATCTGCAACATCAATGAACTACATACAGCTCATAATATGGAGGTTTATTTTAGGGGTTGGCATAGGCGGCGATTATCCGCTCAGCGCCACAATAGTAGCGGAGTATGCTAACAGGAAAGACAGGGGGAAGATGGTCGCTTCTACCTTTGCCATGCAGGGATTCGGCCTTGTGGCGGGAGTCGGTATAGGATTTTTGCTCCTTAATACAAGCCTGCCCATTACTATAATATGGAGGCTTCTTCTTGCATTTGGGGCCATACCTACATTGCTTATACTTAAGCAAAGGACAAAACTTTATGAGACGCCGTGGTATAAATTTGCGAAGAACTCCGGCACCAAGGCGCGAGCTGCCGGAGCTCAGACCGGAACAGGCGCAGTACTACCGAAGATAGGCTTTAGCAGGTTTCTGAGAAACAGGTGGCAGATAGTGCTTGGCACTTCAGTAACATGGTTTCTGATGGACATCTCTTACTACGGAACCACAATATTTACGCCTTATCTCGCATCTTTGTTCGGATTTACTGGACTATACGCAGCAGTGCAAGCCTCTGCACTTATACTGATAATTGCCGCAGTTCCTGGCTACTGGGTTGCAGTCGCATTGATAGACAAGCAGGGCAGAAAATCGATGCAGACTATAGGATTCCTTGTTATGGGAATATGCTTTACAATACTGTTTTTCTCAGGCAGCGCGATTCTCGCAGGATCTGCAGTGATGTTTTTTGCAATATATGGCCTGTCGTTCTTCTTTACTAATTACGGCCCGAACACCACCACATATGTTTATCCTACAGAACTTTATCCGACCTCGGTGCGTGCAAGGGGGCACGGGATAGCGTCGATGAGCGGCAAGCTTGGTGCAGCCCTCTCGGCACTCTTCTTTCCGTTGTTGCTTTTGAATATTGGCAAGTTCAACCTTATAGGGCTTCTCGGCGCAGTTGCATTTACAGGTGCCATATTTACTCTTCTTCTGCTGCCTGAAACAAAAAGGAGGTCGCTTACTGAAACGTCAATGGAGAGCGAGCTTCTCATAATAACCGCAGAGCTGAACAAGGAGTTCAGCTCTTTATTGGATGCCATATACAAAACTTCGTCGATGTTGAGCAATGAATTTTCCAGCAGTCGCATTGACAATGCAAAATGCTTCAGGATAGCGGAGCATAATGAACATGCAGCAGATTCAAAGGTCCACAGCATTATAAACTACGTATCGAATACGAGGATAAATACACGTATATACACTGAGATATCACACCTTGCAAGGAAACTTGACGATATAATAGATGGGGAAAAAACCCTCGCATCAAGGCTCTATGTATACAACATAGGCTCCGCAGACGCGTTTATGAAGAAGTTTGCAGACATAAACTTGAAATGCGTATCGCTTGTCACTGAAGGGGTAAGGCTGATGGCATATCTTCCTGAGGGCAAGAGTTATGAAGAGAGTGTCTTTAGGGTGTATAACAATGCAGCCAAATTGGAGAGCTCTGCCGATGACCTGCTCCGGGAAGCGTTAAGGAATGTTATGAACATGAAAGACCCTGTGCGCATAATGAAATACAAGGAGGTTTATGAGGACCTGGAGTCTATAACAGACAGATGCATGAACTCGCTCGAAGTAGTAAACGACATAGCCCTCAGGCACATGTACGGCCCTTACAGAAGAAATGACTGACATGGAGTTTCAGCTTTCTGTGCGCAGCACTGTGGGTTCGCAAAAGTATAAGTAATTATTGTGTCAATATCATTCTTATCATTGTTTTGCGGTGATTTTTATAGAAGGCATAGAGTTATCTTGGACAGAGAAGTACAGGCCTTCTAAGCTTGACGATATAATAGGCCATGAAGGCATAGTAAGCAAGCTCCGCATTTTTGTAAAGCAGAAGAACTTCCCGAGCATGATATTCGCAGGGCCGGCGGGCGTGGGGAAGACAACATCTGCAATAGCCATGGCAAATGAGCTGTACGGGGAGAGTTTGAACCAGGCATTTCTTGAGCTTAACGCAAGCGACTCGCGGGGTATAGAGGTTGTAAGGGGCAAGGTAAAAGAGTTTGCGCGCACAGTGCCGCTCTCAAGCGGCCTTGTCAAGATAGTATTCCTTGATGAGGCGGATGCGCTTACACCCGAAGCACAGCATGCGCTTAGAAGAACAATGGAAAAGTACTCATCTACTACAAGATTCATCCTTAGCGCAAACTACTCCAGCAAGATAATAGACCCAATACAGAGCAGGTGCGTTGTATTCCGCTTTAAGCCACTTCGGGAAGATGAGATGAGAAGGTGCATAATGAGGATTGCAGAGTCCGAGGGCGTAAATATAGACGAAAAAGCCGTTGAAGCATTGATGTATGTCGGCGACGGAGACCTCAGGAAGCTGACAAATATAATGCAGAGTTCTGCAGTTGCAGACGGAAAGATAAGCGAACACTCCATATACGACATTGCGGCAAGGGCGCGGCCCAAGGAGGTCATCTCAATGCTGAAATATGCCATCTCTGGAGAGTTTGAGAAAGCAAGGAACGATCTAAATGTGCTGGTCCTAGTTCACGGAATGTCTGGAGAAGACGTTCTCATGCAGTGCTACAGGGAGGCATTGAACCTTGACATAGAAGAGAGGAAAAAGCTGCGCATTATAGAGAGCATAGGCGAATGTAATTTCAGGATAGTCGAAGGTGCAAACGATCGCATACAGCTTGAATCGATGATTGCGAAACTAGCCTTAATTGATTCTAAGGGATGAACATACCCATCCCAAAAACATAAAACACAAAAGGACAGCTTTAGCCCGTCTGTTCACATCCTTCTTCTGGCTCTGCCATTCTCCCTTCCGCTGCTTCTCGGTTGATTGCTGAACTTGCTGATTTTTATAAGTTTGTTTATTCTTGCAAGCATTATAAGGATTATAATCAGAAATATCAACAACAGCACTGCGAATACTTCCAACTCTCCATGTATCCCAACTACGCTCACACCTAATGCCATTATCTGTCGTGACTCGTTGTTGAACGCATCAGTAAGCAGAATACTCGATTCAGGCGTCGAACTCGACGTAACTGTTGAAGTACTGTTTCCAGGTATAAGGTTTTTAGAGATATAACCGTTTATTCCCGAAAGGTACGATGCCAGATTTGCAAGGGAGTATGCCGAACTTATGTAACCCATCTTAAGCGTTGAGTTCTTTGTGTAGTTTGCCTGCTGCAGGTAAAACATTGCAGAATCTGCAAACATGGCTGGCCATACACCATTGGTTGCATTGTACGCAACTCCAGCTATATGTGTCTGCATAGCCGTGGAGTAGTTTGATGGACCTGCAGAAGCCAAAGCCTTTGCGTATGTTGCACCGTATAATGCTGCCGAATATTCGCCCTGGCTGTAGTCCTGCTTCGCTGCAGTAAGATATATGCCGGGATACTGCTCGGAGATGTTAATAATTTTCATAGCAGCATTCTTCATTGAAGAGGATTCATACACAGGTGAGCCGCCGATCTCTGAGGCTATGTTGTACATCTCGTTTGCAGCGCTGCACCATGCCTGTGCCTCTGCCACGCTTCCCATAGCTTCAATTATGGTGTCGGTAGACGCAGAACTGTTTATTTCAGGAATAGATTCATTAAGTGTGGCTATTCCGAGGGACTGACGGAGTTCACCGCCAACTACATACTCGTAGTTTGCAGCAGTCAGCTGCGGAGGCGACAGCAGTGCACAGTAATCAGAAACATTTGTTGCGAGAGCAATTGCACTCTGCTTCGTGTATGAATTGGAGTGCGCAAGCGTATAAGAAGTTGCATATTCTACAAATGCAAGGTCAGCACCAGTATATAAATAACCTTTATCCGAAATAGTCGAGTATTGTTTGAGGTTGCTGAGCAGCTGGTCCTTTGCTGATGTGAAGTTTGACGGTATCATCTCTGTTTCGTTAGTTACATATCCAAGTGTATAATTTGTAAGCTGGACGAAATAACTTTCATTGCAGTTTTTGCATTGGATTGATGAGTTGTGTATTGAAGTGTTGTAATACTGTGTTAGGTTTATTCTTAACATGCCTGGCGTCAGATGGCCTGAGGCTCTTGTGTAAGGGAGTGCCTGCGACAGATTGGACACCTCAAACAGCGGAATCCCGAACATCTGCTGTGATATGTAGTACAACAGGTCTTCTGTGCTTCCGTTCTGGACTGTTGGCACAAGTATGTAATTCATGCCGTTTTGCTTGGCTGCCTGGGCTTTGTCATATATGCCGCCTATCGGACCAACAGAGCCGTTGTTTGTTATAGTGCCGGTTACAGTAAAATTAGAATATAATTGGGCATTTTTAAGCGCGTAAACTGCAAGTAGGGTAAGTGCGAGACCGCCGCTTGGACCGGATACATTTACCGAGTTTTCTATGTAATATGTGAACTTGTATTTCGATTCGTTTAATCCTAGATATGATGCTGCTGCAATTGCAGCACTCTGTGCCGAAGCTATGGTGCTGCTTCCAACAACGCTGGGCCCTTTTATATCAACTGTGCCGTTGCCGCTTGTAATGTTGAGCTGTATGGTCGTGAGAACCCCTAGATCCTCGTTCTGCAAAACAGCAGGAGCGTGAATCTGCGTCGTGTATGCAAACGCAACTGAAGGAAGCGCTGCAAATAAAATTACAAATATGGCCAAGATGGTTTTTCTAGTCTCCATATTTTAAATATAAGATGCAAAGATTTAAATGATTTTAGTATAAATTCGCATTAGGTGCATTTTGCATTAATATTTGCATTGATTTTACAATATTTACAATAAATTTGATTAATGGCCAAAAACAGATTTTGATTTTTTCTATTATCGCAAGTTTCTTAAGCTTTTACGGGTTTAATAATAGCAAGGACATATATGAACTTCAAAAATGGCAGATTACAGGCTGCAGTCGAATATCTGTCAATGTATGGTTGGGCCATAATCATTGTGGCAATAGCAATACTTGCGCTTGCTGCACTTGGAGTCTTTAACCCACAGGCATACGTAGGCCAGCAGTGCGCCATGGGTGGAGGATTCTCGTGTGTATCGTATTCAATGGCAGAGAACGGCATGCTGTTTATAACAATTGCGCAGTCGACCATATCGCCGATATTAGTCACCGGCGTAGGGTGTTATGCTAATTCAAACGACATGGAGCTGCAGGCGCCGTACAATCCGCCTTCTAATGAGATACCAATGCAAATAGGAAGCAGCAGCAACTTTTCATCACAGTGCTATAACTACAACGGCACAAAATTTGGCGGAGGGATAGGTGCAGTTTACGAAGGGTCGATAGCCGTATCGTATATAAACACAGTCAAAGAATATAAAGAGCTTGGCGTAGGAACGCTGGTGGTAAGGGTTTCGCATTGAATGATGTCTTGCAAGCATGAAAAATAAAATGGCAGTTTTATGTTTATATACCCAAAAATGTACAGAAAGCTGAAGCGCGGCCCTCAGGTTATACTTCCAAAGGATATAGGAATTATAGTAGCATATTCTGGTATATGTAAGGAAAGTGTGTGCATCGATGCAGGCACCGGAAGCGGCTGGCTTGCTGTAAGCTTGGCGCGCATTTGCAAAGACGTTTACAGTTATGATACAAGAGAGGAGTTCACGCGGATAGCACAGAAGAACAAAGAGATCGCTGGAGTCGATAACCTGAGCCTTAAAACAGGCGATGTTACAAAGCATATAAAAGAGAAGAATGCAGACTTGTTTACTCTTGATCTGCCGGATGCAGAAAAGGCCCTTGCAACAGTTAAGAAATCTCTTAAGCAGGACGGCGTTGTAGCAGCATATCTCCCGCACACTGAACAGCTGAGCAGATTTGTTTCCAAATTAGAGAAACTCGGATTTTACGACGTATATACCGTAGAAGTTATAGTCAGGGATATTCTTGTCAGGAAGGAGGGGGTACGCCCTTCTACAAAAGGAATATGGCATACTGCATATTTGGCATTCGGCAGGAAAGGCGGCAATTACGGAGATACGGCCCTTAAAACAGAATGACGCCAACAAAGATTTATATTCATTTATGTATTTTATGTATAAGAGTTAATCAGTAAATGTTATAAAAATCTTCAAGACACAAAACTATCACACTGAAAAATACAAAAAACACATGGTGTAAATATGGCAGAAAATATAGCAGACAATATCACAAGCAAAGGCGAAAGGGCGATAGGGGAGAATGTAGTTTTGATAGGTAAAAAGCCTGCTATGAACTATGTTCTTGCAGTTGTGACGCAGTTCAATGGCGGGGCTAAAAACGTCAAGGTAAGGGCAAGAGGCAACGCAATCTCTAGAGCTGTTGATGTAGCAGAGATAGCAAGGCATAGGTTCGTCACTGATGCGCGGGTAGGAACCATAGAGATAGGATCCGAAGAACTGTCAAACGAGGATGGAACAACGTCGAAGGTTAGCTCTATCGAGATAACGCTAAGTAAATAGTTCATTTTCTCTTTATTTTTCCTTTTTTATTATTTTAATCTTTTGGCTTTTCCTTTTTTCTTTGATTAGTTTGATTTTGCATTCTTCTATTCTGTAGCTAAAAATTTATTATTTGTTCTCTTGCATCTCCAGGCATAGGTGTCATAGGTTGTTTTCATGACTATAAATGGTGGGAGTTGGCAAGCCTTCGGTACACGATAGCTATAAATAAGCCTTTTCATCCAATTAATACTGGTGCTTTATTGTCAAATGAGTACAGGAGCCATTATATTTCAGAGCTCAGTGCCCAGCTTGCAGGAAAAGAGGTACGCCTTGCAGGCTGGATACACGAAGTAAGGGACATAGGCAACATTGTGTTTCTGCTACTTAGAGACCATTCCGGTATAATACAAGTGACTGCGAAGAAAGACAGCACAGATGACGCAGTGATGAAGAGCATGCTTCTTCCCAAAGAAAGCGTAGTTTCAGTTCTGGGAACTGTTGTTGAGAGCAAGCAGTCAAAAAAAGGCATAGAGATAAAACCAAATTCCATACGAAACCTGAATCCGCTTAATGCAACTATTCCTTTTGAGGTAACTGGCAAAGTGCCTGCAGACCTTGACGTAAGATTAAACTACAGGTATGTTGATCTGCGAAGGCTGCACACAACAGCAATATTCAATATAGAATCAACAATACTAGGAAGTTTCAGAAGCATTCTTTCAAAGGACGGCTTTACAGAGATAAGGACGCCGTCGCTAGTCAAGGAGGCGACAGAGGGAGGTGCTGATGTATTTAAGGTTGATTATTTCGGAGATGCCGCATATCTTGCGCAGTCTCCGCAGCTTTACAAGCAGCTTGCGGTTATAGGCGGATTTGACAGAGTATTTATGGTAGTTCCCATATTCAGGGCAGAAAAACACAATACGACGTTCCACCTGAATGAGATAACGCAGATGGATATAGAGATGGGATTTGCTGACCATAAAGATGCCATAAAAGTGCTAAAGAAGGTCGTATTAGGTATTAAAAAAAGTGTATTTAAGAACAACAGCGCAGATGCCGAAACGCTCGGAATAAAGGATTCAGAGGGCAGGATAGTTGAGGTCACATACAAAAAAGCAATCGAGAAACTTAACTCTAACGGCAGGCGCATAGAGTTTGGCGAGGACTTCACCAGAGAAGATGAAGCAGCGCTTAGCAGGATTTTCGGAGACCTTATTGTTTTAAAGGAATATCCTACAATGTTGAGGGCATTTTATACAATGCCCAGCTCGGAGGATCCTGAAGTGTCCAACAGCTTCGATTTTATATACAAAGGCACTGAGATATGCAGCGGAGCGCAGCGCATACACGAACCGCATGTTTTAGTAGATGCAATTAAAAAACGCGGCAGCGACCCGAAATCATTTGAATTCTACATAAATGCATTTAAAGACGGAGCACCGCCACATGCCGGCTGGTCCATCGGCCTTGAACGCTTTGCAATGAAGATGACAGGTATGGAGAATATACGTGAGGTATCGATGTTTCCACGTGACAGGACAAGGCTTACCCCGTGATTTTGTGAATACAGAAGTTATAAGGATAGAGAAAAAAGAGGAGGAACAAGTAGTCATAGGGCATGCAGGATTTATAAAATCTGCAGAAGACCTTTATGAAGCCATGGTTAACTCGGTGCCTGGAGTCAGGTTCGGACTTGCATTTGCAGAGGCAAGCGGACCCCGCCTTATCAGAAGCGAGGGCAACGATGATGCAATGATTAAATCTGCAGAGAGCAACATGCAACGCATAGGCGCAGGCCACACGTTTATAATAATCTTCAGCGCCGCATACCCGATCAATGTCATAAATTCGCTTAAGCAGGTAAACGAGGTTGCTAGGATATTCTGCGCCACTGCAAACGCTGTTGAAGTGATAGTTGCAGAAACAAACAGCAGCAGGGCTATCATAGGAGTCGCTGACGGGATGCCACCCACAGGCATAGAAGACGATGAAGGCAGAAGCAAGAGAAGGAAGTTCCTGCGTGACATCGGATATAAGAAATAGGGCGGTGCATTGCAGTTCGTACTTTTGGACAGGAGCACTGCACGAAGCGCATTTTCAAGATTGTATGCTAATTATAGTGATGCGGAGTACTATCTTAAATTCAAAACACCGATACAGCTGCTTGTTGCTGCGATACTGTCGGCGCAGACAAGGGATGATGTTGTTAATGCCGTAACTCCAGAGCTTTTCAGAAAATATGACACTGCTGAAGACTACGCCAAAGCCAGCACAGACGACCTTATTAAATACGTAGGGCGTGTCAGCTTCGCTTTAGCCAAATCCAAGAATATAATAAGTGCATGCCGAATAATTGTAGAAAAGTACGACGGAAAGGTACCTAAAACATTGGATGAACTTCTAGAGCTGCCGGGAATAGGCAGGAAAACTGCAAATACAATACTCATAAACGCATATGGCATTGTTGAAGGCATACCAGTAGATACATGGGTAATAAAGCTTGCTCACAGGATAGGATTGAGCGACAAGGAGGATCCTGATGGCATAGAAAAGGATCTTGAACAGCTGATAGACAGAAGGTATTGGCATAATGCAGCTTATGCTCTGAAAGCCCATGGTAAGAAGGTATGCAAATCCACATTGCCGGAGTGCAGCAAGTGCGTGCTTAACAGCATGTGCCCGAAAAACGACGTTGAGAAAAGGTTGTGAATTTGAGATACATTGCAGATCTGCACATACATTCAAGACATGCTGGCGGATGCAGCGACAAGCTCACAATAAAAAACATCTCAGAAGCAGCTGAAAAAAAGGGCATAGGAATAATCAGCACAGGAGACTTCACGCACCCGTTATGGTTAAACGAGATAAAAAGCAGCCTGCACGAAGCGGAGAGCGGCCTGTTCACATTGAACAAAGATTCAAGCGTGAGATTCATGCTAGGCACAGAAGTATCAACTGTGTTTAACGAGAAGGGTGGAGAAAACAGAGGCATGTTCAGCGCAGACAAAAGCGTCAGAAAAGTGCACACGTGCATCCTAGCACCCGGAATTGAGGTTATTGACCAGATAAACGCTGACCTGGGAAAGTACGGGAACCTTTCGCTTGATGGAAGGCCTATGCTTAATATGAGCACACCAGAGCTGATAGAGTGCCTGCACAGCATAGACCCCAGGATCTTTGCATTTCCTGCGCATATTTGGACTCCGTGGTTTGGGGTGCTTGGATCTATGAGCGGTTTTGATTCGATAAAGGAGGCATATCAGGATCAGGCCATGCATATACATGCTGTTGAGACGGGGCTTTCTTCAGACCCTGCTATGAACTGGAGAATATCTGGATTGGATGATTATGCAATAATATCAACGAGCGATGCACACTCGCTTCCTAAATTAGCGCGTGAAGCCATAACCTTGGATATCGATGAAAAGGGCGTATCGTATGAAGCGATTATCAAAAGAATAAAATCGAAGAGGCTGGAACGCACAATAGAGTTCTATCCTGAAGAGGGCAAGTACCATTACGACGGCCACCGTAAATGCAATATATCCCTCAGCCCTGAAGAGGCGAAGAAGTTCAATGGCATATGCCCCGTATGCAGGAAAAAACTTACAATAGGTGTAATGCACCGCATAGGCGAGCTTGCTGACCGTGAACCGGGGTTCAGGCCCGAAGATGCGGTGCCGTTCATACACGCAATACCGCTGCAGGAGGTAATAGCGTATGTGACTGGAAAAGGAGTTTCGACTAAGACAGTGCAAGAGGCATACACTTCGCTCCTGTCAGTGTTCGGCACGGAGCTTAACGTACTTATAGACGCAGACATAGAAGCCATAGAGTCAATAGACAAAAATCTTGCAAACGCTATAAAAAACATACGCAGCGAAAAAGTTAGCATAACGCCAGGCTATGACGGAATTTTCGGAGTCATAGACATACTTGGCAGGGCGAGATCCGATAGAAAACAGCAGGCGCAGAAAAGCATGCACGACTACTAGTCCTGCAGCATTGTTGCATGTGAGTAATATTATTCAGCACTGTTGAATTTTACTTTGGCTAATGCTGCTCTTTTGATGATATCTTCTTTTTAACGTGCTTGAGCGCAGAGAATGTGTCGCGGTCAAGCTCTTCCAGATGAAGCGCAATGTACTTTGCCTGCGCCTTGAGGCCAGGTATTACTATATAATCAAGGGCATTGACCCTTCTTTTTGTTTTCTCGACCTCTATTACAAGACGTTTGAGGCCCTGCTCCCTCTGTGCAACATCAAGGACAGTTCCTACAACTTCACGGAATGAGTTGCTTATGTCATCTACAGCTATACTGGTGGAGAGTATGCCGAGGTCCATGGTGCCGCCCTTGCTGGGCTTTGACGCTGAAGGTATCTTGACGCCCATTATATTCTTGATCGACATCTGTATAGGCTCGAGCTCGCGAATGTAGTTTGATGCGGATTCGAGCTCAAAATTTCCCACATACGCAGATGAAATTGCTACATTCTTGTACGCCTGCTGCAGTATCTTGTACAGATAGTCGCGATCCTTCCCAGACTCCTTCAGCAGTTTGAGGAACTCGAGGACGAGAGCCTCTCGTTTTCTTTTCAGTATTGTGTAGCCTCTCGTAGCCGTCCGTGTCCTGCCCTTGACCTGTATAAGGTTCATCCTTGTAGGGTTTATACGCTCCATCCCGATTACTTCTTTTGCTTATAGTATTTGAGAACGTACTGCTCTTTTATTCTAGTGAGCTCGGTTTCAGGCAACATCGAAAGCAGATCCCAGCTTATCTCCAGCGTCTTCTCTATGCTCCGGTCCTCATCAAAGCCCTGGCGTATATATTTGTCTTCAAAGCTGTCGCCGAAATTGAGATACTGCCTGTCGCTTTCTCCTAGCGCTTCTGCGCCGACTATTGAGCTTAGGCTTTTTGCATCCTGTGCGCGCGCATACGCTCCGAACAGCTGGTCTGCAACGCCGCGGTGGTCCTCGCGTGTCTTGCCCGAACCTATGCCGCTATTCATCAGCCGCGATAACGAACCAAGAGGATTTACCGATGGGTATATGCCCTTGTTGTTCAGCACTCTGCTCATAAATATCTGCCCTTCTGTTATGTATCCGGTAAGGTCTGGTATTGGGTGCGTTACGTCATCACTTGGCATTGTTACCACAGGAAGCTGTGTTATGCTGCCTTTTTTGCCCTTGAGGACTCCTGCACGTTCGTATATGCTTGCTAGATCCGTATACATATAACCGGGATAGCCTCGCCTGCCAGGCACCTCCTCCCTTGCGCTTGAAAGCTCTCTTAAGGCCTCTGCATAGTTTGTCATGTCGTTTAATATGACAAGCACGTGCATACCGCGCTCATATGCCAGGTACTCTGCAGTAGTGAGCGCTATTCTGGGGGTTATTATGCGCTCTATGCTCGGATCATCGGCGAGATTAATGAACGCCACTGTCCTTTTCAGGGCGCCAGTTCTCCTGAACTCGTTTGTAAAATACTGTGCGTCGTCGTTGGTTATGCCGATGCCTGCAAAGACAACTGCAAACCCCTCGCTCTTGCCTTTTACCTTTGCCTGCCTTGTTATCTGTGCTGTCAGCTGGTTGTGCGCAAGCCCAGAACTCGAGAATATCGGTAGCTTCTGACCCCTTACTAGTGTGTTAAGCCCGTCTATTGTTGAGATGCCAGTTTCTATGAAGTCGCTTGGCATTGCCCTTGAAACCGGATTTATCGGATAGCCGTTTATGTCCCTTTTTTCTCCGCTGGTAATCTTTGACCCTGAATCACGCGGACGCCCTTGGCCGTCGAACACTCTGCCAAGCATCGACTCGCTCACACTCACATTGAACGTTTCGCCAAGGAAGCTCACTGATGTCTTGTTTATATTTATGCCGCTCGTAGAGCCGAATACCTGCACAACTGCCCTGCCATCGCTCGTATCAAGCACCTGGCCGAGCCTGCTCTCGCCATCCTGCATTTTTATCCTTACTATCTCGTTGTAAGATGCATTTCTCACCTTGCCGACAACGACAAGAGGTCCCGCAACGCTTTCTATTGTGCTATACTCTATTCCAAACTTCATTTTAATCACCCATTCTTTACCTTCTCCGCGGCACCTTCGCCTGCAGAACTTTCCTGCTTCATTATCTGCCTGAATTCTAATGACATGTTTGCAGCTATCTTTTTCGATGCCTGCTCGAACTCTGACTCTTTTATGCCCTTCATTCGCGATATCTCCGACCTTATCTTCATTGATGATATACGTTCCACGCTTATCTCATTTCTTACTGCATCAGAGGCAAGCCTGGAGAACATAAGCATTATATTCAGCATGCCTGCCTGTTTCTTCATGCTTGTGAATGCATCTACATCGTCGAATGCGCTCTGCCTCAGGTAGTCCTCTCTTATCATTCTGCCGACTATTAGGAGCACCCTCTCGGATTCCGGCAGCGCATCTTCACCTACAAGCTGGACTATGTCCTTTAGTTCTGCCTCTCTCTGCAACAGCTTCATTGTCTCTGCTTTGCCTTTTACAAACTCTTCGCCGACATTCTTCTGGTACCACGGCTCCAAAGTATCAAGATAAAGGGAGTAGCTATTTAGCCAGTTTATTGAAGGAAAGTGCCTTGCACTTGCAAGCGACGCATCCAAAGACCAGAAAGTCTTGACAACGCGAAGGGTTCCTTGGGTTACAGGCTCTGAGAGGTCTCCGCCTGGCGGTGACACTGCACCTACAAGCGTTATAGAGCCTTTTGCACCATTGAGAGATTCGACCTTTCCGCTTCTCTCATAGTACTCTGCAAGCCTTTTTGACAGGTATGCAGGGTAGCCCTCCTCGCCTGGCATCTCTTCAAGCCTAGCTGAAATCTCACGCATGGCTTCTGCCCATCTTGATGTGGAGTCGGCCATTATCGAAATGTTGTATCCCATATCACGGAAGTACTCCGCTATTGTTATACCTGTATATATGCTTGCTTCCCTTGCTGCCACAGGCATGTTGCTCGTGTTTGCAACAAGCACCGTCCTTTCCATAAGAGGCTTCCCAGTCTTAGGGTCTGTAAGATGCGGAAATTCTGCAAGTATGTCGGTCATCTCGTTGCCACGCTCGCCGCAGCCTATGTAGACTACTATGTCGCTGTCTGAGTACTTGGCAAGCTGGTGGGATATTATTGTCTTTCCTGCGCCGAACGGCCCCGGCACAGCGGCAGTACCGCCTTTTGCTACAGGAAACAGGGTATCTATAACGCGCTGTCCTGTTATAAGCGGGTCTTCTGATTTAAACTTGCGCTTTACTGCAGAAGGGTACCTTACTGACCTTTTCTGAAGCATAGTTATGGCAACCTTTTTGCCGTTCTGTTCAACCTCTGCTATCTTGTCCTCTATTGTAAACTGGCCGTGCTTTAGGATTGTTATACTGCCCTCTACACCATAAGGCACCATTATGTAATGCTTCATCAGCTCTGTTTCCTGCACATAGCCCAGTACGGTGCCAGGAGCCACAGCTGCACCTTTTTTCAGGCTTTTTTCAGGAACAAAGCTCCATTTCTTTTTCCTGTCAAGCGATGGAACGTCTATGCCCTTGCCTATGAAACTGCCGCTCTTTTTTTCTATAAGCTCCAGCGGCCGCTGAATGCCATCATAAATCATGCCAAGCAGTCCTGGCCCAAGCTCTACAGACAGGGGTTGGCCTGTAGATTCGACAGGCTCCCCAGGCCGTATTCCGGTTGTGTCTTCATACACCTGTATAACCGCATCGCTGCCACGAAGCTGGATTATCTCTCCTACAAGCTTTGCCGTGCCGACTTTCACTACGTCATACATGCTGCTTCCGAGCATCTCCTTTGCTATCACAAGTGGTCCAGATATCCTTTTTATTTCGCCCATATTAACTACCAATTTTTTTGCTTATATCTATGCCTATAGCTCTAAGTATCAGCCTGCGAAGCGTGTCTGGGGAGTGGCTGTCGCCATACTCCGGCACTTCTATGAATATCGGAAGAAGGCTCGTATCAATGGCATTGAGGAGTCTCCTGTCCTTTATTCCGTTTGCAAGCCTTGATGAGATAACTATTATCCCTATATCATCTTTCTGAAGCAGCTGCCGGATCTTGTCCTCTGCCTCTGCGGCGGTTTCCGCTATTATGGATTCGTGGACTCCTGCAAGCTTGAAGCCCAGCGCAAGCTCCTCGCCGCCAACCATGGCTATCCTGTATCCTTTGCCTTTGCTTAATTTGCCTTCCAAACCATCAACTCAGAAAGCTCGTCTTTGCCGAGACCATACGCCTTGCCCTTTACCAATATCCTCAGAGTAGACACCTCTATCTCTTTCAGATAGATGTAGGCTATTACAGAGCTAAGCGACAGCACGCTGTGCGAAAGCACCTTAAGTGCAGCACTGTGTATGCTGTTACGCATTGCTATCTCAAAAGTAACCAGCCTTTTGTTCTGGTTGTACCGCGCTATTGCATCCTTCAGCTCGAATGCATTTATGTTCTGGACCAGAGGCTCTACCCCTTCAGAGCTTGTATACGCTTTTTTCATATCTGCAATGGCTACTGCACCGCCATTTATAAGGCCGCCGGCTACTGCATCAAAATCTGCGCCTCTCCATTTTGCGCGTATGAGCGTAAGCATGTTTTTCATGTCTATCTCCATTTTTATTATCCTGCCTGCAGGCTCGCCTTTATTGTAGAACTGATGCAGCATGTCCTCCATTGATTTGTAGTATTCGGAGTCTATGGCAGCTATGGATTCTGAAACGTTTTTGTGCTCGTTGTAAACTGCAAGCGCCTTTGTCAAAACTTCAGAGCTTGGTGAGTTGTTTATAAAACGCTGCAGCATCCTCTCTGCCGAGTCTTCCTTCATTATGTCCTTTATTATTATGCGAGGATACCTTCCGTAATCTATAAGATAGCGCTCTATGTCTGCAAACCCTTTGCCCTCTGTCTTTGCCTCAAGCGCTAGCTTGACGTTGTGGAATGTCCACCTTTCCGCTATGCCTCTTATGGTGTGCTTGTCCTGATGTGGAGTGAGGCGGATTACTGCATCCATATCTTTTGCAAGATTGCCGCTCAGCGCAAAATCTATAAGCGACTGCTTGATCTCCACTCCGCCGAAATCAGACAGTGATTTTGAGTACTCCGTCTGCATGAGTAGAGAGAGAAGAGAGGCTATGTCCTTAGATGAAGCTATTGACTGCACAGATGCATCGCTGAGAAGCCTTGCCTTTCTGGCCTTTACGCGGGTGTTAGAATAACCGTACTTTACTGCTGATTTGTAGCCTATTGAAACACCTATTCACCGAAAAGACACTCTGATATCGCGCCTTTTATCTGATTTGCAGCATCTTCGGTTATGTCGTTGACATCAGCATCGAGCCTTGCCTTTTTATCAGATGTATATATAATTACACCGCTTATGCTGTTGTTTACTACCTTCTTCCCATAGCCCTTCTTTAGCTTTTCTAGCACCTTGCCGCTGCCTTCTACAATTATATCGTCTTTTTGGGTCACTGTTGAGAAAAAGCGAAGGGCCTTTTCAGATATCTCACCGGTGTATGACTTTTCGAGCTCCTTCGCGACTGCCTTCTTGATTGCAGGGAGCTGCTTTGATACTACTTCTTCACGTGCTGACGCAAGCATGTTTCCAACCTCTACAGAGAGCTCCGCCTCTGCCTCTTTAAGCAGGGTTTCGCGCAGTGCTTTTGCACGCTCTGAGGCATTTTTGCGTATCTCTTCCGCACGCAGCCTTGCCTGTCCGATTATCTCCGCCTCCTGTCTTTTGGCACCATCTATGTTCTTCTGGGCTGCGACTGCAGCATCTGCATCTATAGCCTTCTTTATGTCAGAAAGACCCACACAGTGCACCTTATATTATTCCTGCAGAGAGCGAGATAAGTATTGCTATTACAAGACCGAATATTACGAGCGTTTCCGGAATTACAAGAAAAAGTATGACTTTTCCTATCTCCTCCGGCTTTTCAGCAAGAAGGCCCATGCCTGCACTGCCGATTCCCGATTGTGCAATTCCTGTTCCTACAGCTCCGCCGAATATCGCCAGGCCGGCGCCTATAGATGCTATCGCAGCTTCCATTGTTATTGACATTATTTCACCAATTTTATCGTTTATTCTTCAGTATGAACCCTTTTGTATGTGAATGGCTTGAATTTTATTCCGCCGCCCTCATAGAACTTTGTGAAGAACTCGACAAAATTAAGTCTGAGCCCTTGCACCAGTCCCTCGAATATGGATACTATCATGTTTAGTACATGAAGCAATAAGAATATTACAGAATAAATTATAAAGAGTAGTATCCCATCGCTCAGCTTTGGCGTGAACGCAAAATCTATAAGAAAAGCTATTATTACGCTTGCCAGGCCGAAACCCATTATTCTCATGTAGCTGAGTGTATGCGATATTAGGTCTATGACCTCTAAGGCCTTCTCACCACTTAATGCAAGAGTGGCCAGCAAAGACAGTATGGCTATGGCAGCAGAAGGCAGGTATATTCCAGAGTTGAATGCCCCGAACAGGCCGCCGGCTATCGCTATTGTTGCTGATATTACAAGTATAATTGAGCTTATCTTGGCGTAGGCCAGTTTTTTCTTATGGTGGTTGTAATCATTAATGAATCCAAATGCAAGTCCAAGAAGCACCTGTGCAAGGCCGAACACAATAGATATTACAGCTATGAAGCTTATATCTGTGAACCAGTTGAGCCCTGTATAATTAGCAACTATGTACTGATTTAGAGGTATGCCTAGATACTGATTTGAAAGCACCCCGAAAAACATTGCAGACACTGAATTTATCTGCCAGAGTGTAGAAACATTGTACATGAGACCGTCGGGATCCACCTTCCTTTTTATCAAAGTGGCAAGTATAAGCGACATTATCCCATAGCCTACATCCGATATCATCAGCCCGTAGAAAATCGGGAACGACAATATGAATATCCATGTTGGATCTATCTCATCGCTCCTGGGCACTGAAAAAAACTCGACCATATAATCGAATGACCTGAGGAATTTGGGCCTGTTTGTGAGCGTCGGTGCAAGCTCGTCGTTTTCTTCTATGACATCGAAAGTTACACGGCCGGATAGGCCGTTCGTGAGCGTGTTTCTTAATAAGGATGCGCTCTTTTCAGGAACCCAGCCCTCTACAATAAATGTGCTGTCGGTTTTCTTGAAGTATGAGCTAGCGTTGGCTCTCACAAGCTCTATGTTCAGCATCTCGGAGTATCCTGCAAGAGTTGAGTACTGCTCATCACTTATGTGCCCAAGCCTAGCGTTTATCTTTGACATTTCTGCCGCATTCATAGCCCTCTGTCTGCGCACATTTTCAAGTATGCTAGCAGGAGTTTCGCGGACATATTTGGATTCTAAATCGAACTCATTGAGCGTATACGATTTAAGTATGTCATCAATATTTGCTTTTTTATCGTAAGCGACTATTACGACGGCTGAAGAACCGTGCCTTGAAAAT
Organism: Microcaldota archaeon; assembly: GCA_021852055.1. GTDB lineage: Archaea > Micrarchaeota > Micrarchaeia > Micrarchaeales > CABMGC01 > JAJZOD01. The sequence goes on from JAJZOD010000010.1 coordinate 157,260, forward strand.
ACCAGCTCCGAGTTTCGTGTCTTTGAACTGAATTCACGCATAAAATCGCTAAGCTGTTTGGCTGGCATGCTGAATCCGCGCACTATAAGCGCATCTGTCTTTAACTGGGAGAAATTTACCTTTAGCCCCGAGAAGGCAGTAGCTACATATTCAGCGTAGTCAAGAAGCTTACCTTCATCAGTAAGGGATCTGCGCGCATCGCCGAGCTGGTAGATCTCATTTATGGCCTTGCTGTCTTTTACTCGCTCGACGAGTTCGTTCAAAGGCACGCTTTTGGATTTTCTAACTTCTCTTTTACCGAGCAGTGCAATTGCACCGTCAACACGTATCAGAAGCTCATTTATCTCATTAAGATCTTCAGGCTGCTGCACATCCTGCAGTGTGAGCTTGCTCCTTCTGAGGTCTATGACTCCGAGTTTATGCAATATCCGGACTGCCGCGCGCCTGTCTTTTTCTAGGCATACGACCCTTACCTTGTCCATTCGCTCTGTTCTGAACATATAAATCTACATCTATATCTGATATCTGCTTACTTTTCCAGAATCTCTTTAATTGAAGACTTGAGTATCTTTGCCTTCTGGGCTTCGCTTATTTTTGTATTCTTAATTATGCGCAGCTTTTTTTCCGTGTCTGCAAGAGATTTTTTCCTCATTTTTTCTATTTCAGACTCTGCTGCCTTAAATGCGGCCTCATGCACAGATTCTGCATCCGACTCTGCACTCGCTATTATCTGTTCCGCCTTTATTTTTGCGTCGCGAGTTATTTTTTCAGCCTGTATTTGCGAATCGCTGACTTTCTTTTTGGCCTTTGCTTCTGCGTCGCGTACATTTGCAATAGAATCTATACCTTCCATAAAACTCACACAGTTGTTAGCAAATCTTGATAAAAAGACGCCGATGTAATATGTGCACATATGTTTATATTTCTTATTGTTATGATCCTGTTAAGGACTGCCGTTTGGTTTGCCATGCCTTACAGCAGGATTGTGGTGTAAGAAGGCATTATGAGAAGCGATTTCGCCTGGCTTATTCAAACAAAGCTTTGGCGGCCTGTCTTTATTTACAGGCAAAACGAGCGTGCTAAAAGCGCAGCTGGAGAACAATTTATAAAAATGGCGTTTAGAGGGTGGGGAAGATAAATAGATTACTCTAAACGCTTGAAACACATTTTAGACATGTAAGTTTATAAAGATATTTGTATATATCATTTACCTTGATATACGTTTGACAGCACGCTCGATATAAGCTATGTGTGGTTAAGCAGTATATGGTTATTTATACATGTTTACTTATTCAATTTACCTATTAGTTTATTAGTATTATAGTTATTCGTAATTAATTAGTACTTCATACAATTAAACAAGGGATATTTTGGACATTGCACGGTTATTTACGCAGAGCTTTAGTGACATATTAGCTAATCCGAAAGCCTTGCTGCCAAGCATTGTAATGCTTTTGGCTGTTTTTGCAGTTGCAATATTTATATTATTGGCAGTGTTTGTTCCGATAATAAAAGGGCTAAGCGGCAACTTTCACAACATAACAGAGATAAAGTCGCTTACGGTCACACCAACAGGCGCAGGTATTGCTGCATTTAAAACAAAGGTGCTTAATGTTCTTTTTAGCGCCGGTGGGCAGGTATTAATATATGTTTTTGTGTTTGCAGCTGTTATTGCTTTGGCATCTGTACTTATAAGCGGGGTAGTGATTGCAATAGGAGGCCAGATTTATAGGAAAAGGAAGCTCAGTCTGTCTGAGGCCGTAAGAGTCGCAGCTTCAAGATATCTCAGCCTTCTGGGTGCAGGAGCTGCAGAATTTGCAATAATCGCAGCAGTTTTTCTAATTGCATTTGCAGCAGTTATGCTGACTTTCTCGTTGTCGCACATATCAGAGAGCATTGTTGTAGCTGTAATAACCGGTATCTTATTAATATTGATATCCGTGTTTATTGAAATACTGTTTTTTATGGTAAACACCATTATAATATTAGATAATAAAGGCGCTATTGAAAGCATGCGGGAGGGGTTCATGCTCGCATGGCGCAATAAGGTTGAAGTTATTATAATACTACTGCTCATGTTTGTAATAAGCATGATTGCCTCGTTCGCAGAGGCGATTATAAACATAATACCGATTGCCGGGGTTATAGTGCTGTTCCTCGTGGATGTCTTTATATCGGTGTGGTTTGGCTTCCTGCCGGTATACTTTTACATGAATCTCAATGTCGGGAACAGGGCCGCCGGAGGCAAGGGAGTTGCAAGAAGAAAAAAGGCAGCGCAGATATGAGTTGTGTGATGTGATGTCGATAATAAAAGAGTTTGAGGATTTTTTCATAAAAGGCAACGTTCTTGATCTTGCAGTGGCATTTATAATGGGCGCAGCATTCAACGCAGTTGTCACTGCACTGGTTACAGATATATTTACGCCGCTCATAGGAATTCCGGGTCACATAAATCTTAATCAGGTGACGTACACGCTTAACGGAAGCACATTTCTCCTTGGCGCGTTTGTTAACTCAGTTATAGCATTTCTAAGCATAAGCATTGTTGTGTTCTTCTTTGTCATTAAACCAGTGTCAAAGATAAAAAAGAAGCATGCTGACGCTGCACCTGCGCAGCAGACAAAAACATGCACTTACTGCTTATCGAATATACCGCTAATGGCAACCAGGTGCCCTTTCTGCACTTCGCAGCTATAACTGCAGAATATTCTTGATGAGACTAGGACCCAGCAATAATTAAAATGCGCGAGCTTCCGTATTGTGACTACTTTTTGATATTTCTGCCTACTGATTTTGCAACGCTGCGCAGATCATCCATCAACTCGGCAAATTCTTCTATGCTGAGTTGCTGCTCTTTGTCGCTAAGCGCTTTTTCAGGATTGTTGTGGACTTCTATCTCGAGCATATCTGCCCCTGCGGCTACTGCTGCGAGGGCCATCGGCTTTACAAATTCACGCCTGCCGGCAGAATGGCTCGGGTCTACAGCCACAGGCAGGTGCGACATCAGCTGCGACAGCGCTATAGAACCTATGTCCATTGAGAACCTTGTTGCACCCTCTATGCTGCGCGCACCGCGATAACAGAGCACTACATCTTTATTGCCTGCGCTTAGTATGTATTCTGAGGACATAAGCCACTCGTTCACTGTTGTGCCTAGACCGTTTTTCAGGAGCACGGGTACGTGTTGCTCTCCCAGCCGTTTAAGCATGTCAAAGTTCTGTGAATTCCTTGCACCGACCTGTATCATGTCTACCTTCCCTGCATAGAGTTTAGTAAGCGTAATGTCAGTAAGCTCCGTAACGACAGGCATGCCAGTCATATTGCGTGCTTTTTCTAGCAGGCGTATTCCTTCAATGCCAAGACCTTGAAAAGAGTATGGAGAGCTTCTGGGTTTGAATGCACCTCCGCGCAGCATTGAAGCGCCATTTTTTGCAACACCATTGGCAGTCTCGAGAAGCTGCTCCTCGCTTTCTACAGAACATGGCCCTGCAGCTATTATTATATCTCTGCCGCCTATCTTTACTCCGGAAACATCAACTACTGTATCGGATTTTTTGTACTTCCTTGAAAAATGGTATGTCTTTTGGTCTATGCAATCATCTCGTTGAATTCACTGTGCTTTTCCAAAAAATGCGTTATGTAAGGGCAGTCAGGCCTTATCTTTAAGCCCTTCTTCTTTGCAAGATCGAATGCAGCATATGCCATCTTCTCGGCTATGCCCTTGCCGCGCTCTGCATCAGGCACGAATGTGTGGAATATTGACATGACGTTGCCGTTTACCTTATATAGCAGCTCGGCATCTCCATTCGGGGTCGATATGGATATCCGCTCAACCGCACCTCTTGCGCCTGCACCGGTTTTTATCTCGCATGCAGGCTTATCTTCTTTTGCAGTTTCGCTTTCCATTATACCATCTTAGCTCCTGGAAACTATGGCAGCGCCTATGGCTATTGCCGCAATGCCGGCCCAGCGCAGCATAGTTATAGATTCATTAAGCACGAACAATGCAAGTATGTTAGTGAATATGTAGGTCAAGCCTGTGAAGCTGTATGCCCAGCTCAGATGAGATCTTCCGAGGACGAACAGGTACAGGAGCGTAGAAAGACCGTAGAGAACAAACCCCAAAATTATGTATGGCACTGATATTACAGAGTAATCGACTCCGAACTTGAACGAGAGCTGGCCTACAGATGCAAGTAGTGTGCCTATTATGAGTATTGCTGCAAAAAAAACTTTTCCTTCTGTGTTCAATATATTACCCGTATGTTAATGCTATTATTATTATGCCGATTATTATCAGGGCCGTTCCGGCAAGCCTGCCTGCACTGAGCTTTTCCTTGAGCAAAAAGTAAGACAGAAGCAACACGAATATGAATGTGCTTGAAAATATAGAGTATACAAATGAGAGAGCACCCGAGTCGAGCGCGCTAAGGTAGAAAACTGCACTTCCTATGTAAAGCGCCACTCCGACAACAACACCCCTGTTCCTCAGAAGGCTTAAGACTCCGCTTATGCTGAGCTTGAATTTGTGTATAGAGTTCTTCAGTAAATACTGCGATACTGCAGCCACTGCTGCGGCCAGAGTCGTAAAAAGTATTATGTATGTCTCTCCAAGCATAGCAAACCACTATCCATGTTTCCGGCAACATGTAATTGAGTGACATCCTCTCTCAATTACTGTAAACTGTATCGCTGCCGTTGCAGGCATTACAGATTTTATTCCAGGCAATATATAAATCTACGGATTTGCAGGCACGCACATTAAATGCACAGGTTTTGCGCACGCTCTAGTTATGATGCCATTTTGATGATAAACGGCTTTGCAGCAAAACGAAGCTTTTTAAGGATGCATTTTCATAAACAACATATGGAAGAGGATGAACGCAACTCTGTGATGTCTGCACTGCTAGTGATTATATTGACGATGGCCGCTTTTGTGGCTTACTTCACATCAGGCAACAGCATAGTGTTCTGGGTAGTGGCCATACTGGCGCTGATCGCAGGCATATACATGGCTTACAGGCTTTCTGAAGAGGGCAAGGCCCTGGATAAGAAGCTTGTATCCAGGAAAGGCTCCAAGGGAGCAAAATGAATGTACTTATTGTAGCTGAGAAGCCCAGCGTAGCGTTGCGCATAGCGCTGTCCTTGGGAGATGGGCAGCCGAAAAGGTATAATATCCAGGGTGTTGGGTATTTTGAAGTACAGAAAGGCGCAGACACGCTGTATATTGTTGCTGCAGCAGGCCACCTGTTCTCCCTGCACCAGAAGGAGAAGATACACGAGCTCCCAATATTTGACATAGAGTGGGTGCCTTCGTATAAGATAAACACAGGCTCGTATTTTACAAAAAAATATTTAGATGTAATAATGCAGATAGGCAAAAAATGCACGTATTTCATAAACGCATGCGACTATGACCTTGAAGGCAGCGTTATAGGCACCAATATAATAAAAACAGTAGTCAACGGCGAAGTGAACTCTGGGCTTGACGGCAGTAGAGTGGGGCGCATGAAATACTCTACAACAACAACACCAGACCTGATACGCTCTTATGAGGAACGTGAATCTTTCGACTCGAACAATTACGATGCAGGAGAGGCCCGCCATGAACTTGACTGGATGTGGGGCATAAACATGAGCAGGGCGCTCATGAATGCGCTATATGCAAGCGGCACGAAGAAAATACTGAGCATAGGCAGGGTGCAGGGGCCTGCGCTCGGAATACTAGCTGCCCGTGAGAACGAGATAGCTCATTTTGTCCCTAGACCATTTTGGAATCTTTTTATAAAAGTTAAAGGCGCAGAGCTCCAGAATAAGAGGGGCAACATAGAGGATAAAGAAACAGCCGAAAAGGCCATGCTAGATACAGGCGTAGGCGGTGCAGTAGTGTCTGCTTTTGAACAGAAGAACGAACTGCACGCACCTTTTCCGCCTTTTGATCTTACATCTCTGCAGCTTGAAGCGAGCAGGGTCTATAGGATAGACCCATCGAGAACACTGAAGGTTGCGCAGGCGCTGTACGAGCGCTCACACATATCTTATCCAAGGACATCTTCGCAGAAACTTCCTGCAACGCTGAACCTTAAAAAGGTAATAACTGACATTGGGAAAAACGAGGCATATGCAAAACACGCGAACGCGCTCATAAACAGCAACAGGACAAGGCCGCATGAGGGTGCAAAGGATGACGAAGCACACCCGGCAGTTTACCCGACGGGTGTAATGCCTAAAAAACTATCCGAGGAGGAAGAAAAGATTTATGACCTCATAGTGCGCAGGTTCCTTGCATGCTTCGCAGAATATTACAAGGGCGAAAAAAGGAGCATAACGGTATCTGCAGGAGGCGAAGAGTATTACGCATCAGGAGAGGTCGTGAAGGAGCAGGGATGGCTCCCGTTTTATATTCACTACAAGCCAAAAGAGCTAGAGATCCCTGAATTTGCAGTAAACAGTACAGTTGAGATAGAGGACAAGTATATGCGCGAAGGCAAGACAGAGCCCCCGAGGAGGTTTGGAAAGGCAAGCCTGATAGGCCTTCTGGAAAAGAAGAATCTTGGTACAAAGGCAACGCGCGCATCAATAATAGACACTTTATTTGACAGAGGGTACATACGCAACTCTAAGATAGAAGTCACTGATTTCGGCATGAGCGTATACAGTGCACTGCATAATTACTGCCCTGAGATACTTGACGAGGAGATGACAAAGAAACTTGACGGCGATCTCGATGGCATATCAAAAAACAGGATTAAAAAGACTGATGTCGTGCATGAAGGCAAGCAGATAATTACCGATATAATAAAAGAGTTCGAGTCGAGGAAAAAAGAGATAGGCGAAGAACTGAAGAAAGGGCTTATGGAAAGCGAGAAGCTAGATATACTGGGCAAGTGCGCAAAATGCGGCGGGAATATCATAATAAAAAGGTCAAAGATAGGAAAACAGTTCGCCGGATGCAGCAACTGGCCTGCATGCGATAACTCATTCCCTCTGCCGCAGTACGCGAAGGTTGTGCCTTTGAACAAAATGTGTGATGTGTGCGGCACTCCGAGAATAAAGGTCTTTTCAAAAGGCAAGGTTTACGAGATGTGCATCGACCCCAACTGCGAGACGAAGAAGGATTGGGGTAAAAAAAAGGAAGAGAAAGGCAGCGCTAAGGTAGTGGCGGGTGCGCGTGGAGGTGTTGCAGTAGAAAAAACCGCAAAGGCGCCTATGGCGCCTACGAAGAAAGGGCGAAGAAGGGCGAAAACCGCAAAAGCAGCCGGAGAAAAGCCAAAGGCTAAAGGCAAAAAAGCTGATGCTGCAGATGCAAATAATTCGTAATCAGGCACCGGCCGATCAAAAGCTGGATTTAAATACTTTACACGCAATATGATATTACATCAAGGCGCAGACTGCACTGCCGGGGCTGTTATAATGAAGAAATTTAAGACAACAGATGATATAAAAATCTCCGATAGGATAATAGACCAGGTAGTCGGACAGGAGAATGCAGTTGCAATAATCAGGAAGGCGGCAAGGCAGCATAGGAACGTGTTGCTTATAGGCGAGCCCGGAGTCGGAAAAACAATGCTGGCCCAAGGAATGGCTGAACTGCTGCCTACTGCAGACCTTGAAGACATACTTGTATACAAAAATCCAAATGACGAAAACAGGCCCATAATAAAAGCTGTAAAGACGTACCCGCAGCCGCCAGTGCAGGGGAAACCGCTTGGCGATGGACAGGGGCGTCAGATAGTCCAGAAGGAAAAGATGAAAGGCAAGGTAGACCCAGTGGCAGGACGCAGCAACATAGCACCGATAGTGCTCATACTAGTAGTGATCCTGCTTGCCGTAAGCTTGTCAGGATTTCTTAACGGAAATGAACTGCTGGTGCTGGGAGCTGTAATACTCGGTATATTCATATTCGGTTCAATGGCCCTTTTTGTGAGCAGCATCAGACGCGCAGGAGGCATGTTCTCGGGCAGCGGCATGTTTGAGACAAACACGCCCAAGCTCATAGTGGACAACACGGGCATGACGCATGCGCCTTTTGTAGATGCTACAGGCTCAAGATCAGGAGCGATATTCGGCGACGTCAGGCACGATCCGCTTCAATCCGGTGGCCTGGGAACACCGCCACACCTGAGGGTAGAGAGCGGGGCAATACACAGGGCAAACAACGGAATATTGTTTATAGATGAAGTTGCGGATCTGGAGCCCAAGTCCCAGCAGGAACTGCTCACAGCACTGCAGGAGAGGAAGTATCCTATAACAGGGCAGAGCGAGATGAGTTCAGGGGCGCTGATAAGGACGGAGCCTGTTCCGTGCAACTTTTTGCTTGTCGCTGCAGGGAACATGCAGGACATACAGAAGATGCACCCTGCACTGCGCTCAAGGATACGCGGTTACGGATATGAGGTTTACATGGAATCGTCCATGCCCGACACGGATGCAAACCGTGAAGCGCTTATAAAGTTTATAACACAGGAGATAAAGAAAGACAACAAGATACCGGCTTTTGACTATGATGCGTGCATGGCAATAATAGATGAGGCGAGAAGACGCAGCGGCAGAAAAGGCAGGCTTACGCTTATTCTGAGAGACCTTGGCGGCCTTATACGTGCTGCAGGAGACATAGCAGTGGAGCATAACAAAAAAATCGTAACTAAAGATGACATAAAAGCTGCAATGACTCTGGCAAGGCCAATAGAAGCGCAGTACGTTGCACAGAGCATTGAGTACAGGAAGGATTATAAGATATTCAAAACATCAGGTTTCGCCATAGGTCGCGTAAACGGCCTTGCAATAATCGGATCATCGTACCTGTCCGCAGGGATAGTCCTGCCCATAGTTGCAGAGGTGACTCCGGCGAGCTCCCGTACAGAAGGCAGGCTCATACCTACGGGCAAGCTCGGTAAGATAGCGCAGGAGGCAGTGAAGAACATAAGCGCTATAATTAAAAGGCACATAGGCAGGGATATGACAAGATACGACATACACGTCCAGTTTCTACAGACCTATGAAGGCGTAGAAGGTGACAGCGCAAGCATCTCTGTTGCAGTTGCAGTCATATCTGCATTGGAAGGCATACCAGTAGATGAAAGCACTGCAATGACTGGTTCGCTCTCCGTAAGGGGCGAGGTGCTTCCGATAGGCGGAGTAAGCAATAAGATAATTGCGGCTATAGAAGCAGGAATGAAGCAGGTCATTATACCGAAAAGCAACGAGAGGGACATATACTTAGACAAGAAGGAGATGGATAAGATACGCATAGTGCCTGTGGGCAACATAGCAGAGGTGCTTGAGCATGCACTTAAGAAAAGCCCCAGGCGTGACGCAATGATAAACGAGCTGAGAAAGTATATAACCAATGACTCAAAGGAGAGGGAGCCGCTCACAGCAAAAGGCCTTGATGGGTAAATTACTAAAAATGACTGAATGATTGCATGAAAAATAAAGCAGAAGATACTGAAACTGAAAGGCCGTTAAAAAAGATAGAAGAGCTTGGGAATGAGATAGTCCGCGACATAAAGCTCGGGAACAACCCCAAGTTTGTTACAACTGTCAGAAGCAGGTCTAATATAATATTTGACCCTAAAAAAGGATATCTGGCTCTCGGCAGTTCAAAAGAGGAGAGGAACTTTATAAATGTGGCGCAGTCGAAAAGGTTTATGCAGACTGTCGCTGTTGCAGCAAAATGCCACAAGTTCGTGCAGGAGGGCTTACACACAACAATAAGGGGCTTGTTTTACCAGCTTAAGTTCTCTCTAGGCGAGGATGTTGATGAGAACATATTCAGCGAACAGTCAGAATCAAATCCATTAATTGAAGACATAGAAGTGGCACTTGATGTTAAAAGGGAGGGGCTGAATTTGAATGCCAATAGGAAGGGCGTGCTTGCAGGCAACATGCGCATAATAGACACCTTCGGCAACGAAAAGATAGAGATAGACTGCAGCAAACAGGGGCGCAGCGGGTGGGCTATACCGAGCGACGTAGACAACGACATAGAGTTTGTTGACATAAAGGCTAAATACGTCCTTGTAGTTGAAAAGGACGCACTTTGGCAGAGGCTGAACGAGGACCTGTTTTGGAAAAAAGAAAATGCCATACTTATGACACCGCAGGGACAGGCTGCGCGTGGCACAAGGCGGCTTATAAGGAAGCTTGCCGACAGAGGCCTTCCGATATACATATTTACCGATTCGGATGCGTGGGGCTGGTACATATACTGGACTATAAAAACAGGGAGCATAAATCTCGCATACATGGGCAGCGATGTTGCTACTCCAGAGGCGAGATTTCTGGGAGTTACAATGTCTGACCTTGACAATTACGAATTCTTAAATAAGATGACCATAAAGGCGTCTGAAGTTGATCTGAAAAGGGCGCAAGAGATGCTTAACTATGAGTGGATTAAAAGGCATGCAGATTGGGAAGCTGAGCTGCAGCGCATGATAAAATCAAAGATAAAGCTTGAACAGGACGCCCTGCAGGGCCCGAGACTCACATTCGTTGGCGATTACGTGCGCGAAAAGATAAAGAACAAGAAGTATCTGTCATGATATGCACTGATCGTTAACAATGCAGTTGGAAAATCCCACAGCGTTTGCGGGTAGTGAATTTCAGCAGTTGATTTGAATTTCTGGGGTCAGTTCGAATCCTTTGCTTCTGCTTGTCTTACTTGCATGGCAGTGCCTGCCTTCTACTTTTTGACTGCAAGCAGCATTGCCTCCTGCCTGTTGCTCGGCAACACTTTTGCGCAGTATACTGCAAACTCGCCGCTTAGGAGATCCTGTGCACGCTTTATGTGTGCTTTTATGTTCCTCGTTGTGCATTTTATCGTTATTATGGCATGGCCGTCCCTGCGCAGGTATTTTGAAAACTTCAGCACTGCAGCCGCAGTTTCTTTTGGCGATATGTTCATGTCATCGGTAAGCATGTCTGCAGAGACGTTTCCGAGATCTGCATGCTCAAAGCCGCGACTTATATGTACAATATCGAACAGGTTTATATCGGCCTTGGATGGCTTTGCGCCTTCGACAATAAGTACGCTTTCGCCAAGTTTATTTATTCTTTCGTAATTCAGCTTTCCTCTGTCTATCGCGATCACTTTCATACCCCTCTTTGCGAGCAGATATGACCAGCCCCCAGGGGCAGCACCAAGATCTATTGCAAGGCCTCTGACGGCCTTTATGCCGAATGTATCAAGGGTTTGAAGAAGCTTCATCTCAGCGCGGCTTATGCCTGAAGACAGTGCCTTGTAGTGTCTGTACGGATCTATGAACTGCACCTCATTGTAGTCCACATAACCAGAGTACCACTTCATGTTTATTATTATTGTGTATGCCAGTATCTCGGGAGTTTTTAGGTCAGGGGTATAGCCACTGCTCTCGAGCCGCAGGCCTGTGCTGACTTCTATGTCTTTTGCGGAGTAGCCGCGCCTTGAATTGATATTGAAACACTCTATGCGCAGCTTTTTCTTAGGAAGCTTAAGTGCAGTTATAGACTCTGCTGCAGAGTCAAGATACGCATTTTCATCTATAGTCCCATGGCATTGCAGTTTGAGGAGCCTGTATAGGAATATCATGCCGCTCCCGCTTACTATCCTGCTTATGTCCCTGTCATCAGCTTCGAACACCAGCACGTTGACTGCGCTGGCTATGGGCTTTATGTTTTTGAACTCACGACTTAGCTCCTCCATGCTGCTTTTTGGAAAGAAGCTTGAGAAATAGGCGATGTAGTGCATGTTTATACTTCTTGTATCTGGCTTGATTCATGTCTTGTAGATTTTTTGAAGCGCTTCTGCTGCCATAGATCCCTCATCTGTCAGAAGTATCTTGGAGCGCTTGATTAGCAGCTTGTTCTGCTGCTCTTGTACAAGATTCATGCCCTTAAGATAACTTATGCATTCGTCTATATAGTTGTAATTTATTGTCTTTGTAGTCTTTGCAACAAGCTCCAAAAGTTCACGCCTTGACACTGTGCCTGCTTTTGCTATGTATGTTATTATCTCAGGGATTTCGCCTTTTTCAGATTTGAGTATAAGCTGCTTTCCGTTTTTGAGCTTTATGACTATCGGTTTCTCCTTTTTGCCATCCCACCTTTGGAGTTTTGCCGCAAGTGTTGTGTAGTCTCCTTCGCGTTTCTTTTCCTGCTCTACCTCCTGTGCGTGGTCTTTGCATAGATACACGCTGCCTCCGCTGCTTAGATTTATGAAAACGTCGCTTACAGTGTATTTGTAATATTCATGGTAGCACAGATCACAGCATGTAAGCGCAAGTTCATGCTCTTCGCCAGACGTATTATCCTGCAGGTCTTTAACACGCATCCTTGGCACACCCATCACCCGGTAAGTGCATCCGCATAGTGAACATCTTGCAAGAACGCACCATTCGAAGCTGTGCCCTATGCTGCTGCCTGGAGAGACTTTCACTGTCACTTGTGGAGTTGTATCCATAGTTACAGTTACACTCAGGTCCGGATTCTTCGCATAGTACGCTTTTTGTTCCGTATCCTTCAGACACACAGGGCACCTTTTTATTATTTGCTCGAAGTACACCACTTCGATGACTTTCCTTTGTTTTATTACAACCATTGCAGCAACTTCAGCAATTTACCTGTTGGCGTAGATTATACAGCTAATGTGAATCTTGATAGATGGCGCAGACTACACTGGTTATTATCTGTTGCTGTAGTGTGCGGTGCCTCACCGCAACACTACAGTGCATCGTATTTTGCATTGTTGCCGTTGATATCAGATCGCGCTGTCAAATGCCGACATTCGCAAAGGCTCCACTTCATCCTTTTGCTTCCTGGCCTCGCCGAACTTGGCTTTGACACCGGTTATGACTGACATTACCCTGACTTCATCGTTGAGCTCAGGCAACATTCTTGCGCCGAATATTACATTGGCATCTGATGCAAGCTCTGTTGTGACGCCTTCGCCTATCTTTGTCGCATCTCTTATTGTGAGATTTGTGCCGCCTACAACATGGATAAGCGCTCCTTTTGCACCATCGTAATCAACTGTAAGCAGAGGATGCGTTCGCGTAGATTGCACTGCCTGCTCTATACGGTTGGAGCCATGGCCTGCACCGAGGCTTATTACTGCAGTACCAGTGTTCTTTACAACGTTCCTGAGGTCTGCAAAATCAAGATTTATCAGGCTTGGTAGCGTTATTGTGTCGGCTATTCCCCTTACTGCATTGCCGGTTATGTTGTCCACCAGTTCAAACGCACGCTCTATTGGCAGATTAGGCACGTATGATAGGAGTTTGTCATTCTCTATCACTATGACGGAGTCTGCCTGCTTGCTTAACTGCTCTATGCCCCATTCAGCTTTCAGCTTCCTGCTTCTTTCAAGAGCAAATGGGTATGTGACAGTAGCTATTACAGTGGCGCCCATCTCGCGCGCTACTTGCGCAACAAACGGTGCTGAACCTGTTCCTGTGCCGCCACCCATTCCTGCAGCTATGAACACTAGATTATAGTCCTTCAGCGCGGCTTCTATGTCGGCCCTGCTCATCTCTGCTGCTTTTGCAGCAACTTCAGGGAAACCCCCTGCACCAAGACCCTGCGTTATCTCCTTGCCAAGGAGTATCTTCTTGTGCGCTTTTATCATGTTCAGGTGGCCTATGTCAGTATTCATGGCTATGGTGTCTGCGCTCTTTATGCCGTTTGAGGTAAGCCTGTTTACCAGATTGCTTCCCTGTCCGCCAAGACCAACTACTGCAACTCTTGGTTTGAATGAGTCGTAATCAAAATCGTCTGCCATTATATCATCTCTAGATCTCCAAATGACAGTGACTTTTTCTTCTCTTCAAACTTGCCCAGTATGCTTGAACCTGAAACGCCGGTCACAATTGCCACTATCTCCAGTTGGCCTTCATACCCTGGTATTATCCTTGCGCCCCACTTTACGTTTGCCTTTGGATCCATGCGCTCGGTTATTATCTCTCCTGCTTTTATTGCATCGCCCAGTGTAAGGTCTGATGCGCCGGAGATGTGTATGAGTGCACCTTTTGCATTTTCAAAGTCAACGTCGAGAAGCTTGTTCTTTATAACAGACTCTGCAGCTGAAGTGACCTTATCATTGCCCTTTCCAGTGCCAACAGATATAAAGCCAACATCACCATTGCCCATTATTGAGCGGACGTCTGCGAAGTCTATGTTTATGAGGCTTGGCTGTGTTATTGTCCATACAAGGCCCCCTATGGCCTTTGACAGTATATCATCAGCGACTGCGAACGCCTCATTCATCGGCAGGTTAGGCACAAGCTTTACAAGCTTGTTGTTGTCAAGTATTATGACACTGTCGCATGACTTCCTAAGAGTCTGTATGCCTTCCTCAGCTTTTACCTTTCTGACGCGCTCAAGGTCAAACGGGTAAGTAACCATTGCTACAACTATGGCACCCTGCTCCTTGGCTATCTGCGCTACTACAGGTATAGCTCCTGTTCCTGTGCCGCCACCCATTCCTGCACACAGGAATACGAGCTGCGCACCGTATAGTATCTCTTCTATCTGCTGCCTGTCAACCTCTGCAGCCTTGGCTCCAACTGCAGGATCTCCACCTGCACCCAAACCCCTTGATATGCTTTTTCCTATAAGGACCTTCTTAATCCTGTCGTCTAGCATCTTGAAGTGCTGAACATCGGTGTTAATTGCCACAAGTTCCGTGCCTTTTACTCCAAACTTGACCAGCCTGTTAACAGTGTTGTTTCCACCACCGCCCACTCCGATAGTCACTATCTTTATCTGTGTTGTTATTCCACTATTGTTGTCTTCACTTTTGCCCAAAAGGTCTCCGGTAAAATCTACCATCTGATCGCCCACTATCTAAACTATGGACATATTTATATATCTTACGTTAGTGCCTATTATAGTGGAATTCTTATTACTGAAGTAAATCAATTTTACTTAAGTATCAGGTATAGACCTTTTATACAACAATCCCGCAGTATTATTTCATGAAAAATTTGCGTAATTATCGCGCACCTATTGCACTGAATGCAGGATTTGAAGGCGGCAGATGCCCTTTGTAGCTGTAGAGCAGGAATAATCTGATTATTTGCAACTTCAGTCTTCTATCTTCTGCT
Organism: Microcaldota archaeon; assembly: GCA_021852055.1. Classification (GTDB taxonomy): domain Archaea; phylum Micrarchaeota; class Micrarchaeia; order Micrarchaeales; family CABMGC01; genus JAJZOD01. The sequence continues at coordinate 172,340 of JAJZOD010000010.1, forward strand.
TTTTCTGAAGCCTGAACATCTCTGTTATCTCGCTGGTGGTTGTGGCGCTTTCAGGGCCCTTATCGCGGAAGCCCTTGCCGACTATGCGTGGAAACCGCAGCGCGTAACCCGGCTCGTCCTGGCTCTCGTAGTCTGATTTTCCGCACATATGCATTGGCGACCTTGTAATCTCATCTGCGCGTACTTCTATTACATGCAATGGCTCAACCCACACATCAGGCACCAGCATGGATTCGACTCGCACCGGCTTTGTCTTGCATTTTGATTTCTCGAGATTTTTCCTGAAGAATACCATCTGCTCCTCTGTGAATCCAGTACCTATTCTGGTTATTGATTCGAATGTGTCTTTGTCATCATTATATACAGCTGCGAGAACTCCGCCGAACCCGAACTCTGTCCTCTGCCCCTTGCCTGCATAGTAGCCTATGACAACAAGATCGACAGTGTCGGACAGCTCGGCCTTGTAGCTGCGCTTCATCTTTATCCATGAGAACTTCCTTGCGCCTGCTATGTATTCGGAATCCGGGTCTTTTGCAACTATGCCTTCAAGCCCGCTGCTTATTGCATTATCGAAATACTTCTCAAGCTCTTTTGCAGAAACCGCCATTATCCTGTCTGTGCTCCTTATTGTATCGCGCTTGATAAGCACAGACTCGAGCGCAGACCTTCTTTTCGAATAGCTTTTCTCCATGTAGCTGGCGCCATTTAGATACATGAGGTCAAATGAGAAGAGCCTTATCGGAAACTGTTCTGCAGCGGCCTGCACGTCGTGCTTGCGCTTCCTTTGTATTGTTTCCTGAAAAGAGTGAAACTCGCCAGATTCGTCATTATATGAGATTGCTTCGCCCTCCAGGATTGCACTATCGGCATCTATCTCATTCAATGCTGCTGCGGTTATATCAGGGAACATGTCTGTCAGGCGCTCCAGGTTTCTTGAGAATATCTCCACCCTGCCTGCTTTTTTGTCCAGATGCACTTGCATCCTCAGGCCGTCATACTTGCTCTCGGCATAGCACCTGCCGTTCATTTTTTCAAGTATCTCCTCGAACGTGTTTACCCGCTCTGCAAGTTCAGGTCGAATGGGACTGAACGGCTCTGCCTTGAAGTTGTCTATGCCATGCATGCCTTTAGAGTACAGCACATCGGCTACTTTCCCTAGATCGCTGCATAGGTTATAGGCCCTTTCAAGCATGGGTTTGGTATCCCGGTTCCCTGTTTTTGCCTTTGCAAGCGCTTCAAGTATTGTTGCATCCCCAAGCCCGAGACGCAGCTTTCCAAGGGCAAATCGGGTTATGTACCGGGCTTCAAGAGGGGATGTGCCAGCTAGCATCCCAGCAAACATCTTAAGTTTTGCATCCTTGCTGCCCTGGCCTGCAGTACCTGCTATCTTGTGCATTATTTCAAACACGTCTGTGATGCTGAGTTTCCTTTGGCTTATTCCCTTAAGTCGTGTCCTCCCTGATAAATCCTCTGCAGCCTTGCCAAGATCACCGCTTTTTCTGAACTCTGCCTCTACGGATTTTGATTCGAAACCCGTTGCAAGCGCTATTGCAGCAACAGCAGTTTTCTCGGCCATTCCGGTCTCTATCCCGTCAAATGAAGGAGCAAGCACACCCTGCGTAAAGTAAACAAGGCTCTTTATCTCAGAATCAGATGTTTTCGAGAACATTTCTGACAGTATGTCTATCATTGCAAGCCGTGATGCCACATTCTCCAGGCGCTCGTAATATTCTGAAACAAAACGAAACAGCATGCCATACACATTATCAGATTCCACACAAACGTATTTAAGTATGCATCTGGTAATAGATTTGAGTAGGTAAGAAAATGGCGATGGAGGACGTTGTCACCGGCATTGATGGGCTCCTAAATTATATAAATGACAATGGTGAAGCTGATATCACTGCGCTTGCATCGTCGCTTAAAGTGACCGAAAGCACTATACAAGAGTGGGCGCTTGTCCTTGAGAAAGCAAAGCTTGTGCGTATTGTATACAAAATGGGCAAGATGTATGTCACCCCAGTAAATGTTTCTGTAGACGTATCTGAACTTACAGAAAAACAAGAAGGCAACGCAACCCATTTCGAGAAGATGACCCCGGAAGAGACGAAGAAACTCATAGAAGTGAAAAGCACCATACTGAAGAACCAGATCAAGGGCAATGAAAAAACCATAGATACGCTTACGCCTAGAATAAAGGAGCTTAAGGCTTACATACAGGACGTGCAGAAGAGCTTTTCTAACAAATCCGTTGAACTGAACAAATACCTGAATGAGCTGCAGGCCATCAAAAACCAGGCCATGAAAAACTACCAGGACATTGAAGGCTACAAACAGGGCATAGGGGGAACTGTGAATAATTTAAGCGCAGGCACCGGAAACGGCGAAAACGAGAAGCTGGTTTTGCAGAGGGTAGACGAGAGTGTAAAAAATGCAGATGCTATGATAAAGGACATAAGCAACAAGGCAGCAATGCTCCACAGCTCGACAGAGAGCCTACTGCAACAGTTTGAAAAGAAAACAAATGAGGAGAGGAGTAAGCTGCGCGCTTTCGCTGGAGACGTTGAGCACGAGGCAAAGAGGCTTGATGAACTTGCACAATCTACAGAGCTGCAGCTTGAAGAGTATAAAAGAAAAACTGAGAGTTACAGAAGGAGCATGGAGCTGCAGGACAACAAATTGTCAAAAAGCAGGACTGCAATTCTTGACAGAGCCATAAAAGCAAAGAAGAACATAGATGGAATGTATGAGCTGGCAGACAAGAAAATTGCCGACCTTGATTCCAGAATATCAAAAGAGATATCAGACCTGAAAAACCTTGCGGATCTTGACAAAGGAATAAAGGACCTGAGGGCTTCAGTCGACTCTCTGGCTGCGGACAAAGAAGCCATAGAAAAGGAGATGGACGAACTTACAAAAGCGCTTGACGGCCTTACCAAGAATGCAGGCATTAACGTCACAAAAAAGCATAAAGAGCTTACAGAGATTGAAAACAGGGTCAAAAATCTGCAAAGCAGCACAGTCAAAATCAATGACAAGAACAAGGAGATAAATGCAAGCATAGACAACCTGACTAAAAAAGGCAGTGATTAGATGGATCTTAAAAACGATGTAATCGGAAGTTACGAGTTCAATGTCAAGGGCTTGAAGATTAACGTTCAGATAGCTAATTCCGGTGACTTTGTTCCATCCTACAAAATCACCTTCCCAGGTATAGGAGAGGCGACGCGGGTTTTGCTGCTTTCGCTGAGGTCTGAGCTTCTGTCGCTTGTGCCGATAGACCAGATACGTATATCCGACCAGCGATATGCAGAGGAACTCGAGAGGAACTATGAAAACGCAGCCGTACCCATACTTGAAAAGTACCTGCCGGGAACATCGCCTGAAACTATGAAAACGCTTATAGCGTATATGGTAAACATGCTGCTGGGCCTTGGTGATATAGAGGTTCTTGTAAATGACGAGAACCTTGAAGAGATAGCAGTGAACAATGCTTCAGATCCTGTCTGGGTCTTCCATAAGATACACGGTTGGTGCAAGACAAACATAAAGATGAGCGACGAAGAGACGATATACCAGACGAGCGAGCAGATAGGCAGGAGGGTAGGCAGGGAGATAAGCAATCTTGTTCCAATGATGGATGCCGAGCTGCCTGACGGCTCTAGGGTAAACGCAACCCTATTCCCTATATCGCAGAGAGGAAACACCATAACAATAAGAAAGTTCGCCAAAAACCCGTGGAGCATGCCTGCACTGATATCCAATAAGACCATAACAAGCGAGATAGCAAGCATCATATGGCTGGCCATACAGAACGAGATCAGCATGCTTATCTCCGGAGGAACTGCAAGCGGAAAAACCAGCTTCCTTAATGCCATGAGTATTTTTATGCCTGCAAACAGGCGCATAATATCAGTAGAGGAAACAAGAGAGCTGACGCTGCCTGCATTCCTGCAGTGGCTGCCTATGCAGACAAGGCAGGCTAACCCTGAAGGGAAAGGTGAGGTCACGCTTTACGACTTAATGATAAACGCCCTGAGGCAGAGGCCTGACATAATGCTCATAGGAGAGATAAGGGTGAAAAGCGATGCAGAAACACTATTCGAGGCAATACACACCGGACACGCAGTCTACGGCACTGTGCATGCAGACAGCGCTCATGATACCATAATAAGGATGACAAACCCTCCGATAAGCATACCAAAGATACTTATGAATTCAATAGGTGCAGTTACCTCGCTTTTTAGGCACAGGAGGTTAGGCATCAGGAGGCTGTTCGAATTTAGCGAGGTTACCAATGATGGCGACGTCTCAGTAGTAAAAAGGTGGAATATGAGGAGCGACACTTTCGTTGACGGCGCAGAAATATCCAGGCTAGCGCAGACAATATCGCTGTATGGAGGCTACAGCCAGATCGAGATAAAACAGGAGATTGAAGAAAAGAGCATTATACTGGATTGGATGGTAAGGAACAAGGTGTTTGATGTTGACATGTGTGGCAATATAGTCGCAAATTACTATAGAAACAAGGACAGGATAGTCGAGCTGGCAAAAAGCAACACCCCTTACTCGAAGGACATTTTATCTTAGATTTCATTTCTGGGTTACTTTATATGGAGATGGATGCTGATTACAAAAAGGCTGTCGAAGTGCTTAATTCTCTCTCTGACAACAGCACAGAAGATGCAGAGTTAGATGTGGATAAGATAATGTCAGAGCAGCAGATCGAATTAGAATATGATTACGATAAAGCAGTTGGGTATTTTGTAGATATGTCATCTCCTGCACGGGGCCCTGCACAGCAGTCGCAGCTTCAAGCACTGAGTAGGATGCAGAGCGCAAAGGAGTTTTCTGAGGATATAGGAAAGGCAGAACACGAGCTAAGTACAATGCTCGAGAAATTAAGCAAGTCAACAGGAAGGATTTCCTCGGCTGTAGAGGATATCGTGCTGAAGAATGCGCCAGGCTCAGTTCTTGTGTCGCTTTCAGTGCAGGATCAGATAGCAGAACTTGAAAGGATAAGCCTTGGGCTTGAAGAGGGGGTATTTGACAAGCAGCGGACTGGTATAATAATCAATGAAGTGCGGCACCTTAGCAGAAGCGTAAAAAAAACCAAACCAGGAGACACAAATGACGACCTTGTTGGCCTAAGAAACAGGCGCCTTGACGAAGTAATGCGCAAACTTCACATGGCATGATTTAGTTGCCACACAGGCATGCACAGGTATTTATCTTTTGCAAGTCTTATTATTGCCATGGAGTACGTAAGGCTTGGAAAAACCGATGACACCATTCCTGTGATAGGAATGGGCACATGGAAGCTTGGCGCAGATAAGGAGGGCACTATAGAAGCTATACGCTACGGCATAGGATTAGGAATGTCTTTTGTAGATACCGCAGAGATGTACGCCAATGAAGAAATTGTCGGGAAAGCAATACAAAATGAGGATGTATTCATAGGCACAAAGGTCTCGCCCAGCCATTTCCGCGAAAATGAAGTTCTCAGGGCATGCGATGCCAGCCTTGGAAGACTTGGCGTAAAGGCTGTTGACTTGTACCAGCTTCACTGGCCAAATTCCCGAGTGACGATAAAGGAAACTATGCGGGCCATGGAAAAACTGGTTGACCAGGGCAAGATACGACACATCGGCGTAAGCAACTTCAATCTGAAGGAGCTTCGCGCAGCGCAGGATGCCATGAAAAAACATGAGATAGTATCAAACCAGATAGAATACAGCGTCCTTGTAAGGGATTTCGGAGATGCACTGTCAGATTACTGCAAGAAAAACGGAATTACAATAATAGCTTACAGCCCATTTGGCAGCGGGGCGTTTTTTGATGAGAGGTATGGCAACGTACATGTGATTCTTGATGACATATCCAAGAAGCATGGCAAAACTGCAGGTCAGGTTGCGCTCAACTGGCTTATATCGAAAGGCAACATATCGGCAATACCGAAAGCCGGCAGGCTTGACCATGTAGAGGAGAATGCAGGAGCAACCGGATGGAAGCTCAGCCCGGATGAGATAAAAACTATAGATAGCTTAGGCCAGTCAAAAACACCAATAGCTGGAAGACTTAATGCATTTACTAAAAGAACAGCACCATTCTGGTCCGGAATCATGACAAGAATAGAACATAAGCGCATTAAATCAGGAGAGGAAGAAAAGGATGAAAATATCATGAAGCGGCAATAATAATTAAAAGCTTTCCAGTAATATGTAAAACCGGCGATCAGTTGAAATTATCTGTAAAAGTCATTGTTTATCTTGTTGCTATAATAGTAATATTCACATTTGGCGTAGGAGGGACATACATTTTAGGGCACTATGAAAGCAATTTTAACGTAAAAATAAATTCCCTGCTCGATGCAGCGTACTTCACAATAATAACACTTACAACAGTAGGATACGGAGATATTTACCCAGTAACAGCAGTTGGAAAGATATTTGTAATGATACTTGTAGTGGCTGGCCTTGGCACTGTGCTTAGCGCCATCACTGTATTCTCAAGTGATATCGTGAACAATAGATTGGATAAGCTTTCGGGCAAGATAACGAATTTGGAGAGAAGGTTCCTTAGGAACCATATAGTGCTTGTAGGCACAGATGTTGTAAATATGCATATAGCAAAGAGGTTGAAAGAGAACAGGGCAAGATTTATCATAGTAACTTATGACAAGGATATGGCAGAGCAGCTGCGCGACCAGGGATACAGTGCATATGTAGCGGACGAAACAAACGAGAGGGAGATGCAGAAGTTTGAACTGAATAAGGCAAAATCAATAATTGTGGACATGCACGAAAAGTCGAAGATAGTATACGCTATACTCATAATAAGGAACCTTGCGAGAGATGCCAAGGTTACAGCAATAGTCCATAGTGAAGAGGAGGAAAGAAACGTAATGAGCCTGCATGCAAGGATAAGCGTTATGAACCCGTCAGAGATAGCATCGCAGATGCTGTCTAAAAGGATAACCAAAGATTAGATATGGCGCATAAGCTTGAAAACTAGAATACTCCGGCTGCACAAAGGCATGGCAGCGTATAGAATTATAAAAACAGCAGCTGACACAATATGCAAAGGCGGCGTGCTCGTCTTTCCAACAGAAACGGTGTATGGCATAGGCACCAATGCCCTTGACAGAAAAGCATGCGAGAAGGTGTACAGGATAAAAGGAAGAGAGAGAAGCAAGGCACTTATAGTACTTGTCTCTGATATGAATATGCTTGACAGGATAGCTTTTGTACCTGAAAAGTACAGAAAGATTCTGGAAGATGTTTGGCCTGCGCCGCTTACTGTAATCTTAAAGGCAAGAGCCGCAGTGCCTAAAAGAGTTACGGCAGGGAAGGGGACAGTGGCAGTCAGAATGCCTGACAACGCAACTTTACTATCCATAATAAGAGCTGCACACGTGCCGATAGTTGCCCCAAGTGCAAATCCCTCAGGCCTGACTCCTGCGAGGACGGGCTTCGAAGCGAAGAGATATTTTGACGGGAAGGTTGACGCCATAATAGATTCCGGCAGGAAGGGCTGCGGCGTGCCGTCTACCATTATGAGAATTCCAAGCATGCGCGTTATAAGGCAGGGAGCATTTACAGAAAAGCAGATAAAAAAAGCATTCGGGAGCCGTTGAGCACACCTGAATCAGCCTTTTCTTAACTTCCGGAATTATGTTTGGATTTGAACCGCTGTTTTGCAATTGTTTTTTGTAAGTTCCGCTTTTCTGTTTCCTCCCGTTGGTTTCAAGCTTCATTCAGTAAAAGTACATATTTCATAAAATCAGATAACTAATTGGAGTTTTATGGTGGACGACCTAAAATCGTGTCGAAAAGGGTCATTTTACTCCCAACGTCACCTTTTCATGTAGAGTTGCGTTCCATATTTATAAGAGTACCCAGGACAACGAAGCAAAACATTTTATACCTGTGGCTGCCATATATCTAAAGGAATAGACATGAAGATGGAAATATATGGATTCAAGGCAGATGTTCACAAAGATGGAAAGTGGTTCATAGGGGTAATTGATGAATTGCACGTTCAAGATCAGGCTAAAAGCCTCCGTGAACTTGAGAGCGAACTGAAGGACGCGGTAGATACGGTTGTCGAATTTCTACTGGAAAAGAACAACCGCAAGGAAATGAAGTCGCCTATACTAAGAAGTTTAATCACTAGGAGCTAGGTGATTTTATAGGTGCGCTCAGACCCGCGAAACCACTCAAATTGCTTAAGATACTGCAAGAGCACTATGGATTCTCTGCAAGGCAAGGGAAAGGTGATCATATTGTCCTGTGGGATGAAAAGGAGCACCATACAGTGATTCAGATATCCCAGAAAGAACTAAGACAACAAATAGTGAATAGAATACTGAGGCAAACTGGCCTGAAATGGGAAGACATTGAAAAGTATCTATAAATGGGCAGATGACGGCAGTAATGAGGCTGCTTAAATTAAACATAAAATATCGTGTGCAATCTGCGAGTTAAAGGGCTATGTAGAAGTTGATGATAAAACACGCAAGATAATCGGAAAGGATTGGTACTATTATGGGAAAACGAATATGAATTACAAGAAAACTGATAGATATTTTCATAAGTTTATTAGTTGGAAACCTGAGTTCATAACTGAAAAGATAGCAAATAAGGAATACGATAAAGATGCAAAGCCAAGACTTGTAGAGCATTGGGAATGTAGCACGTGTTTTAAAGCGTAGAGCTTGCGATGCTAAATATTGAAGAATTCTGTGATATGTAACTGCTTATTTTGGCATTATACTACGCTTGAGCCTTCTCTACTATTGAAGAGAAAGAAAACGCGGATGGTACAAAATCAAAATACTCAATAATAAAATTTCAACTTTACATAACACAGAAATAGAGTAGACTGGCGAAATACAACAGAACCAAATTGTGTTGCCCAGATTGGTAGTCTGTTTTAAAAAGTCCTGAAAATCAAACCCCGAACCTGTTTTTCAGGCCTTCAGGAGCCGTTGAAAACGCACCCCGAACCCGCCTTTTCATTGCTTCCATAATCGGGCCCAAAATTCAGATTTGAACCCCTGTTTTGTCGTAGATTTTTGTAAATGGGCCCGGAGAGATTTGAACTCTCGGCCTCTGCCTTATCAGAGCAGCGCTCTAACCAAACTGAGCTACAGGCCCTTGATTTACGAATAATAAATGCGGGAAGATATAAATGTCTGCTTTTTGCTGCAGTGAATGCGGAGTTATGCACCATTTGTTGTACCTCTCTTGATCTCTTTCCCAAACTTTTCAAAGTCCTGCTGCATGATTTTCTTGCTCTCTTTGAATCTCAGTGCTGCCGCAGGGTGCAGCGTTATCATATATGTAGTGCTGCCATTCTCGATTACTGTACCATGATGTGCATGGACGCTCTTCATGCCGAGCACAGCTTCAAGCGCTACATTTCCTAGAAGTATTATGAACTTTGGTTTTATTACGCTTATTTGCCCGATTAATAGGGGCTTGCAGAGTCGTATCTCTTCCGGAGTGGGAATCCGGTTCTTCGGAGGGAAGAACTGCACTACGCTTGTTATGTAGAGCTTATTTCTTTTCATTCTTGCTGATTTTATCATCTCGTCAAGAAGCCTTCCGCTTCTGCCGATAAACGGCCTTCCCGACTCGTCTTCAAACCTTCCTGGTGCCTGGCCTATAAGCATTATATCTGCATTTAGCGGACCTTCTCCTGGAACAAGCCTACTGCTGAGATCCCAACTCTTAGAGTTTTTCGGCAGGGACGCATACTCGTCATTTATTTTTGAAATCTGCATGTAGCGCAATATGTAATCAAGAACCTCGGGGAGCATCTTCACTATGTCCTTGAACTTTATCCTCTCGCGAAAGTCATTCGGATCCAGCCACTCATGGCTTTTGTGTTCGAAAGATATCTTAACTCTGTCATCTTCTGCCTCAACCAAAAAGAATCGCACATGTTTCAGTATTGTCTTCTTTCCTTTCCTGAAAAAGTACTTTGTGTCAGAATGAAAGTAAGGCAGCAGGGTTGCATGGATTCCGGTTTCCTCTCTTATTTCACGAACTGCTGCCTGCTCCGAGCTCTCCCCTTTTTCTATGTGGCCTTTGGGTATGTCGTATTCACCGTTGGATTTCTTCAGAAGAAGCAGCTTGAATGCGCTGCTGCCCCTCTCTTTCAGGAATATAAAAGCGCCAGCGCTGTACTCAAACTGTACCATAAATAGAACCGCCTATTATGCATGCCGCTTTTGCCATTTCATCTGAAACTGTGGAGTTGTAAAATTTAAGCTCTATGGTGTTGAACATATACGAGTACACTGATTCTGAGCTGCAGACCGCTGTTTTCATATCTGACGCTGGTACTATGGCATAGAATGTCATTAAAGAGTATGAGGAATTTGTGCTGTACGGCACTGTTGACCTATAAAAAATGAACGGCGTGCCGTTTGAAACAGTGTAATATACGTCCTGGCGCACGCCTGTGCTGGCAAGAAATGAGAGCTCATCGCTCATGCTGCTATTTACAAAAATAGGGACTTTGCCTCCGGAATTGTTGTATGTGAAGTATAACAGTATTGGCGAATTTATTGTTATTGATGTATTGGTCTTGTTGTAAAGCAGCATGTATGCTCCAGAACTGGTACTGTTTATCCTGACACCGAAAAGATACTGCGTTGTGTAAAGCTTTGCTGATATGCTGTTCAGCAAAGGTGCGCTCTGAGATTGCGGCAGTGTGTTAAGCAGGTAAGGAGACACAGAAATATTTGAGTAGCCTATATTTAAAAGAAGGTATAAAAACGAAAATGCAACTGCCAGTACTATGGCAACCTTGTTGTATGCAATATGTGAACCTCTGCCATGCCTGCTTGCATGTTTTTGCACAAACCTGTTCTTAGAAACAAGGGTTATGCCATACAGGTGCGATATGAGCAGTATGATTATTACTGCAGCATAAAACAGGAGTATGCCGGCAAACTCATGGAACAGTATAAGCGCTGAGGTAGGGCCGTATGTTACCCAGCTTGCCGCTATTATCAGCATGCGCATCAGATTGAGCAAGAACAGGAGAAGCAGGCCGCTGAAGACCCATAGCAGCTTCCTTATCGGCTTTCCATAATACAGCCACGCAACTGGAGCTAAAAGCAGTATTATTGCTATTAGAAGCCCTATGCCCACACAGCTCTCGCCTATGCCGATTGCATAGCCATTTGCTATTATTGTTATGGGCGCAATGTATCTTGCATTCTGTACAAATACCCCAAGAAGATGGTACACTATCTGCGTATTGAATGCAGCAAACAGCGAGTTAAGATTGATTATTGGAATAAGAAGCACAGGCGATGCAAAAACAGCGTAAAGAAGCAGTGGCCAGAACCGTTTCAGGTTTGCCAGCCCGAATATGAGTATTATGAATGATGCTATCAGAAGCGGGAATAGAAGCATTTCAACGCTGTAGCTTGCAAACAGGTATGAAAGGCTTATGCGCAGATACGCTGTCAACAGTATAAGCGCTATAAAAATAATAAGCGCAGCGCATATGTCGCGTTTTTTAACTCTAGGACTTATCTGCTCCTTGGCAAAGAACAATGCAAATACAGGCAGCATGAGCATTGGTATTGCTATGTATGTGGAGGGGTCTGTATCACTTATTGTCAACTGCGTTGTGTACAGCGATGCGGCAAGCGCAACTGCTATAAGCACTGCCAGCAGTATGACCCCGTTCCTGCCGTCTTTTAATCCCAAAACTGCACCTTTTTGTCCTCCGCCGATATAGGCTTCATCAAGTCTCAGCAGTTACTCTTGTCTTCACAGGACGCTTATTTATAGTTCTTATGCATATAAAGACTTTATTATGCCAGTTAAAAAATTCATGTATGTTGAGCACACAGCTGATATAGCATTCGTAGCATACGGCAAGACACTTGAAGAGGCCATAGAGAACTCGGTTCTTGCCATGATAGGCGTTATGTTCGACATTGACGGCATCAAGTCTTCAAAATCAAGAATAAGGGAGGTTGAGCTCAGGGACAGCGCAGGCAACATTGAGGATCTGGTATGGTTTGCACTGCAAAGCATACTCACCAAGGTCCAGGTAGGCAATCTCGCACCGATAAAGTTTGATATTGAGGAACTTTCCGAAGGAAGGCAATGTGCAATAAAAGGTGTGCTGAGATATAAAGACATCGGAGCAGTTGAGCACGGGCTTCTGGAGGTCAAGGCAGTTACGCCGCATGGGCTTGAAGTCAAAAGAACAAAAACAGGATACAGCATACGCGCAGTGATAGACATATGATGCACAGTTAGCCAGTAAAGAGGCAGGGCATCATTGCACCTTTATGTCGGCAAGGTATAATGCATTCAATTCCAATAAAATAAGCAGATGAGGCGGGGGGTATACTTATGCCTTTGAAACTTCAAGAAGTCATGGGCACAAATGTCGCATGCAGATGTGATGCATAAACTGACAAACCTAAGGGTGGTGTTACGCTGTTCATACTTTTCATATGAAAACAGGTAACCTGCCATCAAATAGGTTACATCATAAGAAGTTCAATGTGGCGAACTTAAGTCACTACCCAAAAACATAGAGATAACGCATGCGAAGTTTGAGACTATAACATAAGTTACACATGGCACCTTTCCCCACGCAACAATCACGACACGCTGCCAAAGCTTACGCTTGGCATTACTCCATTTGGTGGATATGAACGAGTGCGAAGCCAGTATGCTTTATAAACGTCAGAACTACTTGCTTGCATATTTGAGAAACCAATAGGTAATTGTGATGTTGGTATGTAAGAAGTAATAGTAACAAAATTTGAATAATTAACATAAAAATAGGCATCAGATGAAGATGGTAAGTATATACTATAAACCTTATATACATTTGTTGAAAGCAACGGCCCTGAAAATGTGTAACTTCCTGAAGAAGTTGCAGTAAATGCTCCACCTGCCTGATTGGCATCAAAACCTACTACTTGCCAATATGTTCCAGAGGTTTTTGAATTTGAATATCCAAATTCTGGCTGGCTTATTCCTAAATCTATATTTGTGAAATCCACAAACCCTTCTAAATAATAATTAGATAAACCATAATTAGAAGTAGTCAATGCATAAGTTTGTCCTGTAATTGTTATTCCATTATTTACAGTTATACCACTTGGGTTATTTATCCATCCACTCGGTAGGTTTGTCCCAGCAAAATTCCAGTAGTTAGTAAATACACTTGCACCATCATCATACTGCGCGTACGAAGTCTGGAAGCATCCAGATGCACACCACAGCTGCGGTGCGTAGCCTGTGTAACCGGACGTAACTGGCGCATTGTTTGGCATGAAGTTCATGTAGATTGTGAGCGTGTTGCTGCCTGAACCAGCAGCACCGAGTGTACTGCTGCCCAGATTCACCCATGCAACTGTGTTTGTCGCTGATGTAGACGCACCGCTTTCTAACCATGCATACATGGGCGTGCTGCCTGCCTGCCCTGCAGGCGCACCTGATGTGAACTCGATGTTGCTCAGGTTTGACGCCTCATATTGTGTATACTGCGACAATGATGGATTGAAGAAAACCATCTGCTGGAAGTTTGCTGCAGTGCCAGAACTTTGTTGGTTTGAAAGAGTTATTGACACATAATGCGACGTTTGTGGACTTCCGCTGCCGGAGCCTGCAAAACTGTTGGTGGTAGTGGCCTTTGCAGTTATCTCTGCAACCTGGCTTATTATACCTAAGACATTATTCCTTGTGTACTCTATCCATAAAGTGCCATGGAATTCTGTGCCCATTGCATTTGAAGTTGTAGGGCAGCTGAAAACCAAACTGTTCTCAGCTCCTGATGCAAAGGATAAATCAGTGCTTGAGAATGTTGATGGTTGTGCAGTGCTTCCAGAGCACCCCGTTCCGGTTACAGTAATCACACTGCCATACGCCTGCCCAAATGTAATAAGAAGGTTGCCTGTGCTGCTAAGCTGCGGATTTGAACATATGTAACCTGACTGTGGAATGCACGCATTTGGCAGCGCATTGCCTCCGCTGTTGAACACTCCGAGTTCGAACAGCGCCCCTATCACTACTGCAATGACCAGTATCGACCA
>JAJZOD010000009.1 GCA_021852055.1 Microcaldota archaeon
AAAGGATGGTAAATTACTGAGACCTTACGAAGCGTTTATACTTAAAGGGGGCCAAATGAAAGAGATGTATATAAATGAACAAGGAGAAATCCATTTGTCGTGAGAACCTTAATTCAGGACAATACACAAAGCGATTCAAAAAACAAAGCTTAAATATCTTATCTGCGTAATATATAACTATGAAAATAAAAGAGCTCAGAGCACTCTCTAATGAAGCGCTTAGCGCAAAGCTTTCAGAGCTCAGGCTTGAAGCAAGCATAGAACGCAGGAAGATAGTTTCAACTGGCGTATCCAGCAAGCAGGTAAAGATAGGCGAGATAAAGCGCACTATAGCACAGATACTTACTCTTCTTAACGAAAGGGGTGCGGCAACCTAATGCCTGATATTTGCCCCAAATGCGGTCTTCCAAAGGAGATCTGCGTATGCGATGTCTTAAACAAGGAGACTAACCGTCGCATAAAGGTCTACACTGAGAAGAAAAAGTTCAGGAAGTACATGACAGTAGTGTCTGGTTTGTCAGGAGACGAGATGGATAAGACGGCAAAAGAGCTCAAGCGCATCCTTGCATGCGGCGGTACATCAAAGAACGGCATGATAGAGCTTCAGGGAGAGCACAAAGACGCAGTAAAAAAAGCTCTTCTGGGTTTAGGTTATCCCGAAGAGAGCGTAGATGTGGCCTGATTCCATAGAACAAGAGATGAAGATACCTGTTGAAAGCTTCGACAACGTACTTGAATTCCTAAAGCAGAGCGGAAGCTTCAAAGGCGAGTCAAGGCAGCATGACGTATACTTTACTGACACAACAAGGTATTCAAGCCATGAAGGGAGCTTCGTAATGAGGATACGGCGCACAGAAAGCAAGGCCTTTATGACGTTCAAGGGCTCCACAGGCAGGAGTGGTGTTTATGACGAGTGTGAAATAGAGGTAAAAGATCCTGATACTGCTGAAACAATGATGAAGAAATTGGGGTTTAAGCCGTTCCTCGAGATAACCAAGCATCGTGTTCAATACGAATTCAACGGTGCAGAAGTAAATCTCGATGATGTTCAAGGCCTTGGAAAGTTTATCGAGATAGAGATAATCTCTGAAGGCAACGCCGACAGCGAACTAAGCGAGGTTGCGGGAAGGCTTGGCCTTGATGCAAATACATCAATACGAGTGGGATATGTCACGCAGCTGCTCCAAAAAACCGGTTCAGAATATTCAAAATTCATGCAATACTGATTTCGAATCATCTGCAATGATGCGCCTTCTTGTCATGCTTCGCTGCTTGGGCATATATCTTTCAATATGCATCTTCCGCAGAACTTCTTCCTTGCTGTGCATGTATCCCGGCCTAGCGCGATAAATAGGTTGGACACTACCTTCCAATCCTTCTTCGGAACCCTTTTCATAAGGTCTATTTCTATTTTGTCTGCAGTCTTATGCCTAGTAAGCCCAAGTCGCTGCGATACTGTAATGCAATGTGTATCTATCGCTATGCCCTGCTCAGAAATTCCGAAGCCCTCGTTGAGTATTACATTGGCAACCTTCCTTCCGACACCATGCAGTTCCATTATCTGGTTTATTGCCGTGGGAACATCGCCGTTGAATTTGTCCACAATCATACGTGCGGCACTTCTTAGGTTTCTGGCCTTTGTTCTGTAGTAGTTCAAGCCGCTAACGTCCTTTGTAAGCTTCCTAAGGTCTGCATTTGCGTAATCGTCAAAGGTCTTGTACTTCCTGAATAGGTCTTTCGTAACAACGTTTACCTGCCTGTCAGAGCACTGCGGCGAAAGAAGCACTGCCACGAAAAGCTCTGTCATATTCCTGTGAGCAAGCTCTGTATGCAGTCTGTCGCTGTATCTATCCATGAGCCTGTTTATTATTTTGGAGACGTACGCCTCCGTATCCTTTCCTTTCAAGATATCATGTATTATTTGCATGTGAAAGCTTTAATCGGGAATGTCCCAGAATATATATTTATACTTATACCCTGTCTAATTAATATAGTGTTTTCTTGTCAAAGAGAAGGCTGTATTTAATAGGCATAGACTCCGCTCCGTTGCAGCTTACCCGACAATTCTCAAGGAAGCATCGGCTTAAAGGATTCAATGAGATAATCAAAAACGGCAGTCTTACCTCTCTCAAATCCACGCTGCCGCCTATAACTGCGGCTGCATGGCCGAGCATTTACACTGGTCTAAGCCCCGCAGAGCATGGAGTCATGAACTTCTTTTACCTAGACAAAGAGTACAACAAGCAGCTGACGTTCTACAACTCCAATAAGAACCCTCCGTTCTGGGATGTTCTTGCTAAAGAGGGCAAAAGATGCCTTGTAATAACTCCAGCAATGGCAACAGAACCCTCTAGAACAAGCGGCGTTGATATGATAACTGGATTTCCACTCAAGCCGAAGTTCAGCTCGGTCGAAATTGAGAAAGCCTCTGAAAAGTTAGGCTTTATCGGCGAACCGGAGATAGAACAGGCGCTCAAGGAAGGCCAAATGAGTTTTGAGGAAGCTACAAAACGTTATGTTGAAAGCATACGCAAAAGATCCGAGGTAAGCAAACATCTCATTGAAAGAAACGATTATGATTTAGCGTTCATATGCTTCACAGAAACAGACAGGATACAGCATTACGCCCTCAGCCTGAAAAATTCAGAAGAGCACATATTGCCTCTTTACGCAGAGATATCCGACTTCATCAATTGGATAGTTGCTAGAGCTGAGGAAAAAGGCGAGGAATTTGCCATAATGCTGGTATCCGATCATGGCGCTCAGCCTATTAAGAAGAAGATACTCCTAAATACATGGCTCATAAGGAACGGATATGCCTCACTGGACTCCGTAATAAGCAGCAGTGGCCTAAAAGTAGATATATCGCAATCAAAAAAACTTTCATCTGCAGAAGGCCTGCGTGAAGAGAAGTACCACGAACAACTTCGCATCTCGACAAAAAGTCCAGTAACAAGGTTCATATGTGCGAGTGAAGTCGAGACAAGCTACGAAGACTATTCATACAAACGCTCCTTTGACATGAAGAATACCAAAGCATTCGCATCCCTGTCAAATAATCCGGTAAGCAGCATCTGGATCAACGATAGCAGATTTGCAGAACCTGGAATACAAGGGCATTCAAAGGAAAAACTAATTCAAGAGATAAAGATAAAGATGCTTGAGCTTAAGGATGGTGAAATCAATGTTGTATCAAAGGTCTACTCCGGAAATGAGTATTACGGAGATACAAAACTGTTCATACCACCTGACTTGATAGTGGAGGCAAGCCCTGGATACACAATGGATGTATTTAACCACTCTGAGGAAAGTGTGTTTGCCGAGCCTGAAGCGGCGCGCAGCGGCGACCATACCCGTGAAGGCATATTTGGATTCTACTCAAATTCATCAAAGGCAGAGCAGAAAGACCTTTGCGTTGAGGACATATATCAGATGGTACTAGCTTATTTCGGCGGTACTATAAATAAAATGGCAAAACCTGGAGGATATGATGTCATCTAAAAGGCTGTTCGGCACAAACGGGGTACGTGGCATAACCAACAAGGAGCTCACGCCAGATCTCGCCTTGGGCATAGGAAAGGCCATAGGCGCATTCTTCGATGAAGGCAGCAAGCTGCTTGTTGGCCGCGATATTCGTGCAGGCGGCGATATGCTGGCAAGGGCAATGACAAGCAGCCTTCTAAGTTCCGGAATAGACGTTTATTATGCGGGCATTCTTCCAATTCCAGCACTGCAATACATCATAAAGAAAGACGGCTACAGCGGTGGCGTGATGATTACTGCAAGCCACAATCCTGCAGAGTTCAACGGTATAAAGGTAATAGATTCAGACGGTGTAGAAACCGCTAGCTCAAATGAGGAGAAGATAGAACAGCATTATTTCAATAGAAGCTTCAGGAGTGTTCCATGGCAAAAACTAAATCATGATGTAATCGAGGTGCGCGGCGCAACAGATGCATATGTCGAAGGAGTGTTAAAGCACGTCAATGTAGATAAGATACGCAGCAGGAAGTTCAGGGTGCTTATCGATGGTGCTAACAGCGTAGGTTCAATAACAAGCAAGGCTGTTGCAGAGAGGCTTGGATGCCAGACCTACGAGATAAACACGAATCTAGACCCTCTGTTTCCCGGCAGGCAGCCAGAGCCTACAATAGTAAGCCTTGCCAAAACAGCAGAACTCGCAAAAAATCTTAATGTTGATATAACGGTTGCACATGACGGAGATGCCGATCGAGCCATATTCATAGACTCGGAAGGAAGGATACAGCCTGGAGATAAAAGCGGCACAATACTTTCGTACTGGGCTGCGCTTCGTGATGGCGATAAAGAAAAAGTGGTGTTCACGCCATTCTCAAGTTCTGATCTTGCTGAAGAATTCCTAAGCAGGCACGGCATACGCATTGAGCGCACAAGGATAGGCAGCATATTCGTGTCAAGATCTTTAATAAGCAAGGGCGGCATATCTGGGTTTGAGGACAATGGTGGCTTCATATATCCAAAGCACCAGTATGTAAGGGACGGCGCAATGGCATTTGCATTTATGCTGGACTTCCTCGCGTCGCACAGAAAGACCTCTGCACAGATATTCGACGAACTGCCCGTATATGTATCTGAAAAGATAAAGATACCAATAGCTGGCATAAACACCGAAAAGCTGTTCGAGAAGATAATCTCTGAGTATGGGAGGGAATGCAGGATTGTAGATACTGATAACGACGGTCTGAAGATAGCCGGCAAGGGCTTCTGGTTCATAGTCAGAAAAAGCGGCACAGAACCTGTCCTCAGAATAAGCGTAGAAGCAAAGGAGAAGTCAATCCTTAACGCTACACTAGAAAATATTAAGAAACTTGTATAAGAATATATATATATTGATTTAATCAACTGATTTAATGCAGGCTAAGAAGATATTAGTTGCAGGCGGTGCAGGGTTCATAGGCAGTGCAATAGTTGACAGGCTTGTAGAGTCCGGTTATGCAGTGCGCGTAGTTGACGACCTGTCCTCCGGAAAAAAGGAAAACTTGAGCACGCACATGGGCAAGGCGTATTTCGAGTTCATGGAAGGCAGCATACTCGACAAAAAAGTAGCGGAAAGTTCAGTTGACGGTATCGATGCAGTAATAAGCATGGTCGGCATAGGGGATTTGGCAAAATCTGTTGCAAATCCGATGCTTTACCATGAGGTGAACTTGACGGGCAACCTAAACCTGCTCATAGCCGCGTCAAGCCACAGGATAAAGAAATTCATATTCGCCTCTTCAGGTGCAGTTTACACCTCAAAGGCCGTCGGCGTTATATCTGAAAACACTGAGTACGGCCCAGCTTCTCCTTACGCTGCAACAAAAGTATGCATGGAGATATACCTGCGGACTTTTAAGGAGGTGCATGGCATGGACAACATAGCGTTCAGATTCTTTAACGTATACGGCCCCCGAAGAGAGAACAGTACTTATGGTGGTGCAGTAACAAACTTCATGCTTAACATCATGAACGACAGGGAAATTGTAGTGTTTGGCACAGGGAATGACAGGCGTGATTATGTCTATGTAAAGGACGTTGCGCGCGCAGTTGTCATGGGTCTTAAGGAAGGTGTATCCGGAGAATTCAATATAGGAACCGGCACAGGCACATCAACAAATGAGCTCTTATCAAGTATAGAGGACATAGTGGGAAAGAAAGGCATTGTAAAGATGGCGCCTGCAAGAAAAGGTGATAGTCCAAGCAGGATAGGTAACATAACTAAAATAAGCAATGCACTGGGATACAAGCCAGAATACACTCTTGCTGCGGGTCTAACGGAGCTGAAGGCGTATATTCAGTCAAAAAACGCAAAATAAAGCAGTCAATACAAAAATACAAAAAACGAAAAGCTGCGATAGTCTAAAAGCTTATACTTCTATATACTACTATATCGCATTACCTGCATATATCAAATAGTGTTTTAATGCACGGTATAACAAGCTATGTGTTCCTTGTAACAATAGCCTTTTCAATAATCTCATTTTCCTATTATCTTATAAATTCAATCAGTTCACTCAAATTGAAGGATAACAAGAAGAGAATTGAAAATTACACATATCAAGACGTAACAATAATGGTGCCGGTATACAATGAAAACGAAAAAATCTTCAGAAACTGTATTAAAAGCCTGGCCTCTCAAAAGTCGAAGCTTTTGGTGATTGGCGATTCATCTCTGGAGCCGTACAAAACAATAACAGAGGAGTATGGCGGGAATTTTATACATCAGCATGAGCATAAGGGTAAGCGCGGTACAATATCAAACGGCATGCTACACGTAAAAACAAAATTTGTAATGTTTGTAGACAGTGACACTTCTGTTCCTGACGGCGCAGTAACAAGCATGCTTTCAAAATTTGAAAACAATGTGGGCGGAGTTGGCACTGCGGTCTCAGCTGAGATAAAGAAGTCAAGCCGGATATCGTATTGTTCAGAATTCTTTGAAAAACTCAAAGAGGTAATGTTCAGGTCTATGCTAATGTATGGGAGCGTCATGGTGCTTGATGGCAGGTGTGCAATGTATCGTACTGATCTGGTCAAGGATTTCATGCTCTCCGATACATACATAAATAACAGGATATTCGGCAGGAAAAGCATTCTTGCAGAAGACAGGCACCTCACAAGCTATATAATAAATTCAGGCTACAAAGCCGTAATAGATTACAACGTAACTGTTGTTACTGTGCCGCAGAAGAACTTAAAGCTGATGTTCAAGCAAATGGTACGATGGTCTAGGGCAGGATACTTTTACTTCTTCAATGAGCTTTTCAATGGAGCCTACTTCAAAAGAGGCATATTCTACTCATTTGAGATGACATATATGTATCTTTTTCCAATAGCCCTTATATTTCTGGGGCTAATGCGCCTAAACCTTATATTTATGCATGGCATTGGGAATTACATTGCATTCGAGGCAAGGCACACGGTCAGTCTGCTTTCGCTGAATTTTGCAGCGCTAGGCCATAATTTCTTCTTATACACCATGGTTCAGGCTTTGGTTATACTTGGTCTTGCCTTGTTCGGTATAGCAATTGCGTCCAGAATTGCAAAAGGCAGGAAACTCAGGACACTTGTATACGGCATAGCCACTCTATTAATGATGTTAGTGGCATCAATGTACGGCCTATTCACCATTTGGAAGCAGAATGAATGGATGACGCGGTAGTGCGTTATAATCCGTCTATAATTCTCTCATAACTCTTGACGACTTTATCGAAGCTAAACTGCCTGATGAATTTTTGGGCGTTAGCCGAAAGCTTTTTCTGCAACTCCCTGTCCGAATAAATCTTGTAAAACTGAGCTGCAAACTCGTCTATGTTTCCATATTTGTACACTAACCCATTGTACCCGGGCTTAACTACTCTGGTAACGGGTCTGTCTTTTATGACTGTATTTATGTTATCATTAATCAGAAGCGGCAAGCCACATGCCATGGCCTCCAGGAGAGACCTTCCAAGACCCTCCCACTCTGAAGTTGACACAAAAAAAGCAGCATTGTTGTACCTTTTTACGAGTTCATCCCCGGCAAAGAAGCCCTCAAAGGTTATGTTGCTCTCGAGCCCCAATGAATGTACCATTGCCTTGTATCTCTCACTGTCAATTCCATCACCTATAATCCTGAGAAGCTCCTCAGACTTCAATTCCTTATGGCCTTTGACAACTGCACCAATGCCTTTTATCATATGGCTTACCTTCTTCTGGCGTTCGTCAAGTCTTGATGCTGCAAGCGCCCCATTAAAGCTCCTCTTTTTACCAAGAAATCTGAACTCCTCGTGCGGCGCTATAAGTATGTGATGCACTTCAGTTCTTTTATCAAAGAATTTTTTTGCAAAGCTGTACTGGCCTGGATTTATTGCAATATAATAATCAAGCCATTTTTGCATCTTGGATATAAGGTGCCTTCTGGCAATCATCTTGGGAAGTAGCCTCTTCAGGGATGCATTACTGAAGTTCAACAGCACATTGCCTCTGTCTACGTACAGAAATCGGGTCTTTGCGTTGGTATGCGATTCTCTATAAGTGTCAGCTATCGTCACGTCACGTATCGAATTCATCCATATAAGATCGTAATCCTTTGCCAACAGTTCTGATATATCAACTGTCTTTGCTGCTTTATCTATTCTGTTGAAGTTGCCAAAAATATCTATGTCATAGCCCTTCCTTAACCTGAGTTTATTATAAAGCATATACGTATCCTTAGCAGCGCCGCCAATGGTTCTGAAAGAACCGGTTTCCATCATTAGTATGTGTTTCATGCACTCACTGCCGATGCAATAATCTTGCATGGAGGGTTTAAAAACATTCTGCTACAGTCTAACTTCCTTCATGTGGTGCATCTGTTGTCTATTTAAATACATCCTAGTTTCTTCGCGTGCAATGGCTGCTTTGACACAAGTTATAAATATCACAGAATTTATAAATTCATGGATATAATGGCACATAAGATAATACCTGCAAAAACAAAACCTATCGAAGCCGGAGACGTAGCCCATACAGTTTCAGTGATATACTCGGGAACATTCAATATAGATATACTCTGCCCTGTCCTATTGCAGTATAAACCGCATCCAGTCATACAGTCGATAATAAACAGTAATTACACTAAATGGAGTGCGATACAGGCAAATGGGAAACCGCGCTTCACTAATGAGATGACTTCAGGACTGGGCAACATAATAAGAAACCACGACGGAAGTATGCAAATCCAAGCGGTAATGTATCCGTTCTACGCAAAACTTGCGGGGCGCGGCAAGGACGTTACAGACCCTGAGCAGCTTGAGTGGCTCAAGAAGCAGCATGAATCTGCTGGGCCTGACAATTTTACTACAAGCATAACCTATCCTTTTGCATGCGCACTGCTAGTCAAATTCGATAATAACAAAGGTTTCATCCTTCAGGAAAGGAGTGCAGCAGGCGCACAGAACGTAGGGAAGATAACTGCGAGCGTAACCGGCAGCTTTGACGAGAATGACTTAATATTATCATCGTTGCCAAACATTTATCCTGAAAGAATAGATCTTGTACGCGGAGCCAAAAGGGAGCTATTTGAGGAGAGAGGTATATCCAGCACTACTGATGTAGTCTCGTTCCAAAGCTCAATGATAGTATACGAGAACATGCTAAAAGAGTTCATATATGTGGGTGTTGTCGAAACTAATCTGACAGATACCGAGGTAATGGAAAAAGCTATAAGCGCATCCGACAGCTGGGAAACTAACCGTGTGTTGCTGGTGCATCCTGAAAATCCGAATCCTTTGTTGATAGCACAACTGCGCGACCGCGCAACTCCTGCAAGCAGAATTGCCATGTATGCCGGACTGAAAGACGATCCGGCAGGGTTGGAATTCCTTAGGCGACTTGTTTCCTAAGCAGTCAGTCTGCACTCTTAAACCAGAAAAACAAATTACACACCAAAAGGATAGCAATAAAAACCTTAATTGCCATCTCTTAGTGAGTTATAAGCGGTGTTTTTATGATAATATCTAGGGCCATAATTACTGCTGCAGGTGAAGGAAGCAGGATGAAAAAAGTTACCGCAGTTGTACCCAAAGCCCTTCTTCCATTATTTAAAACTGAAGGCGAGTCAAGGATAATCGTTCCAGTAGCCGATCTCATAATGGAATCACTTATGTCTGCAGGCGTTTCAAATTTCTGTTTTGTTGTAGGGAAACACCGTGCCCTGCTTATGGATTATCTCTTTGAAAGAGATGTAACTTTTGTTTTCCAGAATCAGCCTAAAGGCTTCGGCGATGCTGTTCTGCGCGGAGAGGATTTTGCAAGCCGCGGCCCTGTTGCAGGCAGGGGTCCTGTGTTTATACATGCAGATGACGGGGTGCTAACCGGGGGCTACAAGGAAGCCGTTAATCTTTATGCAAAGAAGAATGCTGATGGTGTTCTTCTGCTCCGAAAAACAAGCAACCCGAAGAGGTACGGCATAGCAGAAATAGGAGAAGAATTCAGGCATATGGGCCATAAAGCATTTCAGATTACCGGAGTGCAAGAAAAGCCTTCAAATCCAAAATCAAATTTGCTCATCTCTGCAGTATACATATTGTCGCATAGGATATTTGATAGCATAAGAAAGTCAAGCCTTGAACACGGAGAGCTTCAGCTTACTTCTGGGATACAGAACATGATACTCGATGGGCGCAGAATATATGGCATAGCCTTGGAGAAAGAACAGTGGCTAAACGTGGGTGACACTGAAAGCTACCACAAGGCGCTTGAGTACTCCTTCAAGAATCTGTAGTGTTATCTTGTGTTTTCTGTCCTTCTCCAATTGGTATACGGTAGTATCCTATCGTGGAATTTGGCCATATGCTTCTTGTAAGGCACAAGATCCTTCACCAGCTGGCCTGCAAGATCAGCCATCTTAAGCGTTGGTCTAAACCCAAGCTTTGGCAGAACTTTTATCTCCGGTTTGTAGTAATGCCTGTCTGCTTCAACCCGCGGGTTTTCGTACTTGCCTATGTTTACCTTTATGCCTTCTTTTTCAGCAGCTTTTTTTACAGTTTCTGCTATGTTGTTTATACTCAGCAACTCCACGAACTGGTTTGCAACTCTATACTCTCCTCTCTCTGGAGGATTCTCAATGAGCAGGCTAAGTGCCTGAATGCTGTCCTCCAGCGATAAATAGCCGCGTATCTGCTCCCCACTTCCATAAACTGTCAGAGGCACTCCGAGAACAGATTCAACACAGAACCTGTTGACAACAGTGCCCCAGACCTCGTCAAAGTCAAAACGCGTATGGAGCCGTTCATCTGTTATCTCCGTTGTCCTTGTACCATATACCGGGCCTTGCATTATGTCTGTTGCTGTAAGCTTCAACACCTTATTTGCGAACAGTATGTTATTTGTATCATGCACTTTAGACCAGTGGTACCACGATCCACCAAACTTCGGGGTTGTAATGCGGTCTTTTTTGCCGTTTATTTCGACATCTACGAATGCAGTTTCAGGTATGTCGAAGTTCGGCGTTCCATACTCCCCCATCGTGCCCATTTTTACTACATGTATCAATGGGTTCACCTCCATTATGGAATAGATGAGGTTAAGTGTGCCGCTTATGTTGTTTGTCATTGTATACGATGCGTGCTTTGCGTTTATCATGGAGTACGGTGCAGATCTTGTCTCTGCAAAGTGTACAACGGTGTCTGGCTTTTCCTCTTTTACTACCTTGTGCAGGAAATCGTAATCGGTTATGTCACCTTCATGAAACTTCATCTTGAATCCATGCACTTCCTTCGCTGCCTTTATTCTCTCTGCCATCTCTGGAATAGGTATTGCCGAATCTGAACCCACCTCGCGCACATTCTTTCTTGTGACAAAATTGTCGACTCCAACCACTTCATGGCCTTTTGCCATGAGCCTCAATGACAATGGCCACCCAAGATAGCCATCAGCGCCTAGCACTATTACTTTCATAAGATTACCTATTATTATAATTAATCATAAGAAATTATATACACTGCCTTATTTTTGTGATCATGCCTATCCCAGCGAACACGTTGTTGCTGTACAGTACAAACCTGCCTAGTTCTTTTGTTACGTTATAATTTTCGACAGGTAGTTTTTTTCCGAATGTAACTCTTGCGTCTATAGCGTTGAGCGGCTCAGCAGTTTTTCTTCCGGTTTTTTTACCCGTAGTTGTATCTATGCCATCAAGCACCTTTATCTCAAGGCATTTCACATCAACGCCGTTGAATTTGATATAAGAATTATTGCTTATGGTGTTCGTAACAAATATCCTTGCAGTTACCGAATCTGTAATTTCCGGACTGTCTTTTAATCCAGATATTACTGCACCCCTCAATTCTCCTTTAGTATCACTGTCAATTATCATAGCTGCATTTTCTCCGACGCCTGCAGAATTTACTTTTTTGCCCTTTACTATTATCTCTTTTACTGTAGCCGTTTCCCTGTTTGGAAGTAATAATATTGCTTCGCCTTTTTTAAGGATGCCACTTATCACTTTTCCCGCAATAATATTGTTGTTTTGATCTATGATCCCTTGCACTATTATCCTCAATGCACCGCTGCCGATATTAGATGTCGGAGTTCTGAATGTATTGTACACAGAATCTGCAAGAGTATCCCCCCTGTACCAGCCCATCCTCGTGCTCCTGTTTACTAAGTTCTCTCCGTTATAAGCTGATATTGGCACAAAAATCACATTCTTTCCTTCAAAGCCTATCCTGTCTATAAACTCAGAAAGTTCTGACTTTATACTTTCAAATCTATTCTCATCGTATCCTACGCTGTCCATCTTGTTAACTGCAACTACTAACTTGTCTATACCGAGCATGCGCGCCACGAACAGGTGCCTTTTCGTCTGGTTCATAATTCCTTCGTCCTTTTTTGCAGAAACGAGAAGTATTGCTAACTCGCCATATGATGCGCCGCTTATCATGTTCTTTATTAGCTCTTCGTGCCCAGGGACATCAATAAGGGAGAACGCGAGATCCTTATATTTTATCTGTGCTCTTGTTGTGTCGTAAGTCATTTCCTGCTCCCGCTCCTCAGAAAAGCTATCGAGTATGAATGCCGGCTCAAACGATTTGTGCAGCTTCTTGCTGTAAGCTGCTGCCTCATTTATCCTTACCTGTGTAGCTGAGCCTGTTTGCATGAGCATGCTGCCTATAAGCGTCGATTTTCCATGGTCCTTGTGCCCTAAAAGCGCAATAGCTCTGACTATCATAAGATCACATATAACCTAAGGACCTCAACCTTTGCATTACATACTCCCGTTCCTTATCCATGCTTCTGCCAGATCTTTCTTCATCAGCAGTCGTTTCAAGCTCTTTTATTATGTCGTCAACGCTTTTAGCATCTGATTTCAATGGAACAGTACAGTGAGTGCATCCAAGGCTTCTATACCTGTGTCCGTCCCTAGAGAAATAAAGCGGGTTGACCGGTATGCCTTCCTGCCTTACATAATTCCATATGTCAATCTCATTCCAATCCAGCAACGGATGCACTCTGATATGTCCTTTCTTATCCATATTGGATGAATAATCATCCCATAACTCTGCGGGCTGATTTTTGTAATCCCACGTAAAGTTCTCATCTCTTGGGCTCATGTAGCGCTCCTTGGCCCGTATGCCATGCTCATCTCTTCTTATCGATACAATTAACGCGTCAAAACCATGTTCATTCATTACCTTCTTCAGCGTTTCTGGTTTGTTCTTGCCGCAGCACGCGGATCCAACAATGTCCGGCTTTATCTTGCTGTCAGCCACTATGAGGTCAAGGTTCCACTCTTTGGCAAGGTCCTGCCTGAATTTGTACGTTTCAGGAAAATCTATGCCGTTGTCTATGTGAATTACCGGGAACGGGACTGTTCCCAGAAAAGCCTTTCTGGTAAGTGCGAGCATTGCTGTACTGTCCTTGCCCATGCTCCAAAGCGCAGCTATGTTCTTGAACTTCATCTTTGCTTCGCGTATTATGTAAATGCTTCTCTCTTCCAAAACGTCTAATTCCTGCTTTATCATTGCCTCACCTATTGGATACCTGAAGGCCCATTAAGTATATGGTGGCGCCGCGTATTTTCCTGCCATCTTTTTTCACTATTGGCACTTTTGTAATCAGCTTATACTCTTTATCATAGATTTCGGCATAGGATTTTGTAAGATCCTGCATCTTGCTGAGTTTACCTTCATCTGCAAATACCACCCTGTAATATACTGCATTGCTGCTTTTCAGCACCTCCGAGAACTTATCCCAGTTGCTCTCACTCTGCTCCTTCCATAGTGCTTCTGATACCTTCGAAAGTTCTGAGTTATCAGTCATTTAATCACCTAATCTCGACAAGGAAGCCCACATGATTTATCGGTGGGATGAATTGTCGAGTATAAACGTTATATGTCTTTTCAAATATATATAATTGGTTAGTAGTATGAAACGTGCTGTTCTTTTGCAGATTGATGAGATTACTACAAAGAAGGCCAGAATCCTCAAAGATTTCTCCATGAAGGCTACTTCTGAATTCAACCGACTCTGGGATGAAAGAAATTTCTGCAATACTTTTATGGATTTCCATAGAAAAACTTTTGCTGAATCCAAAAAGAGGACTGGATTCAACGTTCAGGTCTATGCTTCTTTGGAGCGTGCTGTTTGGAGGAGCAAAGGCAAGTCCAAAGGAATTACTATCAAATTCAACGTTCCTCGCAACTGCAAGACTTTCAATATGACTATGCCCTTTATCGAACTTGGAATTTATCCAAGAAATCGTGTCGCTGTGCCAATCAAGAAGAACCGCAACTTCCAGAGGTATTCTGACCTTCTCAAAAATGGGTGGATATGCAAGACTTATGGGCTGACTCCTACCTTGCAGATTGTTGCTTATCTTTCCAAAGAAGATATTGAACTGCCTCCTAAAAAGAATATTCTTGGAGTGGATGTAAATAGTAAATGCTTTGCTGTTTCTATTCTTTCCCCTAACGGAGATGTTTTGCATCAAGACTACTTCGGTAAAGACCTTTGGATTAAGAGGAAGAAAATCTATGAAAGGAAGTCTATTTTGCAGAGTAATGCTGACAATAGAAGTGAATATGCTAAAAAGGCACTTACTAAGACTAAACGAAATGAACATAACTTTGTCAAAAATAGAATAGGTGAAGTTGTCAGAGAGATTACTGAAATGGCACTGCGATATGGTGCCGACATTGCGATTGAGAACCTTAAACGATTCAGCCCAAAAGGAAAGAGGTTCAATCGTGAAGTTATGCGTATTCCTTTCTTTACCTTCAAGAAGAATCTCGAACAGAGGTGCTTTGACAAGAATATTACGCTGAACATTGTTGATGCATGGCATACAAGTAAGTTCTGTTCCCACTGCGGTGCTGTTGGGAAAGGACATGACAGTAGAAACTATGCCTTGTTCAGATGTAAGAAATGTGGAGTTGTTATAAATTCCGATAGACAGGCAAGTCTCAATATTGCCATAAAATCCCTGCTGGAGCGGAGAGATACTACTAACCATAATACTCTCCAGATTTCCAATAGGAGAGTCCCAGTAAACGGGCTTATTCGTCCAGATGCGGTTGTTGAACCGATTGTTGCTGTGCGACATATTTCTTCAACTTATGGAAAGCCCACGACCTTTAGTCGTAGGTAGTTTACAATACACACAACTCTCATCAACCTATGTAACCCAGCGCCTCAAGCCTTTCTATTACTGCACTCTTTGCCTTCTTGTCCTTATTGTTCATGTCTATCATGGTTTCCCTTAGTACGAATGTTACCCAGTCCGACACAGAAGAAAAACCAGTGTTTTCTATGCTCTTCTTTATCTTGTCGAACAATGGCTGCGGGATGGTTATTGTCGTATACTTCCTTGCCGCATTACCTAGTTTTTTGCCTGCCATTTAATTCACATCGTATCATTGCATTATAATGTATAACAATGTATAATAATGTATTGTAATGTTACTGCATTAAATATATAAATACTTAACCTTACCTTTTCGGTAACCAAGTCTCTAACCTTTTTGACCTAACCCGATTCGCCAAATCGGCTTTTACCAGTGCAGATTGGGGTTTTTATCCTCATATTTGATTTTGCATGCAGAACGAACTCCACAAACGTAAAACTCAATTCAGAAAGTCAGGAATATGCATGGGTGTCAATCAAAGATGCGCCGCGTAAACTGTGCCATATACTAAATGCATAAAGGCGTATCTGGAAATGAAGCGCAGATGCTACACCCAGGCGAACTGTAACTTCTTACACAACCAATAAAAGCATTTCTCTGCAATATTCAGCTTAGGTAGTTAGATGAAGATACTTCAAATGGATGTAGACAACATAACCTATGAGCCTATACGCCCAGAAGCCAGCGTATATGATGATGTTAAGAAGGAAAGAATATCTGTAGATGACACACTTGTTATATTTGTTTGCGTTGAGAAAGGCGATACGCCAGATATGGCAGACAAGGCAATGATAGACACTGAAGAGTATATGCAGAAGCTTGCAAGAAAGCGGCTTGTCATATACCCCTTTGCACATCTAAGCAACATGCTTGCAGACGTAGATGAAAGCAGGAAAATAATAGACCATATGCTCAAGCAGGTTCCAAAGGACATAGACGTCAAAAAAGCACCATTCGGCTGGAACAAGAAGCTCATACTTGACATAAAAGCCCATCCGCTTGCTGAACAGTCGAGATCGTATTCATTAAACGGCGATGACCAAAAGGTATACAAAAAAGCAAAACCCATCAGCGTAAATACCTCCTTGGTGCGCAAAAGCAGCTGGGCCGGGCTTCCGGAGGAAGACCACAGGACAATCGGAGAGAAGCTTGATCTTTACAGCTTTCAGGAGGTGTCTCCAGCGATGGTATACTGGCATCCTAACGGACATGTGCTGTACCGTGAACTCATCGCACTCATGCGCCAGCTCGAGCTTAAGTATGGCTATCTAGAGACAAGCACGCCTGTTGTTGTAAATTTTGCTCTTTGGCAGGTAAGTGGGCACCTTGAGCACTACAAAGACAACATGTTCTCTTTTGATACAGATTCAGGATCTTTTGGATTAAAGCCCATGAACTGTCCCTCTACAATGCTTATTTATAAATCCAAGAAATGGAGCTACCGGGAACTTCCATTTAGAACAGCAACATTTGACAAAATATACCGCAGGGAGCTCTCCGGCGTCGTGAGCGGACTTTTCCGAGTACAGGAGCTGACCCAGGACGATGGACATATATTTGCAACAGAGGACCAGGTAGGCAAGGAGATGGAAAGCCTGCTCCGCATGGTCAAAGAAACATACGATACGTTTGGCATGAAGTTTACCGCAAAACTCTCTACAATGCCGGATAGCCATCTTGGTGATGAGAACTTATGGAAGAAGGCAATTTCGGTACTTGAAGAAGCGCTTCAGAAAAGCGGTATGAAATATGAAGTCAAGGATAAAGAAGGCGCGTTCTACGGCCCTAAAATAGATTTTGATGTGATAGATTCCATCGGAAGAAGTTGGCAATGCGCTACAATACAGCTGGATTATCAGCTTCCATCACGTTTTAATCTGGAGTATACAGCAGAGGACGGGAAGTCAAAGATGCCTATTGTGATACACCGCGCAATACTCGGCAGCATAGAGCGCTTCTCTGCCGTAATGGTAGAGCATTACCAAGGGAGGTTCCCTACCTGGCTGGCTCCGATACAGGTGCGCGTAGTTTCCATATCTCAACAGGTAAATGATTATTCAGAGCGCGTGTTTCTGCAGATGAAGGAGCATGGCATACGCGCAGAGTTAGACATCGGCGACAAAACACTTGAACACAAGATACGCGACGCAGCGACCATGCGCATACCTTATACTATAATCATCGGAAAGAAGGAGCAGGAAAACTCTATGATAACTGTCAGAAGCCGCTCCGGCAAAAAACAGCAGCCCAGCGTAGCTATTGAGGAGTTCATTGAAAAAATAAAGAAAGAGATAAGCGAAAGATCTATTGTGCTTTCATATTGAGATATCGACTGTGGCTAAATGCAGAGACTAAGCATGCTTATAGACAACAGGGAAAGGAATGCGGAGATAATGGATTCTCTTGCAAGTTTCAATGTTGAAATGTCGTTTGCACAGCTCCCTGTGGGGGATTATATAATCTCAGACAGAATGTGTATAGAACGCAAAACAGTGCAGGATTTTGAGTCATCCATAATAGACGCAAGGCTTTTCGACCAGGCCACACGGCTAAGGGATGCATTCGATCTGCCAGTAATTATAATAGAGGGTCGGCTTGAGGACTGTTACGTAAGCAGGCACGCAATCCTGGGCACCATCCTAGCTCTTTACACTGATTACAATATACAGGTTATAAACTCTGCTGATCCTTCAGAAACATCCTATATACTGTCAAAATTTGCTGAGCGGGAGCAGCTGATCGAAAGACGCCTGCCCCGAATTGCAGGCAGAAAGAAGGCCTATACCATGTATCAACATCAGCTGCTCATACTGGAGTCGGTGCCCGGCATAGGACCCGAAACAGCAAAAAAGCTTATAAGCCACTTCAGTTCAGTAAAGAATGTGTGCAATGCTGATGTTGATGAGCTAATGAAGATAGATAAAATAGGCAGTAAAAAAGCTGAACTTATACATGCAGTGCTAAATGCCGATCAGAAGGCGATGCAATGAGCTTTCTTAAAGGCTTTTTTGAAACTGGGGAAGAGAAGGCATTCAAGAATACAAAAGGCATAATCCGGGTCGCAAGAAAGGCGAATGCCGTTTTGGCAGACATAATAAATGGGGATTATGACATAACCAAAATAAACAAGCTGGAAAAAGAGGCTTCAAGCGAGTACTTCAAGGTGTCGCGCTCCATAACAACAGGAGCGATAGCCCCGAATCTCATAGACGACATGATAATGATAGCCGGAAAGGAGGAGAACATAGTCGATTCGGTATTCAAACTGGCAAGGCAGCTTGTACGCTACAGGATACGCGGCAGCCTCGCAAACAAATATGTAAGGGAGAAGCTGCTTGAGTTTAATGCACTTTCGAATACTGCAATACAATTGCTTGAAACTATGCATTCTTCAGAAAGCATAAGCGTAATGCGCCTTTCAAGATCAAGAATAAAAGTCATAGAAAATCAAGGGGACGCGGTAAGGGACAGTTTGCTTGACTTCGCCTACAGGACCAAATCAAACTTCAAGGAGTTTTATCATATAACTGATCTTGCATATATTTATGATGACGTTCTGGATGATTGCGAAGACTCTTCAGATATATTCCTGAGCATAATACTTTCAATGATTTCATAGCCAAAGTGATTAGTTGCTGTTTATAACGCTGCTCGATGTGCTCCTTGCCCTAATCCTTGTTGCGTTGGTTTCAGGAAACAATCTGTCTGTATCAACCGGCCCGATAATATCAGGAAGGGTTGTAAACAAGCGCACAGGAGTGCTTATCACAATATTGGGATATGTGTCGGGTTTTCTGCTGCAGGGCAGCATACTGCGCAAAGGCATAAGCAGTCTTCTGCCTGCCGGAAGCCTTTTAATACCTGTAATACTTGTGATATCAATAATAATGTTCATCATAGCGCATAAGAAGCGCGTGCCAGAATCGCTCTCTATAATCTTTATATCAGCGCTTATAGGGGTCAGTTTGGCATACGGCTCAATTAACACGATATATGTAGCCGAAATCCTGTCTTTCTGGATTGTTGCTGGCATAGTCTCACTGGTTCTCGCGTCAGTCGTACTGCACAGAGTCCAGAAACTCATGTATAGGGACAATGTTTGGACAGGAATACACTGGGTAAGGATCTTGCTCATAATAATCTCGTTTCTTACCGCGTTTACCCTCGGCGCAAATACCTTAGGTACCATAGCTTCAGTAATACAGCCATCGCTGTACGTTTATGTTGCAATAATTGTGTCTATCGTTTTAGGCAGCGTGTTGCTCAGTACTGGAGAGCTGCACAGGCTTGGTGACGAGATAATGCCTATGCGGTATGCGAATGCTCTTGTATCGCAGCTTGTTGCTGCGGCATCTGTGGAATTGGCTACCCTTTTAAGCGTGCCGCTTTCAAACACGCAGATGCTTACGAGCACCATATATGGAACAGGGCTTGGCTACAAGGAAAGGCTTTTATCAAAGAAGCCGGCAGTACAGATAGTATCGATATGGATAATTACTGCAGTATTCAGTGTAGCAGTGGCATACGCTGCCTCTGCAGTAATACTTGCTCTCTAGCTGTCTCCAGACAATCCTGTTATTGCAACGTCCTTGGCAATATTTTTGTCAATTTCAAGTCTGCATGTTTCCATAATAGCTGACCCAGTTGTAATAATGAACTCATTCATCAGCTTTCTGTTGCTGGCAAAAACAATAAACTTAGCGTTGTTATCAATGCCTGCGCTTCTTATAGCCTTATTAATATTCATAGTTCCGGCTGCAAAAAGCAGCACTTCTTTCTGCAAAGATTCAGCGCGCATGAAATGTTCTGTGTATCTGAGGTATGCATTCATAAATGATGGCAAAAGTCTTCTGCGCACACTGCTGCTGTCTTTTAAAAGAAGCACGAAGTTTTTCCCAGAAGACATTTCTCCAGAAGCTTTCACGAGCTTATCTACAATTGCATCTGATCTGGCAATACATGCAACCGGCTCTGCATTATTGAAAATGTCCATGGATATCAATATGGCCAGTTAATAGGCACATATGCAGAGATGTGCACATTACAAAATGTACGGAGCCAAGTTATTAATATTTATGCTTGCTATATATATTGCTAAAATATCGGTTGTTACTATGAGCCAGTTTGGATCTCAGCTTCATGGAAAGTCGAAAAGAAAGCTTTACGGCAACGGGAAGCTTAAAAAGAAGAACAGGGATAAGAAAAGATATGAGATGGGCGGCTACTTTGCCAACACAAGGCTTGGCGAGGAAAACCAGATAAACGCGGTCAGAAGCAGAGGCGCATCCCAGAAAAACAAGCTTAAATATGCGGCGTATGCAAATCTTCTTACAAAAAACGGCTACAAGAAGGTAAAAATAAAGGCAATACTCCAATCTAATGACAACAGGAACTTTGCAAGGCTTAAAATAATGACAAAGGGCACCGTAATAGATACTGATGAAGGAAAAGCAGTGATAACAAACAGGCCCGGGCGCGAAGGCAGCATAAACGCCAAGCTCGTCAAGTGATATAATGCCTTCGCAGGTTTATGTTTGCGATGCAAGCGAGGCAAACGACCTAAAAAGACTAATGGAGTATGACCCATATCTTGACAAAAATCTCAATGAACAGCAGCTGGCAGACCTCAAAGACAATGATGATGCAAATACCATATTTGCAAGGCAGGATTACAGCATAAAAGACGGCATATCAATTAATCTTGATTCCCAAAAATACTATTTATACATAAGTGCAAGCGAAGAGTTTCTAGCCCGCGCAGAAAAGAAACTTAAGGCAAACATTAAAAGCATAAAACGCGCAGACAAAGAAACCGAGGATAAGGTCATAAACCTGGTTGAAGGGGAAAGGCAGCAGAGCGAAGAAGGGATAGGCAGCATATTCGGCTAATCCGATCCAATATCCACTGTTATTACATTATCAGTCCCGCCATAAGCATCAAAAAAGCGCGTATCTTTCTTTTTTGCACCGTACATTGCTACTTTGTATCTCTTGTCTTTCAAAAGCCCTTCTATGCATACCCTTCCTTCACTATCAGGAACACCTTTGTATATTTTCTCACCTGCATAAAAAACCTCTATTGTATTGTGCAGGCCAACTCCCTCCCTGCTTAAAATCCTTATGCCTGTTGCGGGTGCCGCATACGCTTTTATTTCATCTGGCTTATATGCGTCGGAGATGTTAACAAGCAAAGGTCTAATAAAAACTGAGCTTGAAGGTTCCTTGGAACCGTTTTTTATAGTCATATAACTCGCAATACATGTCTGCTGCCTTAACTTCTTAAGACTGTCTATAATGTCATCATTTACATCCTGGCCGAAGAGGAGGTCTGCTGCTGCGTATCTGGCCGATTCTGTACTTTGCCTAAAGTATAATTTTGTCTGGCACAGCCTTCTTATAGAAATCTCAATGTCATTCGCGCTGTGCGTAAGCATGGCAAGGCACACACCCCTTTTTCTGAAATCCTGGATTCTTTGTTTTAGGTCTCTATTTGCAGCAGACTGTTCCTCATTATCGAAAATGAGCTGAGCCTCTTCTATGCATATAAACATGCGCAGGCTTTGGTCGCCGTGCACATCAAATGTGTCAGCAAATCCATACGCCTGGTTGAGTATCAGTGCATAGAAAAAGGGTTTCATGGTATTGCTTACAGGTGAAAGGTCGAATACAACACCCTTTTCGAGCAACTGCCTGAAATTCATACCCCCTTGATAAGCAAATTGCGGTTTGAAAAGCATCTGCCTCAGATTCTCGAGCCCTGCCATTATATTTTCTCCATGCTTCGTATATTTCACCCCCGCAGCAGTGCGTTTTGCATGCCTGTCTATGACAGCGTTTTCTATCTCTTCATAAACGTACAATGGATCCGGGTCTGTGCATAAAGAGTAAACTCTTCTAAATGCGGCAAGCAGACATTTTTCCATCGGTTCTCTATACGGTCCAGCTCCAGATGCCGAAGCCATGAGCATGGCAAGATTCTCATAAAACTTCTCCTTGTTTACTCCATCCTCACACTTTAAAAAGTTTAATCTAACATTATGGTCGTATATCCTCACAACTTCCATGCCTGCGGTTTTCCCGAAACCATTCCATTCTTCAGTAGGCGATATTACTATAGACATCGGTTTTTCCCCGATAAAGGACTGCCTGAGTATTCCCATAGCCGCAAAGCTTTTTCCGGTTCCTGGTAAGCCCGCAAGTATCAAACCTAGATTTAGATTCTGCTTTTGCATTCTTACCTGTTCTCCGGTATCGCACAAGCCTCCGTCTAAATACGAGCCAAGAATAATTCCACCTTCAGTGTCAGACAGAAAGGTGGGAAGCACATCCCTTCTAGATATCTTATTTGAAAAACCAAGAATTGTAGCAGAGTGCCTGCGTGAGAACGGCACGGCCGCAAAATCTTCAGATTCATTATAAACAGAGGCGATGTCAAAAGAACTTGAGCTAAAGCTTTCCAAAACTGACACCCTTGATTTTATATACTGCATTACTTTTTCAGAGGGATTTGATATTATGACCGAAATCCTATACGATATGCAATTCTCGGTATACGCTTCATTTACTGTGTTTACCATGGATAAGAGCATTCTTCTTTCATCAGAGCCATAGTAAAGGTCCAACTGAGCTGAACCGGTCCTGCTCCCTGCCGTAATCCCATCATCAAACTTTGTAAATCTCACTTTTCTGCTGCTGAGCTCATGCTCCACACTGTCTTTTACGCGCCTAAGATAATCCTCTGTTGTGGGCATAAATGATATCATGATTAAAGAGTCCTCACCTCCCAGAATATCATACATGTCATAGAAAACCTGTTTATCCTGATGCATAATTTCAGTATTTTTACTGCTGTAATCTGTAAATGGTATTACTACTACCGGGCTCTCAAGCTTTTTGCTGTAATCAATGCAGCTTAAAATCGCGCCTTTAACTGCGCGTTCCACGCTCTCTTTTGCAGAATCTGCCTCTGTCATTATAAATGTATTTCTACCCTTAAGATCATGGCAAACAATAAATCTGTTTCCTGAAAATGCATCAAGAAATTCGACAAAATCAATCTTTGAAGGCAGCTGTTCAATCTTGAATGCCAATGGCTGTTGCATCTCACAAACCCCCGCCGGCAAGCGAAATAAGAGCCACCAAAACACTTGCTAGAAATATAAATACGAATAAATTAATTTCTACAAATCTTATCTTTGAATTTTTTACTATAAAAATAGAAACTATTGTGGTGATAAGAAAGGAGGCAATTAATGCAGACTCGTAATTGCCAGAAATTATAAAACTTATGACAAAAGCGTTTAAAAACACAGCTGAGTATATTAATCCGAACTTAAGGCGCAACTGCTTCCTGCTTCCATAAAAATGCGTGAATTTCATTACAACAGCTTCATTAAAATAAATGACGACACCAATAACGCCATAAATCCAATAGTCTTCGATATTATGCTCCGTCTATATGTCTGCACACCTGCCAATACTGCGTAAAATGTAAGTATAATTAGGCTTCCGCTTGATAGGAGTGCTGCTATGCTCTCAACAATCTCAAAGAAGTTTGTTATAATCAAATAACCTCCCTACAAAACCTCTACTTTTTGCAGATAAAAGTAATAAAGCAACATTCCCCCTCTGCGTCCGAAGAAGATCAGTACTCCGTGTATGCTCTGCACCTGTTCGCCAAGCACCCTAAGAGTAAGACTTTTTGTTCTGCATTCCAAAAGTTGTTTTCTGTTATATACGTCAAAGATACCAAAATTCTCAAAGCCCCGCTTCTTGAATTCTGAATATACGCTCGGCCTTATCCCAGAAGTTATCATAAACTTATCGGTTTCATCTGATATGCGTTCCTCTTTTGAATACATTCTTTCTTCACCAAATGCGCAGTCTTTCAATTCGATATACTCGCCGTCATAATCCTGCTCTGGAGTAGATATTACGATTTTAACATGCCCTAATTTTATGATTCTAATAAGATACATTAAACAAATCCCAGCTAATATCGGGGCCATATCAAGGAAATATGTTTCTGCTGTGCTCATATACCAACCACGCTAAACTCTCCTTTTCCGTGCCATACTACTCTTTGCCCCATTGCACGCAGATAGTCTGTTGCATTGCGTATATCTTCTTCACTCAATCCCATTTCCTGCGTTAAGGTTTTAATGCTGCATATTGAGCGACATCTTGTCCGGAGGATTATTGCTGTGACATTTGCAATCTTTTGTCTATTTTCATCGTTCTGCTTCCTTAAAACAGAAGTTTCCTTCTTAAGGTTTATTATCCTGGCAGACAAAATAGTCTCCGGACTTCCTCTTCTTTCTATACCTTTTACATTCATGTAATAATCTAACTTTTCAGAAGTAAGTGCTTCTATGAGATAAGGAAATATGCTCTTTATGTCAAAGTCATATACTGCTTCTACAAAAGACGCAAATGCCAGCAAATGTGCAACTCCCTCCTTGATAAAAATCAGCGGAGATGCAACTGAGTAAATTTCAATAGAGACGGCGCTATGAGAGAACTCTACAATATAAAACCGTGTCTGCATATCCTCTTCGTTTACCAGATATCTGCACGAGCTA
The DNA here is from genome assembly GCA_021852055.1 of Microcaldota archaeon. Classification (GTDB taxonomy): domain Archaea; phylum Micrarchaeota; class Micrarchaeia; order Micrarchaeales; family CABMGC01; genus JAJZOD01. The sequence continues at coordinate 24,749 of JAJZOD010000009.1, forward strand.
CCATAGCTCAAGGGTTGAAGTGCAGGATGCATTTTGATTATATTCCTGAGCTTCTGCAGATCCAGTAGCCTTCCCCCGAGAGGTATTCTTGAAAGGAGATAACCTGCTGTATTTATCTTCTTCTTATTTACCATCGAAACTGACCTTGTTCAATGCAATGGCGAAAGCATCAGCCAAATCATCGTTCTTAAAACCTGCAACTCTCATCTCATCAAGTATATCATGTTTATTTGCACCTAAGCGAATCAGCTGTTCTATAAGTTCATCTAGCCCTATTGCTTTCTCACTGTTTAGTTTTCTTAACAGTTCAGAAGAATCCGACTTTGTCAGTTTAGTTATTATCTCTTCTAACCTCCTATACTCCAATTCTACCACTACCCCACCTTTTACCTTTATTATTGTTCCGACAGAAAGCCCTACAACTCCTGATATAAAAAATGCATCCCTCCTGCCAGATTTACCAAGTTGCATGACAAGGCATTCTCCTATTCCAAATGTCTGCACCTTATGTGTATACGCACTGCTTAATTGATAATCAGTTTCCAGCCTTCTAAGGCTTGCTTCTCTCTGTATTCTGAATATAAACAAAGTAGCTATGTTTGAAAGCATCCCTGCCTCAAGATCCTCAATAAGCTGTGATGTAATTATTATTCCTGTTCCATACTTCCTGCCTTCCCTAATTAAAGCTGCAAATGATTTATCCAAAGAGAGAAGTTTCCATGCTTCATCAAGAATCACATACAACATTCTGTTTTTTCCCGAAGTTCTTTTTCGCATAAATCCGGCAATTTCTTCGACGACATTAATGGCTGCGGAGATTTTTTCTTTATCGCGCATGCCTCCAAGCCCTATATATAATATCCCAGGTTCTTTTTTTACTAATACCTTTGAAATTCCTGAAAAGTCGTATCTCGTGCAGCCGGCGAACTCCGAGAAATCTGCATACTCTCCGGTAAAGTCTATCAATATTATCTGATTACCAAGTACTGCATATAATTTAATCATAAGATTCTTTGTAAGATACGTCTTTCCGGAGCCGCTCATTCCGGCTACGAATATATGCGGGTTTATCAGATCTTTAGGATTTAAGAAAAACGGCATGCCTGTTTTTTCTGTGCATCCTATAAAAATGCCGCTCATGCTATGTTCCTGCGCTATCGCAATGCTATGCTCTGTCAAATCTGGGAAAACCATTAAATTGGCCAATGTGCTGGAACTTGTAAGCTTATGGAATGTCATTTTCATGCACCTCCAGCAAATGCGAGAAGTCTTTCGCCTTTTATTATTTCATAATTGAGTTTTGTAGTTGCAAAGAATGAGCTACAAATCCTTTCAATGGATTTTAATGATTGTGTTGCTGCTTCTGTTTCGTTCTTTTCAGAGGAAAAAGCCCTAATCTTAATTATTGTGTCAAAGGCCTTTCCGCTGTCTCTTACGCTGCTAATTTCAGATTCTAAAATTTGAATCTCACGCCTTATCTGGTTTGCTTTGTCATATTTCTGCGCATTAATTTTTGCAAGGCGTATCTCCTGCATCCGCCTTCTTAAATCCAGAGAATCTATAAGCCTTTTTTTGTCTACTTGCATCGCAGTAAACGAGAACTCAAACTGTTCATGTATGCTTTCCAAAAGCCTGCAAAGCGTATCAGGTGAAATATCCACTGCACCATCAAATACTAGCACAGCGGCGCTTACCCCTACATATAACTCGCCTGATCTTTTTGTAAGTGCAGCAAGATTGCTGCTGAGCTTATAACCGTTGATCAATTCTATTACTCTAGACCGTTTTATTAAAAGATTATTTATAATGTGCCCGGATTTGTAGTAAACTGCAGATGCAAAGATTAAGCATGCAGAGATGAGAGAAGCCAAATAATTCCCTGAGGCAATGCTGATTGCCAATATGCCAACTGCTACAGCATAGAATGCGTATGCATAAACCCTGCTGGCAAATTCAAGTTCTTCCATATACTCACAGTATGTTAAATCTCCCGAAGAATGCCTCTGATCCAAGCATTACGGAAAGTTCCCTGACTGATATGCCTGTTATTATCAGACTAAAGATGGGCAGTATAAAAGAGTAAACTATGAGGTAAGCAAGACTGTTAAGAAGGCTATTAATTATCCCTGTTATCCCATTTGTAATAAATGATACGCCAGAATTTATACTCTGAAGAATCCCTCTTGAATTAGTAGAGTTGGATGTGGCATTATACTGCGCCTCTGCTCCGAATACAGAATCTTTAAGCGATGTTGCGCTTGCAGATATGCTGCTTATGCTTGTTTGATTTATATAAGTTGGATAGCTGTTGGTTATATTTACGTCTAAAACATACGACATCGGAAGCACTACATATAACCCTATAGAAAGTGCCATAATGAAACCGCCGAGCTTTCTTGTCGGATAAAATGTACGAAGTATAATGCCTGTCGGAAGCAGGACTGTCAGAACACAGACCGCAACAAAATCTAGAATTGATGCTTGTACAACTGCAACTATGTCTACTGTGCCAAGAAGTTTGACTATATATTGAAGTTCATTTATTATCGGTGAAATAACATAAGAGAAAGAAAAAGTAACTATCCCTAAATCTATTTTTACCCCTGCTATCATTCCGAGAATCCCATTAAGGAGAAGAAGGTCTGTTATCGTTGTTGTGGCCGTAGAAAGCACAGAATAACGCTCAACACCTTTATATGTATACGGAACTGGGCTTGCGAGGTAGTTATACGCAAGGCATATTGCTGTGTTATTTGCCATAAATCCACTGCATTTCATTACTGTTCCGTTAGCCAAAGTGGCCTGATTTATTGCCGTAGTTACAATTCCGTTGTTGGTGAATAGTACAAAAATACTTCCTACAATTACTCCATTAATTATTGATTCGAGAAGCTCTTTTTTCCCGAATTCCTTCATCTTTTTTTCGTTTAATGCATATCCCAAACCCAATACTACTCCTCCAATCGCAATCATAATGCTTATCAGATATACAGATATGCTAAGACCATACTGGCTTAATGGCAATTCATCACGCATTTAGTTATAAAGAATTTGATGTTACATTTGCCAATAAGCCTGTAGATGCAACTGCAAGACCCGTAGACGCAACAGATAAAACTGCAACGATTATGGCACCTATTATTATATCTATCGAAGCACTGTGGAGGCTTGCCCTTTTGCTGCTTGGAAACAGCTGTCCTATGGAGTAGAAAATACCTGCAACGACGAATAACACAGCGCTAAGTATCGGTCCTACATGCATAAGTACTCCTTGTATGCTATTCAAAGTTGATATTATATCCATTGAAACCAGAGCAGGCGCTGCATATGCTTGCCTCAGAAAACCAACATAAAGAATAAACAATGCTATCGGGATCCTTACTATTATTCTCCTTATTCCATTCGGGACTAAATTTCCTATCCGCATTTATATCATCTTTTACTTAAGTATAAGTATTTTACTTTAGTAAAATATTTAAACCTTTTGTAAAATGCATAAATGCAAAAATTCGTCAGATTAAGATGGGATGTTCTGTAGTGACCGCCAAGGATAATTATATCAACGTGCAATAGCCGTTAGGATAACTGCCCTTTTTCTATTTAGAATTATCTGGCAGGACAGCCATGTTCGTGTCTTTGTTGACTTTAAAAGATATCAAGGATATAAAGGTCAAAAATTGAATAATTAGTGAATTCACAAAATAAAGAAAAATAAAATATTTAAATAATCCGTTAAAGCATTTGATTTACTATTTTACTGCATTACTTCTCCAACAGAGTATCTTGCTCTTACCTCGGTTATCTTTACCTTTACGGAATCTCCCTGTTTCGCATTCTTTACGAAGATTACGTACCCATCCTTCTTAGCTATGCCGTCTCCCTTTGAAGCTGTTGCTTCTATGGTTAGATCTAGCTCATCGCCTACCTTTACTGGCTTAGGCAAAAAGTAGTTGGGCTTCATTCCGGGCCTTCTTTCTCTTCCGCCGCGGTCGCCTCCCATTCCTCTGCTCTCTCCAGTGCTTTCATTCTGTTCTCCAAATTCTTCTTCTGACATGTTGTTTCCTCTTTGTAGAATCAGCCTTTAGCTTTACTACGCATATGTTTTTGCAGTTTATCATTTATAAGCCTATCGTTCACAAACATACAAAAGAAATTGACAGAAACCTGGACTTAAAGCTTAAATATCATTATAAAATCATAATAGTACGATTTTATGGCAAAGGTTATAGAAAGGCAAACGGCTGGCACATTGCAAATTCAATGTGCAATGCAGTCTCAGGCTATCAAATCAATTTCCGGTAGTTTTAAGGATCCCGAAATGCACGCTGCTCTTGTTTCGGCCTCAAGGCGTTTTGAGCATCAGGACCAGTTCATCAAAGATACACAAATCAGTAAGAATAGAATCTCAAGTGAAAATTTATTTGGGAGATTTGCAGAAGCCGATGCTCTGAAGAGCGCACTCAGACTTAAGCAATACGATTCACATACCTCCTGGTTGCTTAATAATGCAGTGTCAATGCTCCTAGATTTTAGTATGTGCGATTTTACAGGCAGGCACCTAATGGGGCGTGATGCAACTGACATACCTAATATCAAAGTCAAAAACAGTAGCGTATACCTTAACGAAGGAAATTTTAGATCCAGCGTGTTCAACGACGCATGGATAGATGGCATATATTTCCTAAAGTCCATATTTAACGGTGCAATATTCAACAATTCTATTTTTTCCTTTTCGGGAATGATAAACTGCAGTGCTATTGCAGGAAGTTTCTCAAGAGCCTCATTTGATTCCTCAGCACTGAATGGTTTTGATTTAAGCTATTCAAACACCGAAGACCTGATGCTTTCTGGAAATACTATAAACGGACTAAAATTCGGCGACTTTGCAAGCTCCTCAAGCAGATTAAAAACTCCGTTCAGCAATATAGCCCGTACCGGTATGTTCGGCAAATTTCTGGGCAACAACGGCATGCACACACTGAGGTTTTTAGGCAATACACTGGCAACGCCCCTACAGATAGAAATGCTGTCAAATATAAGAAAAGAAACTGGCACAGATACTTCTGATCTCCGCTTCTTGATACCCCGAGATCAGCTCCGAGAACTCTGAATTATAAGCATTTAATGTATGTCGAACTAAATTTACTAAAATCTTCTGTTTTTTACAATGTCTTTCAAATTTCTGTATATGTAATCTGGTTCTACAGTAACAAGCTTTGAGTATGGCTCCAGGCCGTCTCCAACAGCGCATGAACTTATGCCTGCAAACTTCGCAGTCAGTATGTCTGATGCTGTGTCTCCAATATACACACATCTGCTGCGGGGTATCCTATACTTGTTCATCACTATCAATATCCCTGTGGGGTCTGGCTTATACCTGCCTACTGAACTTGCACTCAGGACAAAATCAAAGTAGTCAAAAACGCCAAGCATCCTGAGTTCACTCATAAGCCTGTACGACTTGGAATCGCTGAATATTGTTATTGTCTTGCCTTTTTTCCTAAGATATTTTAATAAATCTACAGATCCGCTTTTCATTGCAGGAGGAAACAACTTAACATACGCATCATACAGCCACGCAAACGCCATGCTTTTTGTTTCATGTATCTCAAGATTCTTCACTGTCCTGCGGTACTTGTCCTCGTTTTTTTTGATATATTCTGGGTCATACCTTTTCACGAAAAGTCTTGATGCTGCAACTATCAGCGAAGAGCTGCTAAGAGTTCCGTCCCAATCAAATATAAAGTGGTCGTTATCTGTGATTATTGACATAAGGTTAATAATGTTAACAACAAATAAAAAAGCATATGATGACACAGGTGATCGCGGAGCTTCGGCGATGAAGATAGGTAGGCGGTCTGATAAATAAATAAGCAGTGTATTGATGGCGAATGGTAGGCTAAGCGCATTAGCTAGGCTTAATAAGCAGAGCATATCCGTGAAGGACATGGCTAGCCAGCTGTGGTGCGAGAAACAGATGGAGCTTGGGATAATTCATGGCGTATACAGCACCCCTGCTATGTCAAAAGGCTCCGTTGTGCATGCTATAATACAGGAGAAGGTGTTTGTAAAACTCCCTGTTGAGCCTGTAACCTATATGGACAGGCTTTACAAGTGGGCGTATGAAAACTATGCAGGCATAAGCAAAATGCAAAGCGATGGCTACTGCCGCGAAATACACGTATATGGATCTATAAACGGGTTCAGGCTTTCTGGGCAGATAGACGAACTGCGCATAGTTGACGGCAAAGTAGTTGTTGTGGAAGACAAGACAATAAGCGGTTATGGGAACAGCAACGGGGTAGGGCAGCGTTTTGATTCAGATAAGATGCAGCTTAACATATACAAGAGCCTTCTTGATGACATAAAGAACTGCAGATACAACTACGACAACTTTGCGAAGTCCTACGGCATAGAAGGCAAGCCGCTATCTTCTGTGTTTCTTCAGGGCATCAAGTCCCTTGGCATAAAGGACGAGCTTCTCAGATTGGAAGGCATCTACAAAAAAATGTTCACGGCAATGGAATCCATGCCGGAGATAAGCGACACGGTTGAGCTCAGGTATCTGAACAGATCTGACAGTTCTATAATTACTGATATGAAAATTCCTTATGATAAAAACAGCCTCAATGCATACCTGAAAGATGCGCTCGGCTACTGGTCCGGAGATCGTGATGCGAGGCCCGTGTCAGAAGCAAACAAGTCGAGATGCAACTTTTGCAAGTTCTTCGGCAAGGAGTGCACAGTGTGGTGGCCTAAATAAGTATTCTTTACACGCCGTTCGTTAAATTGGTATATTTTATCAACGTCCTTTTGATTACTAAGATAGTAATACATAATTTACTCGCTATGTATTGAATGTGTTTGTATGTTTTTAAAAAATGCTGGGAGCTCTCTGCCAAAGGAGGTTGTTGAGTCAGCGGAGCTTCGCGGCATAACGTTGCTTACGCCTCCTCAGGAGCTTGCCCTTAAGAAGGGCCTTATGTCGGGCTCTAATATAGTTGTCGCTGCTCCAACAGCCAGCGGCAAGACGTTTATAGCTGAGATGGCAATGCTGCGCACTGTTTTGTGGGACAAGAAAAAAGCGCTTTATATAGCACCCATGCGCGCACTTGTAAGCGAGAAATATTCCGACATGAAAAAAGATTATCCGTACCTGCACATTGCAATGTCCATCGGCGACCTTGATGCGCTTGATCACTGGCTGGACAATTACGATGTCATATTTGTTTCAACCGAAAAACTTGACAGCCTGATACGGCATGGGGTGCCATGGCTTGATTCGGTAGGATGCGTAGTTGTAGATGAACTGCATATGCTTGGAGAGTATGGCCGCGGTCCGACACTCGAGGTTCTCATAACAAAGCTGAGAAAGCTGATTCCTCGGTCGCAGATAATAAGCTTAAGCGCTACTATAGGCAATGCAAAGGAACTTGCTGACTGGTTAGATGCCGAACTTTTGAGCAGCGATTTCAGACCCGTGCCTTTGGAAAAAGGCGTTGTAGTAAATGACTTTATTAATTTCGGAGATCATGAAGAAGTACTTTCAGGAAGCGCGGAGATGCCGGAGGTACGCATAGCGCAGGATACATTGCACAAGAAGAAGCAGGTTCTGTTTTTTTACTCAACGAAGCGCAATGCAGAAGCAGGCGCAGAGAGGCTCGCAGAAGAGGTGAGCAAGTCGCTCACTCCAGAAGAGAAGGCAGCACTCGAAGAAGCCGGTGTTGAAGTGCTTTCAGCGCTGGGAAAGCCGACATCGCAGTGCGAAAAGCTTGCAAGATTCGTGAAATGCGGGGTCGCATTCCATCATGCGGGCCTTGCAAATCAGCAGAGGGGAGTTGTCGAGGATTACTTTAAGCGTGGCATTATAAAAACCGTCTGTTCAACCACAACCTTGGGTTTCGGAGTGAACATGCCCGCGCATACTGTTGTTGTGCGCGATACCATCCGCTACAGTGAAGGCGCAGGCTCAGTGCACCTCGGAGTTAATGAAGTCATGCAGCTTTTCGGGCGCGCCGGCAGGCCAAAGTACGATAAATACGGCAGAGCCCTGCTTATAAGCAAAAATGCCGAGGACGCAAAGAATCTGTTCCGCAGGTATATAACTGCTGATCTGGAGCCTATTTATTCTCAGTTGGGTGTCATGCCTGTGCTCAGGACCCATGTGCTTTCATTTATTGCAACAGATTTTCTCAGCATGGAGGATTCGATTACTGCGTTTCTCCTGCAGTCTTTCTATGGACACCAGCACGGAAGCGAAGGCGAACTTCACAGGATTATAAACAGCATACTTGAAGAGCTTGAGGAGTGGGGGTTCATACACCATACAAACGGCACGTATAAGGCAACACGTATAGGCAGCCGGGTGAGTGAGCTTTATATAGATCCTGTATCTGCAAAGTGGATAATTGACACGCTTCCAAAGGTGTCAGATGACATATCCTGCCTTTTTATGATAACAAATACTATGGAGATGAAGCCTTACTCTAAAGCAACAGAGGAGGCAGAGGAGCGATTCATAAAGTACGGCAGCCTACTCGAGGGACAGGGTGCATATGACAGCTACCTCTACGATCCGATAAAGCCCTTTAGCACAGCTTTAATGCTGAACGAATGGATATCAGAGAAGGGTGAGCAGGAGCTTCTTGTGAAATATCACGAAACTCCAGGATCTATATTCACCAAGACCAATAATGCCGACTGGATGCTTTATTCAAGCACTGAACTTGCACGTCTTGTCAGGGTCAATACGAACAAGCTACTGGAACTTCGTGTGCGCATGAGGTATGGCATCAAGAAAGAGCTTCTTGACCTTGTGCGCCTTGAGCAGGTCGGCCGCGTAAGGGCGCGCACAATGTTCAACTCCGGAATAAAGACTGTAGAAGACCTCAGGAAGCAAGGTAGCAGCATAAAGCTGGAAAGGCTGTTTGGCAAAGAAGTATCTGCGAAAATACTGTCACAGCTCGGTTCTGTTTAGCGTGTCAAATTACGAATACTCCGAAAGTCCACAGCATTCAGGCATAAGACATTGTTAAACAGTGTGAAACAGTGTTGACAATCTATATAATATTTTCCTATGAAATAGCTTTGTCCTCAAAGTATCCAGAAAGTGCGACTTTTCGGACAACTTCAGGACTTTCTGGACATCTTTATAAGTGAGTTGAATGACCGATAAATACACTTCTAAACGAATTTTTACACAGCCTATAACCATAAACATAATCTTTAAAGGTTTTCCATCCAATATACTCAACATGGCAACTTCCAGTATAACTGACTTTTTTATTATTCTATGAGGTGTCCAGAAGAAGATTGATGAAGAAATAGAAGCTACGAATTGGAAAGAACCAGAGGAATAAAAATGGAAAACCAACTTTATTATGGAGATAATTTAGATGTTCTTCGTAAATATGTTAAAGATGAATCTATAGACTTAATTTATCTCGACCCACCTTTTAATTCGCAAGCGAATTACAATGTTTTGTTTAAAGAAGCAAAAACAGAAGTTAATGAAGGAGAAAAATCAAAAGCTCAGATAGAGGCATTTACTGATTCTTGGACTTGGGACGACAAAGCCCAGATTACATTTGAATATCTAACAAGCAATAAAAATGTTCCGTCCGATATAACCGAACTAATCTTAGCATTTGAGCATTTCTTAGGAAAAAACTCTATGAGTGCATATATTGTTATGATGACGGTTAGGTTATTGGAATTGCATAGAGTTCTTAAGAAAACTGGGTCTCTTTACCTTCACTGTGACCCTACAGCAAGCCATTATATAAAACTTGTTTTAGACTCTGTTTTTGGAGTTTACAATTTTAGGAATGAGATAATATGGAAAAGGACAGTAAACCCAAAAGGCTCACAATATGAAAGTAAGAAATTTGGAAAGGCTCACGATACGATATTCTTTTATTCAAAGACTAACGACTTTACATTTAATCTTGAAGAAGCCAAAGTAAGTTTAACTGAAGAAGAAATCTCAAAAAAATATCATTTACACGATGAAAAAGGTAGCTATTATGTTGGTCCAGTTATAAGGTCTCAATCTATGGGCGAAAGACCTAATTTGGTATACGAATACAAAGGATACACTCCAGATTCTTCTGGTTGGAGAATGACAAAAGAAAAACTTATAGAATTAGATAACAATGGAGATCTGGGTTGGTCTAATTCAGGTAAACCTTATAGAAAACTTAGACCTAAAGAGCAGGAAGGCAAGCCTATCTTTGATATTTGGGATGACATAAATAGACTGTATGATAGTAAAGAATCATTAAATTATGCAACTCAAAAACCATTAAAATTACTTGAACGAATTATAAATGCTTCAAGTAATAAGGGAGACCTTATTCTTGACCCTTTCTGTGGTTGTGGGACTACAATAGACGCATCAGAGAAATTAGAAAGAAAATGGATAGGAATAGACATCACTCATTTGGCTATAAATCTAATTAAACGAAGAATAAGAGACAAATATCCAAATTCTAAGTTTGAAGTAATAGGAGAACCAAAGGACTTGGAGGGTGCAAAAGAATTAGCACAGAATGATAGATACCAATTTGAATGGTGGGCTTTGTCATTAGTTGATGCAAGACCTATAAATGACAAAAAGAAAGGTTCTGATAGAGGTATTGATGGAATAATTTATTTGAGAGACCCTAATTCACAGAAAACAAGAACAGTATTAATTCAAGTTAAAAGTGGTCATGTAAATTCAAGTTATATAAGAGACTTTAAAGGAACTTTGGAAAGAGAAAAGGCAAAATTTGGTATATTCATAACTTTAGAAGAACCCACTAAGGACATGAAGGAAGAAGCTATAACTTATGGTTCTGAGGTATCCCCACTAAATCAGGAGAGAGTCCCAAAAATACAAATCTTGACCATAGAAGATTTACTAAAAGAAGTTAGACCTAAAGTTCTATTTTTAAATATCTCTTATAAGAAAGCGGAACATAAAAAAGAAAAGAAAAGTAGGAAACCAAAACCAAAGAAGGTAGGGAGGTATAAGAAATTAAGTTGACTTTATGGACAAAATAAACACTTTCTGGACAAAGTTCTATGAAATAGCGGCAACGTCAGATGTAGATGCTCCAGTAAACTATTTATTGATGTATGGCTATTGGCTAGTTTAAACATGCGCGTTACATGTGCATATACTGGTTAAGATAAATCCCAAGTATACTCTGAAGTGAGCCAATGAAGTTTAAAAAGGTACTCGGATTCTGGGATATATTCTGGCTTGGCGTAGGTGGAATGGTCGGCGTAGCCATCCTTACCTTCCCTTCAGTAACCTACCAGCAGGCAGGTCCGGCAGGAATTCTTGCATGGGTCTTCGCTGGAGTTTTCTCCCTACTCATGGCTTTAGTATACTCTGAAATGGTTACAGCATTTCCGAAATCTGGCGCTCTTGTAGTATTTCCGTACGAAGCATTCAAAAAAGGCAAACTAGCAAGGTACCTCGCATTTTTGGAAGGCATAGGTTATTACATAGGCACTGTTTTCGGTATAGTAATATCGGCAATAATACTCGGAAATTATATAAGCCCGGAATTTGCTACCGGCACACCAGGCTCGTTCCTGATAGCTGAAGCGTCTATCCTAATAGTCGGCATAATAAATCTCTACGGTGCAAGGATAACAAGCAAGGCAAATACCCTAATGAGCATATTCTTCATGGCTTTCTTTGCCATAGTCATAATTTTCGGGCTCTTGCATGGTAGTGCATCCAATCTTGCGCCGTTCTTTTCAGGTAGCGGCGGTGTAGGGATAATATACGGCATACCCATAGCAATACTTGCCTTCGGTTCATGGACTGCGCTTATAACCATACCTGAAGAGACAAAGAAGGTCGGCACTATACCCAAGGCAGTTATCTGGTCTATAATAACGGTAACTGTGCTGTATGTCCTTATAGTGCTGGCCGTTTACATGAACTTAAATGCGCACAGCATAAACTCCACTTATTACAATGACCCTGTACTTGGCCTCGTAGCTTCGTTTAACAACGGTTTGCTACTGACGCTGTTTGAGGTTGCAGCAGTGTTGTCGGTAATGGCTGTGATGCTGGTGTTGATACTATCTAATGCAAGGATAGCAATGGCACTATCACAGATCAACTTCCTGCCGAAGAGCATGTCTAAGATGTCAAGCAGGTCTATACCAGTATATGCCACAATAGCCTCTTTTGCAATACCTATGCTTTTATCGGCGTTTCCTAACAACTACTATCAGTATGTAATAATAGGTGCTATAGTCGGCACGGGCCTTCCCAGGATAATAGATCTTGTTTCGTATTTCGTAATAAGAAAAAGAAGCGATTACAAGCCAACATTTAAGCTTAAATATGGTGTCATCATTTCGCTTCTTGCTCTTGTCGGCCTTGCTGTATCGGAGCTTTCGCTTGGTACAAGCGATGTATTCTGGTCTGCAGTCACACTACTCGCGCTTACCGGAGTATTCCTGGCCATAGAGAAGTGGCATAAAACATAACGCGCATGGTTTAGCCCTCTGGGTAAACGTCTATAGTAACAATTGAGCCGTCAGATAAGCCAAGCCTGCTCCTGAGATTCTCCTCAGCTATTATCTCAATAACATTCTTATGTTTTGACATCTTCGGCATTATAACTGCGCATCTTACTCCCATAAGCTCAGCGTTATATGCCGTTGCTCCTCCAAACTCTTTTCCTTCGTTCTTGAAGCCTGATATCCCAATCCCGTGCGAATTCTTTATCTCATTTATCCTGTAGGCCTCTACATCAGGGATTTTGATGTTAAGAGTTCCTGCATAAGGAGTGAAGCGCAATTTTTGCTGAATCTGTTGTATATAACCCTGTTTGCCCATGAAATATCTGCCTTCGCCTAAGCCGCTAACTACAGTACCTTTTACTCTCGTCGTCGATCCTATGTGGCCTTTATCGTCCCTGTCCATTTTGTTCCAACACTGCTATGAATTTACCGTGCTTTTCATAACCTTCTTATTATATGTGCCGTCTCACCAACTATCCTTCCGGTATTAAGCTAAAAAGCATCGTACGGTGAAAACCAATTGCTTATATTTGCCGTTGGTAAGCCTTGTAGCATTTCAAGCACTGATTGTTTGTTCGTGAAAAATATAAATACCGGCATGTTTCAGTTTCGAATGCTACCATATCTATCATGTATTCGATATGGCAATCCCTATAGTGTATTAATGCAGGAGAGCCTTTACACAACACCCAAAATACAAAATCCCCACTTTTATATGCTATACCATGTGGGACTGCCTATTATGCCATTACTCTGGCGTTATACGAAAGTTTTTAATAGTTAATCTCTTATCTACTACTGCAAACAAAGGCGATAAAATGGGAGTTTTTGACAAGCTTGGCCAAACATTTGGCAGTGCAAAGGGCATGGATATAGAAGAGTACATGAATTCGGCGGAGATGGAAGATGTTGATGTCCTCCATGAACCCGCAGAGATGTACGTCAAACCGGTAACAGCTGCTAGCGAAAGCGATGCTGATCTGTTGCAGGAGGAGATATCCAAAAGGAACATAATCCTTCTCGATGTCTCAGAGCTGAACAAGCGTCCGGCAACAAGAAACGCTATACTTACAAAGCTTAAAAGCTATGTAGAAAAGATTAACGGCGATATAGCGCAGATAGATGAAAATCGGGTCCTTATAACACCGAGCAAGGTAAAGATAATAAAAAGGAGAAAATCGAATAGATAAAATGCGTTAGAATTACAGGGAATCTTCAACCTGTTGCTGATTCCTCTTTTTCTATCGTATTTTACTATTTGAAGGCTGTTATGATTGCATGCAATTCATGCCTATTTAGCCTTGAGCGCCTTATCATCTTTCTGAATACATTCTTTACTCCGGCACTGTCGCGAACATTCTTCATACTTATCATCCTGTCGAACATGGCCATCAGTGTCGCGACCTCCTTTTCGCTTGGCTTTTCAGGATCTCCGGCCTTGCCTGCAAATCTCTTTTTTGTAAATACATAAAGCAGAACCGCAAGCGCGTGGGATATGTTGAGCACAGGATAATCGGCATTTGAGGCTATGTTGACTAAAATGTCGCACTTTCCAAGCTCCTCTACCGAGAGCCCGGTGTCATCTCTGCCAATGAGAATGGCTACTTCCTTTGTGTTTTTTTCGATATGCGCCAGGGCATCCTCTGGCGTGAACATGTTGTCAAATCTCGGACCTTTGCGAATTATTCCAGTTGTGCCTATTACCATATCGCAATTGGATATGGCATCGTCGAAGTTTTTGTACACCTTCGCCTGTTTAAGCATGTCTACTGCGTGCTTGGAGTACATTATAGCCTTGTTTCCATGGATGTTGGCCCTTGGCTTTACGAAAAACAGTTTTTTAATACCAAAGTTCCTGGCCACCCTGGCCATGTAGCCCACGTTCATCTGATATTTAGGCGATACAATTACGAGCTTTAGTTCCATCCGCTTACCTGACTACTTCATCAAGCCATTTGCCTACGCTTTTAGCTGTCTCCTCTTCATATCCAGCGAAAGAATGCCCTGCGCCATATATTATTATGCTTCGGTAGTTTTTTGAATGCGTATTTTTTGAGAGTATGTCTAGATATTCATCTACTGGCCTGTCCCTGTACTCTTCATCACTTCCGAACACAGCGCAGATGGGTACCCTTATCCTTGAAAATTCAGCAAGTTTGCCGTCGTAGTAGAACATGCGCGCCTCAGCGTTTCTCAGGTCAGAGACCGACAGTGTTCGCTTTGCTGAAAAGAAACCAAGTTCCTGTACCGGTATGTCCGCTTTTCCAATCTTTTCCAGGCTGTGAACCATTGACATTGCCCTGCGGAATTCAGTCTTGTCTGCCTTTCTCAGTCCATAATCATCTGCAGGGCCTAGGAGCACCATGGCCTTTACCCTCTTATCATTGCGTTTGTACTGGTAATAAGCTATTTTCTGGCAGCCTGTGCTGTGCCCCATCAGAACGAACTGCCTGAACCCCATTCCCCACAACATGCTGATGGCTGCACTTATATCGTATACGCAATCCTCAAAACGCTCCGTGCCTGTACCTGTGTATATCCACTTCTTGCCGTTGATCTTTTTAGTGCTGGATAGCTCATCATGGCCCCGCGTGTTAATGCTGAATATTGAGAATCCCTTCAGTGTTTTGGTGAAATACGCAAGTCTCGTGCTGTTGTAGAAATTGCCGCCCATGCCATGAACGCTTATTATGCACTTTTTTGTGTTGTTGCGCACGAGGAATCCATGCAGAGGTATTCTGTCCTCTGTTGCAAAGCTTATCAGCTCGCCTTTAAGAATTGTGTTTTTGTACATGGACTCACCTAATCTCGACAAGGAAGCCCACATGATTTATCGGTGGGATGAATTGTCGAGTATAAGCATTATATGTTTTTTCAAACATGTATAATTGGTTAGTAGTATGAAACGTGCCGTTCTTCTGCAGATTGATGAGATTACTACAAAGAAGGCCAGAATCCTCAAAGATTTCTCCATGAAGGCTACTTCTGAATTCAACCGATTCTGGGATGAAAGAAATTTCTGCAATACTTTTATGGATTTCCATAGAAAAACTTTTGCTGAATCCAAAAAGAGGACTGGATTCAACGTTCAGGTCTATGCTTCTTTGGAGCGTGCTGTTTGGAGGAGCAAAGGCAAGTCCAAAGGAATTACTATCAAATTCAACGTTCCTCGCAACTGCAAGACTTTCAATATGACTATGCCCTTTATCGAACTTGGAATTTATCCAAGAAATCGTGTCGCTGTGCCAATCAAGAAGAACCGCAACTTCCAGAGGTATTCTGACCTTCTCAAAAATGGGTGGATATGCAAGACTTATGGGCTGACTCCTACCTTGCAGATTGTTGCTTATCTTTCCAAAGAAGATATTGAACTGCCTCCTAAAAAGAATATTCTTGGAGTGGATGTAAATAGTAAATGCTTTGCTGTTTCTATTCTTTCCCCTAACGGAGATGTTTTGCATCAAGACTACTTCGGTAAAGACCTTTGGATTAAGAGGAAGAAAATCTATGAAAGGAAGTCTATTTTGCAGAGTAATGCTGACAATAGAAGTGAATATGCTAAAAAGGCACTTACTAAGACTAAACGAAATGAACATAACTTTGTCAAAAATAGAATAGGTGAAGTTGTCAGAGAGATTACTGAAATGGCACTGCGATATGGTGCCGACATTGCGATTGAGAACCTTAAACGATTCAGCCCAAAAGGAAAGAGGTTCAATCGTGAAGTTATGCGTATTCCTTTCTTTACCTTCAAGAAGAATCTCGAACAGAGGTGCTTTGACAAGAATATTACGCTGAACATTGTTGATGCATGGCATACAAGTAAGTTCTGTTCCCACTGCGGTGCTGTTGGGAAAGGACATGACAGTAGAAACTATGCCTTGTTCAGATGTAAGAAATGTGGAGTTGTTATAAATTCCGATAGACAGGCAAGTCTCAATATTGCCATAAAATCCCTGCTGGAGCGGAGAGATACTACTAACCATAATACTCTCCAGATTTCCAATAGGAGAGTCCCAGTAAACGGGCTTATTCGTCCAGATGTGGTTGTTGAACCGATTGTTGCTGTGCGACATATTTCTTCAACTTATGGAAAGCCCACGACCTTTAGTCGTAGGTAGTTTACATCAACATGGCAGCTATGTTATAAATCCCTTCCGGTGGAATACTATCGCATTGCCCTTACAAGAAATTGCATGATGTCAACTGTACCTTATCCAACCGAATCTGACTCGTGCGATGTATCCCCGGTTGCTGTGGTTTTGCGCCTATGCCACAGTATACAGAATCTCCCGCTGGGGAGATTTGAACTCCCAGCCTATCGGTATCCTTCTTGATGCCAAGAAGCATTCCAGACTACAGCCGATCGCTCTGCCGTTGAGCTACAGCGGGTTGTGATAATGTAAAAAGCAACTATATATAAGTGTTACATAGGTATAAAAATTATGCCAAGCAAGCCCGAGCCTAAGACTGGCAGTGCTGCATCTGCATCAGTCGGAAAAGATACCGGAGAAAAGATACGTGTTAGTGCATCAGGGTCCTATGGAAAAACTGCCCGTGAAAATAAGGCACGAGGGAACGTTTCGGCAAAAATTATGTCAAAGCCGGCAGTACCTGCAAATCCAGCAAACAGAAAACAAGAACGCATAGTCATGCCTCTTACGCTATATCGCATTGCAGAGGAAGCGCGCGAATTTGCAAACAATAAATACTTCCCTGATTCGCTGCTATCTCTATTTGCGTTCATAAGTGTTGCAATAGTTTTCCCTTTTTATCCTGTGTTTCTTCTCGTGCTCCTTGCAATAGCTGTTTTTGTACTTGCAAGGCTCCATCCGCTTATCGGCCTTATGTCATTGCTTATTTTAACGTTGCCCATGTACCTTTACCAAGCGCCCCTGCTTGCGCTGCTGTACTGCATAGTCCTTTCTGTATCGCTGTTTTTTGGCTATAAACACTATCGCACAATAACGCTTGCGTACGCTCTTGTAGTGCTTCCATTCTCCTTCCTAGGCTACTTTCTTGAAATACCTGTATTCGTTATAGGCCTTTTGTATATAGGCATGAAGCGCGGAGCAATTGCAACTGCCATCGCAATTATAATTGTGCCTGTAATAATGGCGCTTACAGGCATGCCAATCTATGCACCAATAGCATACAGTTCTGCAGGCTTTAACTCTGCAACATCCCAAGGCCTCGGGCATGTATCTGCATATCTTACCGGCGGGAAGCCAATGCCATCAATTTCGGCATTTCCAGCTGCGTTGTTTAATTCGCTAGTTACGTTTGTTCACGTCGCACTTTACATACCTACTGCAATATCGCTAAGCTTAACTGCGCTTGCATACAGCATAGAGCCAATGGTAATACAGCTAGTGCTGTGGCTTGTTGTATTGTTCGCCATTACAAATTACGTAATAAAGAGCCGCTCCGCATTTAAAGGCTCACAGTCAAGCCTGTTCTCGTTTGCAATACTGGCAGGTTATTTTGTGGTTTCTTTTGTACTCTTCCACACGTTTAATCTATATTCTATCATAGGTTTTATAATAACGCCGCTGGCTCTTCTGTTCATGGAACTCAACGATGTAGACGTCGTAAGGGCTCTCGACGTCATGAAAAAAGATTTCCTCGGATCTTTTGGCGAGGCCTTTGAGGATCTTACTACCGGTGCAAGGGAGACCCTTAATGACATAGGCAACTACGACAGCACGAAAGCGGAGCTACGCGAAGCAATACTTCAGCCTATCGAGCATAAAGAGATAGCCGGCGCATATAAAATAAGGCCTGCAAAGGGCGTACTTCTCTTCGGCCCTCCGGGAACAGGCAAAACACTTATTATGCGCGCGCTGGCCAACGAGGTAAGGGCCAGATTCTTCTATGTCAAGTCAACATCGATAATATCCCCATCGATTGGTGAGAGTTCTGCAGCGCTATCGAAAATATTCAACAGGGTGAAGGCGCACACTCCTGCAATCCTCTTCTTTGACGAGCTAGACGGGATAGCCCGCCGCAGGGACGAGTTTACCGGCAATGCTGATCCGGAACTCCTGCCTACGCTTCTTTCAGAGATGGACGGTTTTCAGAAAATAGAGGGTGTTGTCGTGGTAGGCTCGACAAACGTGCCCCAACTTATTGATCCTGGGTTAATGCGTCCAGGCCGCTTCGACAGGATAATTTATATGCCGTTGCCTGACAAGCATGGCAGAGTGGAGATATTCAGACACTATGCAAAGATGTATCCCGTCAGCTCTGACATAGACTTGAACAGGCTTGCCGATGAAACAAGCAGGTTTTCTGGCGCGGACATAGCAAACGTATACCGCGAAACTGCAACGCACATAGGCAACGAGGCGCTGAAGAGCTCCAAGGCCCTAAAAATAACAACAAATGATTTACTCGATGTGATAAATGCAACAAAACCCTCCACCAGTTTCCAGCAGCTTGAGGAGTATGAACAATTCAGGACAGACTTCGAGAGAAGGCTCGGCGGCGAACCGCAGGCAAAAGAAGGCGTAAAGCTCTCCTTAAGCGATGTTGCCGGCATGGACACTGCAAAACTTGCACTCAAGGAAGCCCTTGAGATACCTGTCCTGCATCCGGAGCTCATGCAGAAATACGACATTAAGCCTGTAAGCGGCATACTGCTGTACGGTCCTCCTGGATGTGGCAAGACAATGCTGATAAATGCAATAGCTGGTGAAATGAGCAAGGTACATCTAATAAACGTTTCCGGTGCAGACCTTAGCAAGGAGGGCTACGACAATGCAGTAAAGAAGATGAAGGAAAACTTCTTCAGAGCAAAGGAGAATTCGCCTTCTATACTGTTCATAGACGAGATAGATTCGCTTGTGCCGAGCCGCGATACCGCAAGCGAACTCGGAACAAGGCTCACTGCCGAATTCCTCCGCGAGTTCGACGAGGTTAAAAAGGCGGAAAATGTCATAATCGTGGGTGCGACAAACAGGCCTGATGCGATAGACTCTGCATTAATAAGGCCTGGCAGATTCGACAAACTCATATACGCTTCTCCGCCAGATGTGCATGCGAGGTTAGTGATATTCAGCGCTAACCTAAAGAAGTCAGTGGTAGATGCAAATATAGACATACAAAAACTTGCTGATGCTACTGAAGGTTATACTGGAGCTGATATAGTAAACATATGTAGGGAAGCAAAGATGCATGCCCTGGAAGGGACACTCTCTAAGGGCACTGCACCTGATTCTGAGCCTGCAGGCGCAATAAACACCCAGGATATAATGGACATAATAAAAAGCACAACACCATCTGCGCCTGCGCAGGTAACCGGCAGATACATAGCCTTCGAAAGGACGCACGAACGTCGCTAAATCCCCGAACTGGCATGCCGCTAAATTCGCGTATGTCCCCTGTGCATATATATGTCGTTTGTCAGGCGCGCCTTCTTTACCTATTCCTTTTATTTAAGGTGTATACATAGGCAGCTATTAGCACTACTGCAACTATAATTGCAAAATAGATAGCAAGTGCATACTCGGCATATATTCCCTTAAGATAAGCCAGCACCTCATCCTGTAATGATTGTGTCGTTACATAACTAAACGTGAATGATGATAAAAGTTCTCCAGAATCCCAAGAAAATATTGTCGCATTTGCGTAATTTCCCAAGGCATCTGGTTTTGGCATGTCCGGCGAAGGATACACTGACACAAGCTCAGCTCCAGACGGTATGACTATATTGAAGCGTGTGTTTGTAGGAAGCACCTGGCCGTTTGCAGTGCTCTCAAAATTGAAAAGGCTATCATTGAAAGAGTACTTAAATTTTCTTGGCGCTATATTGCTGACATTTGTAACGTTGCTTATGTAGTAATTAAGCGATAATGTTGCTATGCCGCCATTGGCTGTCTGCTCAAGCAAAGGGCCAGGCAGAAACTCAAATCCATATATGTCATGGCCTATGCCTATCAGGTCTTCATGCAGCACTGTTGTATACAGTACATTCTGCCAGTGGCTCAGGCTTAAGTTCAGTGCATTCCTATTGCTGTTGTAGTTTTCAAATGATGAGTTGCTTACAAATAGCGTGAACTGTTCAAGGACATGCGCGCTGCCGTTTGTGCTCAGAACTACTGTTGTGTTTGTATTGGTTATGTTATAATACGCAAATACGCTCGGCACCGCAGCTAAAACCAACGAAGCAAGAGCGAGAACAGCAAAAAACCTCATATTCTTCTCACCACTTGCTATTATTACAGCAGATAGACTTATAAACTTTCTAAAGATGCCATTTCATGGGGGCTTGGCATTTACATTCAATCGCCTCGTCAATTCCAAAAGAGCTTCTTAATAACTGAGGAGGTATCCAAGAATACAAGAAAACACGTGAATTTTCACAGTTTTCATCCCATGTTTTCGTTCTCCTAGAAGGCAACCTAACCGTCTACGGGAGACGCACCTCTCACTATATCAAAAGAGAGAAGAGAGATAGAAGTTATCAGGCCTTAAGGTTTATAATTTGACAGGTTCTTATATCGTAAGAGTGTATTAAGCTCTTACGGCGTTTAACCATGCATAGCGAGAAATCCCACACCATTCACGGGTTGGAGGATGTCACAAAATATATGTTGTAAGGGTTTCAAGTGGATACAGTACAAGTATGATGCAATGGTACATAGACCTCTTAAATCTAATCTGCGCAAAGAACAAAGCGCTATGGAGTACCTAATGACGTACGGATGGTCGATACTGCTTATTGCTATAACTCTTGCCGGTATGTTTGAATTGGGAATATTCAACGGTTCTGGAAATGTGCTGCCAACAGTCTGTGTTGCGCAGTCCGGTTTCCTGTGCACTAACCCTCAAATGAACTCTACAGGCAACCTTACTGTGCTTTTAGGTTCAGCCCAGATAAATCCAATAACTATAGTGGGCACTGCATGTACTTCAAATTCATCCACACCAAATAATTTTATATTCAATTTGATGAACATAAGTTCCGAACAGGAAAAACAGCTCGGATTCGAATGCCCTAAAGGCTCAGGTTCATTCTTTGACGGTTATTTATGGATAAAGTACAACACAAAAGGTGTAAATGACATTGTTGTTCAAGTTGCGAAGATTACTGCTCAGGTGTCCACGCAATCGAGTGTAGGGATACCGGGCGACAATGGTCAGGGAGAAGTTTATATAGCCAATTACCTTGGAGGCACGGGAGGTTATGGCAATGTAGTTATTTTTAACTCGCAAACAAGCTCTGTTATCGGAAGCATCGATTCAAGCCCAAGTGCATTTGATCATCCCGACGGCATCTTCGTCTCCGGCTCGAATATTTACGTTGCGAATGCTGGCGCAAGCAACGTCCTCATATTCAACACCGACGGCGCACTTACAGGTGCGATAACCTCCGGAGCGTTTAATTATCCAGAAGGCATCGCACTCTCCGGCTCGAATATCTACGTTGCGAATACCGATGCAAACAACGTCCTCATATTCAACACCGACGGTGCACTTACAGGTGCGATAACCTCTGGAGCGTTTGCTCATCCAGCAGGCATCGTACTCTCCGGCTCGAATATTTACGTTGCGAATGCTGGCGCAAGCAACGTCCTCATATTCAACACCGACGGTGCACTTACAGGTGCGATAACCTCCGGAGCGTTTGATTATCCAGAAGGCATCGCACTCTCCGGCTCGAATATCTACGTTGCGAATGCTGACGCAAGCAACGTCCTCATATTCAACACCGACGGCGCACTTACAGGTGCGATAACCTCCGGAGCGTTTGATTTTCCACAAGGCATCTTCGTCTCCGGCTCGAACATCTACGTTATGAATACTGTTGCAAGCAACTTCCTCATATTCAACACCGACGGCGCACTTACAGGTACGATAACCTCCGGAGCGTTTGATAATCCACAAGGCATCTCCATAATCAATAACGAAGCATATATTGCAAATTCTTATGGTGGTTCATATGAAGCTGGCAATATCATATCTGTCAATCTTACAACCAATACAATAAATGGCAATATAGGTCCGATAAATGGAATTGATTATCCCACATTTGTTGCCGTTGCTGGATCTACTGCTTATATATCCGATCCAAACTATGAGAAGATTCTAATGGCAAGTCTAATAAATAATCAGTTGAACGGCAACATTACTTCAAGTGCATTTTATTATCCAGATGGCATCGCACTCTCCGGCTCGAATATTTACGTTACGAATACCGATGCAAACAACGTCCTCATATTCAACACCGATGGCGCACTTACAGGTGCGATAACCTCCGGAGCGTTTGATTCTCCACAAGGCATCGCACTCTCCGGCTCGAATATTTACGTTGCGAATACTTACGCAAACAACGTCCTCATATTCAACACCGATGGTGCACTTACAGGTGCGATAACCTCCGGAGCGTTTGCTTATCCAGCAGGCATCGCACTCTCCGGCTCGAATATTTACGTTACGAATCCTGGCGCAAACAACGTCCTCATATTCAACACCGATGGCGCACTTACAGGTGCGATAACCTCCGGAGCGTTTGATTCTCCACAAGGCATCGCACTCTCCGGCTCGAATATTTACGTTATGAATACTGATGCAAGCAACGTCCTCATATTCAACACCGATGGCGCACTTACGGGTACGATAACCTCTGGAATGAATTATCCGGACAGCATCTATAAGAAACACCCAATTAGTCCTCGATAAGTGATATTGTTTCGATATCCTATGTACTGATAAATTCCTTTTCTTCATTTCTCTCATTATCCATCGAATTTGACCTAGTTTAGTGTCCTCATAGTGGTCTCTTTATTGTATACGAATTTATCGTTTACCGAGAGAACCTTGTTTTGGGATAATACAATAGCCCTCTCCTCACGAAAAGGCTAAATAACTTATTTACCATTAATAGTCCAATATTATACAGCTTAGATACGGCATTGTGTGCCTGATAAGCAAAATCATTGGCTATAGAGTGATTTTTATGAAGACTAAGATTGATGACAAACTGCTTGCAGTAATACGGGTCCGGGGCCGCGTAGGCGTAAGGCAAAGCATAACCGAAACGCTCAACAGGCTGAACCTTAAAAGGGTCAATAACCTTACTATACTTTATGGAAGCAAGTCGAACATAGGCATGATACGCAAGTGCAACGATTTTGTTACATACGGCGAGGTTCGTGAGGATGTCCTGAGCCAGCTTCTTGAGAAGGAGGGCATAAAGCCTACTGCAGATATGGTAAATTCACTGGCAAGCGGCAAGAAGAGCTTCAAAGAGCTTGCAGCAGGCCACATACGCATGCATCCTCCAAGGCATGGATACGAAGGCATAAAGGCAGGCTACAGTTCCGGAGGTTCTTTAGGCTACCGTGGAGCCGAGATAAATAATCTGATAAAGCGCATGATGTAAGGTTTTTTTATGGTAGTAAGGTCAAAAAAGCAGAACAGAAAATATCTCGGCAGGCGAAGCTGGGGTGCAGGAAATATAAAGAATAACAGAGGCGCAGGCGACCGCGGTGGCGTAGGCGCAGGCGGCAAGAAACATAAGTTTACACGTGCAGTAGTAACCGGGGAAGGCATGCTCGGGAGCAAAGGGTTCACTCCATGGGGTGTTTCAAAGCTTTCTGAAACTAACATAGGTCGCATAAACGAGGCCGTGGTGCTGTCATCGGAGCAGAAGCCAGTAATAGAACTTCGAGGATTTAAGGTGCTAAGTTCTGGCACAATTTCAAGAGCCGCTTCAATAAAAGCAAACGCTTTCTCGAAGAAGGCCATAGAGAAGATACAGGCCGCTGGCGGAGAAGCCATAACATACAACAACACTCCTGATCCTGCCTAAGCATTTACAGTGTAAATATGAAGCTCAACATAGCTTTTTATACAGATACATACGAGCCAGCTATCGATGGGGTAGTTAATTCAATAAACAACTTTAAGCGCGAGCTTAAGCTAAGGGGCCATAAGGTATACATATTCGCTAGTGCACGCTTCGGCAACAAAATACATAACCGCAGCGACACATTCTTTTATCATGGCGTAGGCTTCAAACCCTACCCGCAGTACAGCGTCGCACTGTTCCCGTATCACTCAATAACTACAATAAACAAGCTTGATATTGATCTGATACATTCACATACGCCATTTTTCATGGGTCTTTCCGGACTTATAAATGCAAAGCTGTCCAGGCTTCCTATTGTAGGGTCTTATCATACAATGGTAAGCAATAAAGCCATAATAAACGAATATTATCCAAACAACAAGCTGATAAAAGACATGACAACAAAATACATGAATAAATACATCTCCTTTTTCTATAAAAGATGCAATGCGACCATCGTCCCATCTGAGGTAATCGCGTCAATCCTGCGCAGAAATGACATAGCAAACATAAATGTAGTGCCAAACATGGTTGACAGGAGGGTCTTTAACAGAAAAGCAGGAGGCGCTTCCGCATTCCGCAACAGTTATCATATAAAAGATGATGAGAATGTGGTGCTTTACGTCGGAAGGCTTAGTCGGGAGAAGAAGCTGGATGTAATGCTAAAGTCAGCCAAGGTGCTTCAGAAAAAGGGCATAAAATTCGTAATCGTAGGCGCAGGCCCGGCAGAATCATATTATAAGGGCATCGCTAGGCGTCTGAATCTTCAGAATGTCATATTTACCGGGCTTATACCAAACAAAGACCTCCCTGGCGTATACGCAGCCTGCAATGTTTTCTGCATGCCAAGCACTTTTGAGACGCAGGGCATAGTCGCACTTGAGGCTATGTCTTCTGGCAAGCCTGTCGTCGGAGCAGACTACCTTGCCCTCAAGGATCTGATAAAAAACGGCGTAAATGGTGAAAAGTTCAGGGCTGGTGATTATCTGCACTGTTCTGAAAAAATAGAAAAAGCTTTAAATAATGCTGATACATATACTTCTGGTGCAGTTGACACTGCTATAAGGTTTTCTCCAAAGAATGTTACGGAAAAGCTTATTCATGTTTACAAGTCAGTTCTTTAGTTGATGCTTATACCTGCGAATTAGTTTACTTACTGTCTAATGAAGGCGATATACTGAAAGAGAAAAACAAAGATGAAGGCAATCAAATGCAGAAAGCCGAAAACAACAGTGCAGCTGCAACAAAAGGTGCACACACAGAAGCCAATGCAAGTACTGCAGTTAATGTTACTGGCAATGCGCAGGAGCAGCAAAAGCAGCACAGTGTTGCAGAGCCTGAAAAAAGGCCGCCTTTTGACTATTCGGTGAAGCTTCCAGACGGAGCCTCGGAACGCCAGAAAGAACTTGCCAAGGAGATAGAAGAAGAGCGCAGGAAAAAAGGAGCCATCATAAATGACGTGCGCAGAATGAAGCGCAAGCTTGCATACAAGGTTGCGGAGAAAGAGGCAACAGCAAAACTCGTAGCGCAAGGCAAAAAGTCAACAAAAAATATTGGCTACCTGCGCAGGCGCAAGGAAAACCTTGAATTCAGGATCTCAACAGAGGCATACACGCTTGAGGCGGAGAGGGAGCTGATACGCAAGAAAAGTGCAATAGACGCCGAGCTCGACGAAGCCATAAAAAGCTACAGAATGCGCAGGAAATCGGAGTTCATAGACGGCGACATAGCTGGGCTTAATAAAACCATAGAAGAGCGCAGCAAGGCTCTTGATGAAATAGAGAAGAAACTTGACTTGCTTTACGGAGAACTGCGGCGCCTCAACGGCGAGATGCGCCATCACTCTGCGCCAAAACCTGAGCGAAAGAAGCAAGAACAGCAAAAGCCCATAGAGGTAAGCCTTGCAGACATAGCCATAATAAAAGGCAAAAAGAAGGAAGAGAGAGAAGACAGTGATTAGTTGTCCGTGAATTAATTAATTCAAAAATACAAAAACTGTGATGCTGTTAAGGCTGCCATAAATTATTCGACTGCCAATGCTGCTGTAATAGTGCATTAGGTTACGTACTTTTAGTGAACTTCCGCACGGTACGCAGTGGGGCATCTAATGGCAATGCAACGCTTAATGGACCAACTGCCCAGCATATCCCCCTGCAGGCAGCGGGGATCCTCAAGCACTAAACCCCGCCTGACAGGCCCAGATCTATAGTGGCTTCAGGTGGCATTCCAATTTTGCTCAACAGAAGTATCTGGTTTGCAGATAAGGCAGACTTGTACACCTGCACATTTGCTATCGTACCATTGAACTGATGCCCATATAATCCACCGATAACTACTGAATTGTCAGGCAGTGTCACCGCTCCTCCTGTAGTCTTTGTGCTCCCGACAACTGCGCCATTCACATAAAAGCTCAGATATGTGCCGTTGTAAATGCCGGCAATGCTGTACCATGCATCAGGATTGGGAAATACATTGTTGCAATTTACATATGTCCATGTACCTGAAACATCAACTCCAAACAGTGCATCGGCAGCTCCCTGGGTGCCTGGCTTTGCATCTATATAAAGACCGCCATTGACTCCATTGAGGTTTACTACGCCTTCGGTATTTTTAATGTACTCCGAAGGATAAATCCACGCCAGCACTGAAAGCGTATTGCTGCCTATTATAACGTTGTTGGGCGCTACCACGTTTCCGGCACCTGCCATGTCAACTCCGTAACTGTTATCTGAGTACTGCAGCATTCCCTGTTTTTGGAATTGGTACTGACTGTAAACGATATTGGAGCTCGTGGATTCTGCTGCATATTTGCTGCTGTCGTTGTTTGAGCCTTCAAGAGGCCACCAGCCTACAATGCCGTTGCGCAGCGGAGTGCCTTGCTGGCCTTCTAAATAAAGCAAGCTTGCATTAGACTGCGTAAGTGTCCTGTTGTATACCTGAACATTTGATATTATGCCGTTGAAATAAGTGCCTGTTGCAGGAAAGTACCCTATATCTAAGTTGGTCCATGATGTAGATGACTGCCACTGCCCTGTAGAATCGCCTGTGCCTACGAGCTTGCCATTCACATATATGCTGCTTATCGTTGCAGAAGATATGTCAGGAGATGCCGTACCTATAATATTATACCAGACTCCCTGCCTTAGCGGGTACTGCACGTCGTATATGTCGCCGTTGGCATTGCCTATCCTTATATAATTACCCACAAAAAGAGAAAGAAGAAATCCAGCGCCCTTTGTACCTGCCATGGGCATGAATGTCCTACTGTTCTGCGAGGCATTGAGCATTATCCACGCACTTACTGATAAACCGTTTGTAGGCACGCTGACGCGCAGCGCATTTGAAGGATTGTTCACTGTTATGACGCTATTAACACCGTTGAAGACGGCTGCGTAGCCTGAACTTGCATTTACGTTATAACTGCTGTTCAGTCCTGTGCCTTCAAATAATACACCACCTGAAATTACTGCATTATTTCCATAAGTCCCATAATCAGCTCCGTTGCCTTCCAAAGGCCACCATCCAAGCAGTTTGGAGCTGAACACTGGCGGGGTCTGTAAGCCGTCGCTGTAAAGTGTATAAATAGCGTTGGAAGAAAGGGATTCGTTATAAAGCTGTATGTTTGCCATCATGCCTTTGTAGTATGTTGCTTGCGAATCGCCCTCGGAATATCCAAAGAGGATTGGCGCATTGCTATACAGCTCAGTGCTAAAAGAGAATGTGCCTACTGGCAAACCGTTCACATAAGCAGTGAGGTTTTCAGAGAGTGCATTGTAGCTTGCGGTTATCATAGACCACGCGTTTGCATTGACATTACCGAAGTCGGCGCTGCCTACCCCATATACATTAAATTCGTATGATTTTTGTGTCTGAAAGATCTCCCAGCTATCGGTTCCGACATTGCCCTGACCGATTATGGCTGCATCATTTGAATACGCAGCAGGACGCACCCATAAATTTATGGTGATGGTGTTTGGCGAATTAGATATTGCATTTGTTGTCATATAAGAGTTGCCATTAAACATTGATGCAAATGCAGGAAATGCATATGTCGCATTTGCCGTAGTGCCTGTATTGCCGTAACCACTTATATCATAAACCTCAGGACCGCTGCCCAAGTTCATGGGCCACCATCCTGTGAGGTTATTAGCCATGCCGTTTGCCTGATAAAATGCTGTCGCAGTTACTGCTGCTGGGCCTGCGCTGCCTCCTTGGTATAAAAATGCACTGGCAATTCCATTACTATCTGTATAGTTTGTAAACCACTGCTTTTCGGATCCTCCTGTAAAATTCCCTGATGATGTCTGGAAGCCCAAAAGCACGTTTCCGACTGCGTTGCCTTTAGATCCTGTAACGTACGCATTTATCTTGTAACCCTGCAAACCGTTTTGTCGGGAAGGCACTGCACTCATATGCACGGCAGCACTGCTATTTGACATGTTATAACACTGATAATCCACACATATCTCCCCAAGGTAGTTTTGCACTTCTAGGTAGCTTGTATTAAGTACACCAGAGGTAAGCACATCCCTCGACTTGGAATATGAAACTGCAACAGAGTTCTGTGTGCCCAGCTGTGCTGTGGCAATTACAACGCCTGCCCTGCTTATATTGACTCCGTGTATCGGCAAGCCTATATTGCTGTAAAGCGACGAGTTAGAATAGTATCCGCTTCCTGCAGCTGCAGCCAGATCTATCTGCTGTGCTATGTCCTGTGCTACAAGCTGAAGCTGGGAAAACCCCTGCTGATTAAGCACAATTGCACGCTGCGAGATTATAAGGCCGAAAAAGAAAAGGAAGACTATAACAACAAGTGCAAATATTATTACAAACTCGAGAGCTATCTGTGCTTTCATTCCATCAACATATTCAGCTAACCGGAGTCATGTACACACACGGCAAACTAGGGTCAGAAGGGCAGTTAAGCTGGGCGCTCACATTTACTATATACGTGCCCTGACCGGTTATGCCGCCAAGATTCCCGCTTACGTTAACGCTGGTGTACTGGGTTACATACGATGCACCGTTGGGTGCTCTGAGCTCAAATGTTATGGAATGACCGACGCTGTTTGATTTTGTGCCAATGTATATGTCCTCAACTCCAGGCGGCATCTGCAACTCGACGAACTGCTTTGCAGGATAGCCCTCTGCTCCTACCAGCGAAACAATGCTGGCAAGCTTGCTTGCAGATTGCTGCGCCTGTATCGCAGATATCGACACATTTGCATTGGACAGCTGTATAAATGCAATGACCACCATCGGCAGAAGTATTGCAAGCCCGAGCGACAATGTTATCAGTAACTCGAAGCTTGACTGCGCCCTTGCGCCTCTCCTCTGGTTTTGTTTATTCCTCATCCAAATCCGCGCGCTTCCTTAGCTTCGCATCCATATACACTATCTCTTTTCTCTGTTTTATGGAGTCATACATATTTTCAACAATGCTTTTCAGGGTCTCTTCAAGGCTGAATCCTGCAGCCGAAGCAGATACTACACCCTGCTTGGCAAGCCACACCCTAAGCTTCATCTCATAATTCTTTGCTCGGTGTCTTTTTATGTTGAATGCAATGCTATCCACGCTTATGTTGTGGAATTTGTTTATTCTATCTGCAAGCGCCTGCAGCTCTGAAGTTATATCCTCTCTAAAATCCGAGGTATAATCATCAAGCCCTGATATCATTATTTTGTCCTCAGTTGTTGCTGATCCTGCCGCAACAGTTTCGAACAGGTCCCTTATTGTCACTATTCCCACTGGAACTCCAGATCTTGTGACTACAAGCGATGATATATTGCCTTCCACCATGTCGCGCATTGCTGAGTCTGCGCTTTCATCCTGTGCTATAGATCTAACGCCGCTTTCTGCTATGTCACCGACAATTCCTTCCCGCCTTTTTTCACTAGCCCTCTCGGGAAGTCTTGAATGCAAAGAAGCGTTGTCCAGAATATGCCTGTTTGTAAGTATCCCCTTAAGCTTTCCGTCCGAGATCACAGCCAGCCTTTTTATATTGCTCTGGCGCATAACTGCTTTTGCAGTGGAGACTGTCGAATCAGAATCTATTGCAACAAGCGGGGTTGACATTATGTCCTTAACTTTATATTTTGAAAGCAGGTGGAGTGAAAGTATTGCCTTAAGCATGGTCTTCCTGCTTACTATGCCTGTGATCTTCTTGTTCTCATAATAAGGCAGCGCCTTTGCTCCAGAACCGTAAAACTGGTAAACCGCCTTCTCTATGCTTGTATTGCTGTCAAGCACAGGAACCTTCAGTGCAAATTTGCTTATTGCAGACTTGTTGCTTATTTTTGTGCCTTTTTTCAGGACAGACCGGTCATCAACAATCCCATAAAACTCCCCGTTCTTGGTAACGACAACTGCGCCGTATTTGTTTATTTTTGCAAGTGCTTCTGTAAGTGGCGCTTTATGGTCATAAAAATCAGTTTCAGAAACGAATTCACTTGGCACAGACTCAAAGGCTATTTTCATAACAACACCAATACATGTATAATAAATATCTGTATATTTATAACTTAAATACCTTTCTTACCTACCAAAATTGTGTTGTATTTGCAGTATTTGTTGCATATGTTTGGGCATATACTTACAAAGGGCAAATTAATTTTGGTTTGCCAGGATGGCAGATCGGCTATGCGTCCGCCTGCAGAGCGGAATAGGGGGATTCGACTTCCCCTCCTGGCTTAATCCTCATGGTTCTAATCAAGCGCTGCTTTTCGCAAGACCCGGTTTTATGGCAGATATGAGGTTGCGCAGTATATCGCTTCTATCATAGCCCTGTGAAAGTTTTATATTGGCTGCGGTTCCGTGTCCTCCTCCGGACTCTATCTCCTCTGCATGCGAGTTCTTGAGTTCAGCTATTATGCCAAGTATGTTTACAGATTCAGCTACACGTTTGTCTACCCTTATGGATATAAACGAACCGAAGTAAAGCAGCAGAACAGCCTTGCCCTTGTTTCTTTCGATAAGCTTATCTAGAAGCTTTGACGAAAATCTGCCAGGGAGAGGATATTTAGTGTCTTCACTGCGCACAGCATCGAAGTCTACTACATATATATTGCCATCCCCTGCTTTATATGTTTTCATATGCTGCAACGCCAGATCTATCGCCTCTGACATCTTTGCTTTGGAGTACGCGAGAAGCTCGTCATATCTGCCTTTGTTCATAACCACTGTATCTATGTCTTTTGGAGTGAGGTTCCTAGTCTGCTGTCCGACAGCTATCCTAACGTCACTTGTCAACAGGTCAAGGAGCGTTGCAAGTTCGCTTCCAGGGCCGTTTTTGTCCGCATACTTGCTGTAATCCCCTACAAATGAGGCGTTCTCGATCTCTTTGGTGTCTGTTCTTGCGAGAGTCTTGGATAATACAATAGCGAGAAACCCTGCAGTGAAGTCAGATGTGCCGCCGAACTGCCACGGATTCAGATAAAACTGCAACTTCTTGCCCTCAAATCCTTCTTCAAGCGGATGGTGGTCGAGCCATATTACATCGAATTCGCTGCTTATGTTTTTTATACCTGCATTGCTCATCACTGATGTGCCAAAATCTATAATTACAAGAAGCGGTTTTTCTATACATACTGTGTTGGCAGCAGATGATTTGTCATTTATAGCATCTGTTACATCGTACGTTACTCCTCTGTGCATCGCCCACCTTATTCGTCCGCTCCCCAGATTTTTCTCTGATAAAAGTCCGTCAATCGCTTTGTAAAGGGCATATGCGCCGCTTGATCCATCTGCATCATTGTGGAAACGTATTACTATGTGGGCTCCAAGAAGCAGTTTCTTCACTAGCATTCTGGATGCGGAAAGCAGTGCAGGCCGCATTCTTAATACTATGTCGTTAAGCTCTTTTATGGCTGTTTTATACTCGCCGCTTAGAACCATCTGTTCTGTCTCTACATCGGCAATTGTTTCTATTTCATCTATCTGCGCTGTACCGGATATTTTTGTTATACTTCCATCCTGTATCTCTACTTTATTGCACAGCTTCATGCCATCTTTGCATGCAGCATCCTGCACAATCACGCCTTCGTCATCGAAATGTACGCAGTGGCAATTTTTCCCTGAAGCCGTGCCTCTTATTCCTGTCACTACATACTCCAATTTACCACCGACATCCCCTGTTTTTACGTATTGTTATATATATTCTGCAGGCATGCTGAATTCAGACTTGCATTGTTTATATAGGTGCAGTAACTCGAGTTTACATATGCCTGCGCCATTGCAGCAAAACACGTATACTGCGCCTGGGACTGAAGAGTCCTGCACACGCTAACGTTCTTTGTCCCTATAGCCTTGAAAATAGTTATAATTGTAGCGCAGCCTGGCACCGAAACAGTCGCATTCTCGCACAGCCCTGCAGAAATCTGGCTGTAGTTGAGGCCCGTAAGGTTCGGTATGATTGAACTTCCTAATGAGTTTTCAGATACAGTTGTAATTCCAGATGTGCCTAAAGAAGCGGTTGAATTTCCGGGAGCGCTTTGTATGAAATCGCTGCACAGCCCGGATAGCGTTTGATTAACTATGTAGTTGCAGTATTCAGGTTTGCCAAGTTTGTATGACACATACAAATAGCACAAATCTCTGGCGCTATACGTCACATTCGAAAGAAACTGAACATAGCTCAGCGGCGTCTCGAAGTTGCTGTTTACAACTATGTTGCTGCCTGCATTGCTGCTTGTGCCGTAGCTGTAAATTCCCGAATACGTTGCTATACTGTTGACCGTTTCCGGATTTGTGGAATTGCTTACGGACATGCATGCAGTGGCGTTTGAAGTAGCATAAACATAGCTCAGTTCTGCAGCAGACATGCATACAGAATGCGAGTATGTACTGCCGATGCCGCTGCATATTGATGGGTCATGCAGCTCAGAAGCCATATTGCTAAGGCACTGGTATTCATAAGACGCGTTTGTGCCATTTAGTTTATAACAAGCCGTATACGCGCCTGTTTTGCTTGCAACTGTGTATACGCACGTGCTCCTGCTCTCTTGATTATTTATGCCGAGGCATGTGCTAGAATTTGATGTATTAATTGCTATGGAGTATAAGCACTGGTCTGTTCCCTGGCTTGTGTCCAGATAAGAGCAAAGAGTCGCGTTTTCAGATGAGTAAGCAAGATTGCTTATGCATGTATCCCTATAGCCTGAGAGTGCTATCCCAAGGCAGGCCTTTATCCCATGCGACTGGCTGCTGCCCTGAAGCAGCACTACTGCAGCTGCAATGAGTGCAAGCACAATTGTTGACAAAACCAGAAGCCTTAGTTTTTCATCTCCTCCGAGAGCCTTTAGCAACGGATCCCGGCTTTTTACCGCCTTCACCTCCTTCCGGACAACTGCTGGCATTTACTCAAGTATACTTTTAAGGCAACTTTATTAAGGCTTTTCAGCTATTACTAATCTGTGATTACTTGGACAGGAGAATGCTTTTAATAGGAATTCTGCTTATAATAATCTCCGTCTTTGTCGGCAGCACGCAGATTGCTCAGCCGTCCACAGAGATGCCATACGCGTCAGGTTCTGTGGTTGCTCCAAACAGCTTTGTTTATGGCGCTCTCAAGCTAAATTACAGTAATTTTATCTTTATATATAATTCCAGCAATCCGGTAAACTTTTACCTTCTAAACGACTCTGGTTTTGCTTACCTGAAATTATACAACTCCGTATCCGTGTTCTCAGGCAATACTGCAGGGCATGGGGTGATATATAAGCTCCTCAACAAAACGCAGGGCGGTGTGCTCTATGCATATAACTATTCTACAAATAGCTCGGCAAATGCATCAATACCTTACTTTATAACAGGTGGCTCTGGAAACAAATACCACGGAAGCTACTTCTTTTTATTCAGCAATCAGGGCAATACTATAAGCAACGTAACATACGAATATGTGAACGGTCCGCTTGGCAACAGCTCTGCAGAAGTATACTCATACGTCTCAACACCCGGCAGCATAGTGTCCGCAATACTTTTCATAGCCGGTGTGGTTCTTATATTTTTCTCGCTGTTTAGGAAAAGAGAGAAGAAGGTGCAGAGCGATATCGACATCGAGGCTTCTAAGCTGTACAGTTCGATATCTGCGAAAAGCAATCCAGTGAGCAATAAACCCCGCAGCAACAGGCAAAAGCGCAGATCAACAGGCAGCAAAAAGGGCAATAGAAGGAAGCGGAAAAGGTAATGACACACGCAGAGCAGAGTTCATGCACGATTATTATCCAAATCAAGTTCGTCAAAAGCTTTAATACATCTTCAGTGTATAGTAATACAGTGCATTATATGGATAGTTTGCAAGAGCGGATGGCTGGAGAGATAACGCTATCCGAGACTCCCGGAAGCACAATGAAAAAATGGCGCGAGCTTTTCGGCATATCGCAAATAGACCTTGCAAAGTATCTGAAAATATCAACATCAACAATAAGCGATTACGAAGGCAACAGGCGCGCCAGTCCTGGCGTAGGCGTCATAAAGCGCTTTATAGCAGCTCTGTACACTATAGACACGCAGCGCGGCGGCGAGGTAATACGCAATCTGGAGAAATTCAGCAAAAAAGATGAGGCGGGATCCTTCTACTCTATACATGATTTCTCTGCGCCTATATCCGGCACTGACATAGTCCGGCTTATAGATGCCAAAATAATAACGAATCCTAATTATCTGGACTCTATGAAATTATTCGGCTATACTCTTCTGGACAGCCTGCGTGTTATCTTAGAACTTTCACCTGCAGAGTATCCCAAGCTATTCGGCACAACAAGCGAACGCGCTTTTATATTTGATCAGGTCAGCACTGGCAGGTCTCCCATGGTTGTTGTAAGGGTGGCTCCTATAAAACCAAAGCTTGTGGTAATACAGAATCTTGATACTGTAGACAAGCTTGCAATAAAGATCTCCCAAATAGAGCACATACCTCTTCTTACTACCAAGCTAAATGCCGAAGAGATAAAGATGCGTCTCAATAACATCTGAACAAAACCCAGGAGTACGCAAATACTGCTACGTATCCTGTGCAGACCATGCTCCTGTTTTCTGTCAAGTGCAATGATTTACTGATCCGATCCTGCAGATGCGATGTCTACCCCCGATGGGGTTATCCGATAAGGAACTGCTATGTGCTTGTGATTCACGCCCCGCATTTTCCTGACCTCGAATGTAGGCGTGCGATTCCCGTTCTTGTTTAAAATAGTGTCAAGTATAATAAGGCCATCATAGATTGAGAACTCAGGCTGATATTTTGATGCATTTTCGCTTTCAAGCTCCGCAGTTATGAGTGATGTCACGTGCTGCCTGTTCAATATAACAAGAAGGCTTGTTGAAAGATTTCTGTATTCAAACAGTGTATTTGGGTAGAGCTTTATATACGATAGCGAATCTATAACTATGCGTCTGGCATGGTAGTCTTCTATCCTCGACTGCAGCTGCGATATCATGCCCGTAAATGCGTAGTTTGTGCTCTCCGAGCCCTTCTGCATGAACGTCTTTGTCTCTTCGTAACCGAATATTATTATCTTCTTTTCATTTACAAAATCGTCTATCCTCTTTAGCTCCGGAAACGATTCTTTTATGCTTTGCAAAAGTATGTCTGTATCCTCATTAAAAGAGAAAAATACCCCGACCTCGCCGTTCTCTGCACCGCGATACAGATATTCAAACGCCAAAAGCGTTTTTCCTGAACCTGGGTTGCCTGCAATAACTACCTGGCTTCCTTCAGGTACTCCCCCGCTGAGAAGTGCGTCAACGCCTTTTATTCCGATCTTAATGCGATTTCTCATAACCACAACTTCTTCATTGCATAATTAGTATTATGGCAAATGCTTTATAGGTTTTTACGTAAAAATAGGATTCAGTCAGCGCTGCAATTCGATGCAATTTCTGATGCAAATAAACGATGTTATGAAAAACACTAAAAGTAGCCTCTTCAAAGCGTCGTTGCGCCTATCAGCCATAGGATCAACGTACTTTTTAGTCATAGCAGCAATATTTGTGGCGCTGGCATTTTTCTCCTATGGCATTTTTTCAATTGCGGCCCAACTATCAGGGACTTTCGGAATTTTAGAATCATATAAAACCACAATCCTGCTAAGGGCGCTGTTCTCTTCCGCAACAGCATTTATACTCAGCTTCTATATTGCAACACTCTATCGCTCAGCCGAGTATATAAAATCAGGGAAGAACGTGCACTACGTTGAAAGCTTCATGAACGGCTTCTCGCGCCTTGTCCATAACAAAAACACTACGTTTGCTGTAATTGGATTCGGATTTATAGCAGGAATTATCTCCGGAATGTACACCATTCCGGGAGGCATAACAGTTAACCTTGCATCAGGAGCGGAAGCAGGGCTTTTTATAGAGGGATTATTATTCGCAGTAATAAGCGGGATTTCGCTCTCAGGATATTCAAACACAAAGTACTGCACAGATTTTCCAACACTGTTCAGCTACATAGGCAAACGCTCCGGCAGTTCTAATCTGCTTCTTTATGCTTCTGCGCTTCTACCTGTGTTTATTCCCATAATGCCATATGTAGTTGTACTTCAGCTATTCCTGCTTCCCATTTCCGTGGCTATTGTAAGCTTGTCAAAATGACCGTCAGTTGAAGCTATGAAATCAATGTAAGCCTGTTTTGAATCAAATTGTATAAGTGGAGGTACAGAGAATCGAACTCTGGCTTGCAGAATGTCAATCTGCCGTCCTACCATTAGACGATACCTCCATGTTGCCTTTATTTATTCAGTCAGATATGCAATTTATAGCCGTCTGTTGCAGCTACCGAGTTCCTGAAGCGGCTGTGCACCTCTTTATTTATAATATCCAGGTTCTTGTATCTTGCGCTAAAGTGCGTTATTATCAGCATTTTTGCTCCGGCCTTTTTTGCTATTTCGGCTGCCTCCACTACTGTGGAGTGCTTCCTCTTCAATGCAAGCTCTCTATATTCGCTTGTAAATGACGACTCGTGTATCAGGACATCCGCGTGCTTCGCTGCAGTGATCGTGCTCTTCGTGGGTCTTGTATCGGCGGCATAGACTACCATCTTGCCGCGCTTAGGTACTGTAAGCCCTTTGGTGCTTATCCTTTTGCCGTTTATGTAAGTATATCCTCTCTTCTCCAGATCCGCGAACATGGTGCCTTTTATGCCGAGTTTTTTGCATTTGCCTTCAATGAACTGCGTTTTGTCGTCTTCCTTGAATACAAATCCATATGTCGAAACGTTATGGTTTAGCTTAAATGCCGACACTGTAAATCCTTTGCCTTTGTATATGACACCTGTATTTATTCCGATTATGCTTATCGGATAGCCTATTATCGGCTTGTCAAACACTATTAAATTCTTTACTGCCTTCTCAAAGCCTTTCGGTATGAATATCTTAAGCTCATCAGTGCGGTTGTTAAGCGCAAGTGTGCGCACAAGCCCTGCTATCCCTATAACATGGTCGCCGTGTATATGGCTTAGGAATATGGCCTTCAACTTTGCCGGGTTTACTCCGTAGCGCATCATCTGCATCTGCGTGCCCTCTCCGCAGTCGAAAAGGAAGGAGCTGCCTTCATAGCTCAGTGCAATAGAAGGCAATGACCTGCTTTTTGTAGGCAGAGAGCCTGCGGTACCCAAAAATGTTATATCTATCATAGACTCAAGACTCCTTCAATTTCTTACTGACTACTTATTGTTGCAATGTTATTTTAACTGTTTTGTTCTTCAGGTCGAGCTCCTTAACCTCAAGCTCAGGGAATTCGGATTTAACGTCGTCAAGCGTTGCTCTTTTGTTCTCCTTTAGATAAGCGCACAGTGCATTTATAATGTTCATCTTCTCCAATATGCGCTTGCCATATTTTGCATATTCGGCAGTATCGGCAGACAACTGCGATAGAAGCTGCTCCTGCTTCTCTATATTCAGCTTCAGCTCCTTCAGCCTCCCCTCCTTTGCAGTGTCTGGAACAGATGATCTTTCGTGGAGATAAAGCTCATCGAGGAGCGAAGACATAGTGGCAAAATTCTTGCTTTTCATGCTTTCATATTTGGCTATGCTGCATGCTGCAAAATCTGCTGCTGCGCCATCGCTGTTGTAGTATATGCGCGGTGTTTCTGTAGCTATCCTCCTGCCAAAAACCAGTATCTGCTCTGCAATGTTCTGGCGCTGCTTCTCAGAAATAGATGCTGCTCTCGGATCAAGCCCTGCCCGTGTTATAATATCCTCCAGGTACATAGGTCCGACATTAAGGATTTTTGCAGTCTCGGCTATGAGGCTCTTCCCAGTCCCGATGCCGCTTGCTATCCTCTCTGCAGCCTTCCTGTCTATGGCAAGCGGATCCTCTGAACTAGATTTTGGATATTCATATTTTGTTCCAACCTTTATCTGATGTGCTGCATGTATGTTGGTCCTGTAGCAGGCTTCTATGGTGCCTTCAGAATCTATTAGGAACATATTGCCCTTGCCGTACATCTCTAATATAATAGTGCGCTTGCCTTTGTCCAAATTGAATTTTATTATCCTGTCATGGTTCTCCTGTTCAATTGTGTCCACTACGCTGTTCTCAATCCTTTTCCGTACAGCCATTGCAAACTGGGTGGCTTCATCAGCAGGTTCGCTAAAGCTCGTAATGTTGATCGTTCTGAGAAGTTTTATGTATACAAGGTGCGTCTCGCCGTTTTTATAGAATGCTATCTTAAATGCCCCGCTCCCGAGGTCATAAAACTTTCTAATCCTTGAAAATTCAACTGATCCTTTTAGTTCACGCACAAGAAGTCCTATCTCAAGAGCAGTTATCTCATGCATCCCCAAAACCTGACTTACCTTTTTTCAGGCGTTTCCTGCCCTCATCCTTTATTATCTGAGAGAAGAACTTGGATCTTGAGCCTGCGCTTTTTGCCTGCTCTATTGCAGTGCCTATCTGTATTATATCGGCTCCGCTTTTTATAGAGTTGCGTATCGCTGATTCTTCATTTATGCCGCCTGCAATAATATAAGGCACAGAAATCGCATGCCTAACCTCTTTTATCATATCAAAAGGCACAGAAGTGAAGCCCTGCGCCTGAGGGTTCGAGCCAACGTCTGTTATAATGAACCTGTTGCCTAAATATTCACCTGCAAGCGCCAAAGCTGCAGCTATCTTAGGTTTTTCCCGAGGCACAAGGTTGGCATCGCCTACCCACCCGACAGTTCCTCCGGGCGATATCACTATATAGCCTACTGGCAGTGCTTCGACATTCATTGACTTAAGCACCGGTGCAGAAAGCATCTGCGCCTGTGTTATCCAGTAAGGGTTTCTAGCATTGAGCAAAGACATAAAATACAGGGCATCTGCATACCTTGTTATAGTTGCAATATTCCCCGGGAAAAGGACCACTGGAACGTTTACTTTATCTTTTATGTTTTTAGTTACGAAGTCAAGCAGCTCTCCCTGGGCGCCTATGCTGCCTCCTACCAGTACTATATCTGAGCCATTTTCAGCAGAACTCACTGCACTTGATACTGCAGCTTCAGGCGACTCATAATCAAGCGGATCAGTAACGTTGAAAAGCAGGGCGCCTTCGCTCTCCAGTTTCTCATTTATGTATTTCTCAGTCTTTCCTACCCGTATGCCCATTCTATCATCTATGCTATCTAATCGTTATTTTCAAAAGATTTCCTATCCTTATACCCTCTGAGAAATTCGTCTACAAGTTCTTTCGTTGCCACGTTAATGTTTATTTTTGGGACAAAGCCAAGTTCCTTCCTTATCCTGCTTATGTCGATAACCCTGTTGCTTGTTATAAAACGGAGTTCATCGGGGTCTACACCTGCTGCCTTGGAAAACATCCTTGCAATTGCAGGGTTTATGTGTTTTGACGGCACAGGAGCATCAAGCTTTTTAGCGGCCATATCCACAAGCTGTAATTGTGTATACGCCCTACCGTCGCTGAGATTATACACGCGGTATGCAGAAATCCTGCTGTTCTTCGCAAGAATCATTGCATTTATAACGTCTTTTATGTGCACCAGCGAAAGATTGTTGCTGCCATCGCCTATTATATACAGGCTGCCTTTTTTTATCATCTTGAAAACTTTAAAAAATGAGCCTTCAAATCCCGGACCGTACATTGTAGCCATCCGGAGTATAGTATAGCCTATGCGTCCTCCAAACTTCATTATCTGCTGTTCCGCGAGCATCTTACTGTGCCCGTACATGTCTGTCGGATGCAAGGCAGATTCCTCTGTTAGTACCTCTTTTCTTACCCTTCCATAGACATCAACAGAGCTTGGGAAGACAAATCTCCCAACGCCTC
Organism: Microcaldota archaeon; assembly: GCA_021852055.1. Classification (GTDB taxonomy): domain Archaea; phylum Micrarchaeota; class Micrarchaeia; order Micrarchaeales; family CABMGC01; genus JAJZOD01. The sequence continues at coordinate 65,402 of JAJZOD010000009.1, forward strand.
CGAATTCTGATGCTTCAAGTATGGCTGCTGTGCCATGCGCATTTACGCGCACTATCTCTTTAGGGCTGTGAGAATGCTGGCTCACAATTGCAGCGAGATGATATACTGTGTCTGCGCCTTCGCACGCCTTTTTAAGGGCATCCCTATCTGTTATGTCTCCAATGTAAGGCACTACGCCTGCAGGCAGCATATTCATCTGGTTGTGCTGATTTATTAAGCACCTTACTGTGATGCCATCTGCAAGCATAGCGCTGCAAAGCCTTCTGCCAAGCCTACCCGAGGCTCCTGTAATTAATACAGTACTGCTTTCAGTGCTGTTCCTGTGACCTGCCCTTATGGCCTTCTTCTCTTTATTTTTTATTTTTTTTGATGCCATAATCATGCCTGCGTAGAGTGTTTTTCAGTAAGCAGATTGCTCGCAAGGAAGCGCATATAACCTTCAGGCACGCTATTCATTGCAAAGTTTACCCAATCCTTGCCGAACGGCACACTTACGCTTACCTTCACGCCTTTTTTCATTAACTTGCTAAGCCGCTTATAACTGTAGCCTAGCCTGAACTCCAGAACAACGCTGCCTTTGTATTTGTTCTTGCCCGATAAACCACCTATGAGCTTTTCCGGAGGCGATGACAAAACCAAATTTCTCGAATCTTTCAGCACCGGAGCAATTCCGCCGTTATTCAAAGCAGAGCTCGCTTCCCTGCCTTCATAAAAAATCACCTTCACTGATTTCATCTTCTTGAGCAAAGGCACAAACTTTTTAACGCTGCTCTCTGCAAAAGCAACGCCGTAGCCTCTTGCGTTTTTAAAATTATCCGCAAACAGGATTTCGGGCCCTTCTGCCTCCAGCCACACAAATATACCGTATCTATTTGCTGTAGCTATTATCTCTCCTGCGTTTTTTGCAGCTGCACCACTGTCAATAAGTGCGCCGATCTGCGATAGCGGTATGTGCACGCTTGCCGTAAGGCCCAGTCTCGAAACTCTCCTTATAAGCTCAAGATATGTTATTGTTATGTATCTGGCCCTTGACTTGTTTTCTACATCGCCGCTTAAGAATGTTACTGATGCAAGCATCTTCCTGCTGTTTAGCTCCTCGACTTTTGAGAGAGCTGCGCTCATGGTTGTCCCTGCTATATGCTTCTTTACCATCCTATGAAGCATCTTTTCAACTAATGACTCGTCAGGCAAGCAATAAACCCCTACAAATACATACGTCTGATTATATATACACAGATAGCTTTATAATTATACTAACTTTGTGGTAGAATGAGGTTTTTATCAGCCACTGCGGGCACTAACGGCACTATTAAGACCACGCCGGAAGATTTCATTGTCAACGAGATAACACCTAACGGGCGCGTTCTGGAGCTTTCAAGGCAGTATACGCCGGTTGAACTGGGAGAGCAGGAACGTGCCGATTCAAAATTTACGCGTTTTATACTCCAAAAAAGGTCATGGGATACTACTGGTGCTCTTGTTGCCATAGCAAAAAAACTTGGACATGGGAAGAAGAGCTTCGGATATGCTGGCACAAAAGATAAGATGTCAACATCAACGCAGCTGGCTTCGATTTTTGGAATAGAGCCTGCGCAGCTTTTAAACATACACATAAAGGACATAAGCATAAACGGCGCATGGAAAGGAGAAGAGGTAATATTGGGCAGCAACATAGGAAACGCCTTTGACATAAAGATAAGGGAGGCAAACCGCAGCGAAAATGCTGTAAAAATAATAGATGAACTTGAAGGCGTGTTTCCCAATTATTTCGACAGGCAACGGTTCGGATACAGGTTAAACAACTTCAGAATAGGCCGCCTAATTCTTGAGAACAGGCTGGAAGATGCAGTCATGATGTTCCTGACAGACTCGTCAAATGAAGTAAATAAAGAGTCAAATGAGGCGAGAAAGCGCCTTTCAGAAGAGCAGGATTTCAGGTCTGCGCTTGCTTACTTCCCAAAGCACCTGAAATACGAGCGCACTGTAATCGAGTACATGTCAAGGTACAACAACTATGCCAACGCGCTGAGGAAGCTACCTCGCGGAATACTGCTGTTGTTTATACACGCTGTCGAATCTGGCATATTCAACACATGTCTTGAACAGCGCATTAAATCTGACGATACCGGCAGCAGCGCAGTATACCTGAAAAAGAACAAGTTCGGATTTCCTGATTCTGACACTGTTGCAGCAGACGGTTCTGAGGGTTTTGCAGCTGCACCGTTAATAGGCTATGAAACGCATCCAAAATATCTGAGCGAGTACGAGGATTCAATAATGGAAAGCGTTGGTATACGGTGCGAAGACTTCAAGATAAAGTCAATGCCTGAACTGAGCATGAAAGGTGCATTCAGGGTGCTTCTTGCACCTGCAAGGAATCTATTGTGCGATGTTAATAGTAATGAGCTAAGGTTGAAATTTGAGATTCCGTCAGGGTCGTATGCAACAGTCCTGGCTAATGAGATTACAAAAACTGAAAGTATCGCCATGGAAGCTATCATCAGAGAGTCCTAAATATGCTTCCACTAAGGGTCTCGAAAGCCTGTATATACTTCTTGCTAGTGTTTGCTATAACGTCTTCCGGAAGCACCGGTATGTTATCTGGGCTCTTGTTCCATCCAACCGATTCGACATAATCACGCACGTACTGTTTGTCATAGCTGATCTGCGGGCCGCCAGGAAGGTATGTATCTGAAGGCCAGAATCTTGACGAATCTGGAGTTAGAAGCTCGTCTATCAGAACAAGCTGTTCTGATCCATTTATCCCGAACTCGAGCTTTGTGTCTGCTATTATTATGCCCCGCGGGAGCGCATAGTTATGCGCATGTTCGTACACAGCCAGTGTTATCTCCTTTAACATGCTTGTCTTCTCTCTTCCTATCTCAGCAGTGAGCTGCTCAAATGTTATATTCTGATCGTGTCCAGTCTGACTTTTTGTCGAGGGTGTGAATATAGGATGCTGCAGTCTGCCTGATTCTATAATGCCATCCGGGAGCTTAATGCCTGTCACAGTGCCGTTTTTTCTATACTCTTTCCATGCTGATCCAGATATGTAGCCCCTGGCTATGCACTCTGTCATAATCGGGATCTTCCGCGACACTATGGAGCTCCTTCCATCCAGCACCATTGCAACTTCCTTGGGCTCTATGATAAGTTTTCCTGGGATGCTGTGCGTTCTGATTATTCCTGCGCGTTCTATCTCTGCAAGCCAGAACTGCGATATCTTATTGAGCACTTCCCCCTTTCCAGGTATGCCCTGATTGAGCACCACGTCGAATGTTGATATCCTGTCTGTCGCAACCATGAGGAGTACACCCGGAGCTATAATGTAGGTATCCCTTACTTTTCCCCTGCTCAGCAGCTTAAATGGCAGATTTGTGCCAATTAGAGGCTTGTTTACATCATTGTTCTCAAATTTGAACATGCTTTTAAGATCCACTATTCCGCCGAAATCTATCCTTGTTCCATCCGGTCCTTTTTTCACTGTAATGCTTGTCATAGCTATCAGAAACGTATGTCAGTGCCACATATATAAAGCTTTCTTAGAGAAAAACCTCTTGTCGTGTAATTGTGAATCTGCCTGTGTTTTGATTTTAGTCCTTGCTATATTGTAGCATACGCGCTGCTGCCTGCTGCGCTCTGCTTCTTCAAAACCTGCGTAAAAATACCGGAACGCAAAGTATTTTAGGTTTGTAATGTTAGTAAATGATGGTGCTTATATGTATTCCGGATCTGAACCAGTAAGTTCTGCTGCTGAAGATTACGATGCATTCAAACCGCAGATAGCTGTCGTAGGTGTCGGTGGCGGCGGCAACAATACAGTAAATCGTCTCAGTGCAATGGATATAAAGGGCGCAGGGCTCTTTGCTTTTAATACTGACGGGAGGCAGCTGGGCATGTTAGGCCAGAGCATAAACAGGCTTATGCTTGGCAGACAGCTGACTAACGGGCTCGGGGCTGGCGGCTTTCCTGAAGTAGGGGAAAAGGCGGCAGTGCTTTCAAGGATAGACATAGAACTTCTAATACGCGATAAAAACCTCATATTTCTTACTGCAGGAATGGGTGGCGGAACAGGCACAGGTGCTGCGCCTGTGGTCGCGCAGATAGCAAAGGAGAGCGGTGCAATAGTTATAGGTATAGTGACTATACCATTTTCACTTGAGCGCGTGCGTCTTGAAACGGCCAAAAAAGGCATAGCTAAACTGCGCCAGAATGTTGACACTCTTATAGTGATAGACAATCAGCGCCTTGTCCAATTATATCCTAATGTTCCCATAGAACAATCGTTTAAGCTTGCAGATGACATAACCGCTCGCGCAGTGCGTGGTATAACCGAGACAATAACACAGCCGAGCATGATAAACCTTGATTTTGCTGACTTAAGGAGCATAATGTCTGCAGGCGGGCTTGCAATGATAAGTGTCGGAGAGGGTCATGGGCATAACAAAGTTGAAGAAGTAGTGAAGAACACTCTTACGAATAAGCTGCTTGATGTAAATTATGAAAATGCAAAAGGTGTGCTTCTTCACATTACCGGTGGCGCAGACCTTACCCTGGGCGATGTTAACAGCATCGGAGAAAAGATGACTGAGAGCGTATCTCCAGATGCAAATGTATCTTGGGGCGCAAGGCTTGATCCTGAATACAATGGCAAGGTAGAGGTCATAGCAATATTTACTGGGGTGTCAGGATCCTCGGTCTTGGGAATGGATCAGGGAACTGGCGGATTTGATTTATAAATTCAAAAGACACCACAGCAGATAAGCGCGTTGCCAAACTATCCTACGGTGCCTACATGCCTTGAAGCCTGTCTGTTGCGCGTATCTGCGCCTTTTTCTTTTGGGATTTTATAGAACACGAGAATACCGATTGTAGAAAGGATATTGCTTATTAAAATAACAAGGAATATCTCGTTAAGGAAATTCGGTATTATTATGCCTGCAGCAAGCGGCAACGTTGCTACTATGGCAGGGGACAGGCCCCTTGCTACATTAAATGACACCACCCTTTCTGTTGTCTTCTTTTCAGTTGTCTCATTAGGCTCATATTCTTTTATGACAGGCAAGAAGATTATGCGTACCAGCACCATCATGACAGACATGACTACAGCCATGCCTATCATAACTGTGCTCAGGTTTTCTGCATTGAACAGCAATCCTATATATACAAAGAAGAATGTGCTTGTGAAGAAACCGACCTCCCTCTGATACTCCTTTATGTACTTTATTCCGTTGCCCAGATGCAAATGCTGCATTACAAATACGCCTACGACCTGGCCCATCACAGATACCTTCGCTGTATCCGAAGGGCGCTGTAATTTGAACGTAATCATGCCTAAATTAGAAAACATTATGCCGAATGTAAACACGGCTATCGCTGTACTTAAATTTAGCAGTGTTGCTATGCCATAAGTGGCAAGGACAATGGTGATGGTTAGCATCCACCCATATTTTTTGCTGTAGTCCTCAAAACTCTTAAGTATGTAAAGCCAGAAAATTGCAAGGACTATCCCAAGAATCACCGCACCGAATATGGATACTATGAAAAGCGTAGCTGCCCCTGATATAGTTACATTCGATGTAAGCATAAACTGGAGCAGCAGAATAGGTATCACAAGTGAAAGCGCATCCGTTGCCACGCTCTCGTATATCATTGTGTCATTAAGTTCCTGCGTCACTCGCAGAGACTTCATTAACGTAGGTACTATAATGCTGCTCGGCCCTGACAGTGCAAAACCGAATATCAGCGCCTCTGCAATTGTCCATCCAAATATGGAGTACGCAGCTGCAGCCAGAATCATGCCTGTAGACAGCGCTATGGCAAAAGTGAATGCACTCGCCTTTTTTATCACCTTGCCAAGTCTGAATATGTTTATGTTCAGGCCTACATCAAAAAGTATAAATGAAATAGCAAGTGCTGATACTACCGGAACTATGTTTTCTAATGTACTGTTTGCGCCTGTGTTCACAAGGTGCAGTACGGGCCCCGCTATCAGCCCTATAAGCATGAGAGGCAATATTTTTGTAATTCTTATCCTATTGAACAGTGCGCTTATTATAAACCCTAAGAATGCGACTCCTGCAACAAATATGAATAACAATCCTACATTTATCATTCACATATGCTTGGACTTAATACTACTTAAACATTACTAAACTTCGTGCAGTTTGCAGAAGATGCAGCCTGTGCTTATGCATCGTCTTTATCTTCCTCAATGCCTGACTGAAATAACTCCTTTATTAATACTGCGTATGGGCTTCTGCCTTCTGTCCAGAACCCTTTTATGCGTGGTGGTGCTTTCCGGAGCAGTAAGGAGTATATCAGATCTTCTGATAATTCTGTGCCTTCCTGCGTGCTCTGCATACCTTTTTGCCTTGTTTGCTATGCTTTCAGCGAGTTTCTCAAGTTCCCGTTCAAGGTCCAAGACTGCATCCTCTGTTACTTTCTCAGCCCCTGCCTCCCGTATAAACTGCTCGATGTCATACAAGCTGAACTTCCTTTCGCTCACAAAACCACCGCAGTAAAAACTGCAGCTGTAATTGGATAAGAAGCTTTAAAAATAGTCCTGTTGCAAACAGAATAGTGGCATTCCCGTAATATTCAATGCAGCATCTTTTTAGCAAAGCACAGGCTCAGATAGCATAATCAGAGTTTTCTGCGTGTTCAAGACAAAACTTGCATGTACATTTTTTGTCGTACTACGCATAAGTATTATAAATCTAATCGCACCAAACAAACTCTTACAAGTGGTTATATGGCTAGATTAACTTTTCAGGCAAGTAAGGCTAGATGCAGTCAAAATGTCGGCCACCCGCATGCCGATATGCTGCCCGACTGGCAGCATCGAGAATTTTCACGGGTAGGAATAAATCTAAGGAATCCATCGGCTGTGTATACCCCTCCAACTAAGGAAATGCGAGATGAATTTATAAATTTAGATTTTTTTATGACATTAAAAAGAGGCAATAAAGATCCATAGTTTACATTCTGAGCTATTAGCAAGCAGGATAGCTCCGAAATTACAACGGCCGCATATGTTACTTATATCTCAGAAGTGCTCCAAGGCCCGTGTAGCCCATTGTAAATTCCTTGCCATAAGAGCTCTCATCAGATACAAAGACTATCTCTGCTCCAGACGCCTCCGCCAGCTCTACAAGCTCCTCAATCATATCCTTTTCTTCAACTACTTCAAGCCGTCCGCCGTCGCTATGTTTCTCCTGCCTCTGCCTCCCAGTCTCCAAGGCTTCAAATGTGCTGTTGCATGAGTTGCACTTATATTTAACCAGATGCAATTCAAGTTCATTGCTTATTATTAGCGTATCCACTTTTTTGGCTTCCAGAGCCTTCCGCGTCTCTTCATAACCATATACTGCAAGCCCCCTGCGCACGCGTTCCTGCATGAATCTCTCTATGACCTTATGCTCTTTTGCTGCTTCCTGCTCCTTAAGCAGTTCATCTGCTTTCTCAACTATTTCTTCCAAGCCGGTTTCATCTGTGTAACCTGTATCATAAGTGCCCAGTATTTTAATCTGGTAGTTGAGGGTATTGCCTTTTACAAAACCCTCCTTCGCCGGTCCAGGGCCTCCAACAATGACGCCCTTTATCTTGAACTCGTTCTTTGCAAATAGGCCATTTACAACATCGCTTATGCGCACCGAGTACTCATGTATGCTTTCTTCACGTCCGCGCGCAAATCTCTGTGCCGATTGGCCGCCTTTTCTTACCTTTGCATGCGCCATGGAATTTAATCTTCTGACTATCTGTATGTGCGTCCCTTTCAATGTCGCAATTGTCGCTTCACGCCCATCCATAACCACGAGGCAGTACGTGTCCTTATTGTCGAGTATCGCCTCAAGCGGTTCTAGAACAAATGTAGAATCACATCTGTATATGTTTACCCCCAACGGCTCCGGTGGTTCTATAGAAAATAGCTGAATGTCAGACTTGCTCTGGTTGTTGGATATGTTGCCTGCAAAAACGGCAATGCCGTTCTTCGGCGTTGTCCTAAAAAGCCTAAGGTACTGTATTATCTTGTCTATGGCGCTCTGCACGTTCTGGCGCGTGCTCTTGCTTTTGATATTGCCTGATTGGCTGTGCTCATCGCGCAGCCTTGCTATCTCCGCATCAAGCGAAAAGCCTGTAGGTACGTAAATGCTGACAAGTTCTGTGCCGTAGCCTCTTATACTCTTCAGGCGTTTAACCTCGCGCAGCATTGCATAGTCGTTCTTCATGTCATCAATATATGCTACTTGTTTCTATATATACATTATTACTAAATTACTAAAAGGTCACGCATCTGCCTCGCTGCCTTGCGTTGTTCTGGCAGGCGTATTTTCTGTCAGATCCAAGTTTAATGTTTGCTATATCTATTTTCTTATCTCAGTTTTTCCCATATACGGCACAAGAACATCCGGCACTGCCACAGTGCCTTTGTCTGTGACATAATTCTCCACTATGCACGCAATGGTCCTCTGTACGCTTATGCCTGTGCTGTTCAGAGTGTATACATATCTGCGCTCCCCTTTTTCGTCGTATTTTATATCAAGGCGCACGCTCTGCCATTCCCTTGCAGTTGAGCAGGATCCAAGTTCGCGGTAATCTCCTTGCCCAGGAAAATATGCTTCCCAGTCAACTGTCTTACTCATCTGGTGGCCAGTGTCTCCGCTGCTAAGCAGTACGAGCCTGTACGGTATATTGAGCTCCTGCATGAACTCCTCCGAGTTTGCAAGAATTTCGTCGAAATATTTCTGTTCATCCTCCCTTCTGCAATATACGAACTGCTCTATCTTGTTGAACTGATGCACGCGGAATATCCCTTTGGTGTCCTTGCCGTGTGAACCTGCTTCGCGCCTGAATGACGGGCTGAAGCCAACGTACTTCAAAGGGAGCTCGTTTCCTGAGAAGGTTTCTTCAGCATGCATTGCAGCAAGGCTATGCTCTGCTGTGCTTATCATAAACAGCTCCTCATCAACATGCTCAAAATTGTTCACGGCCTCGGCTTCGCGCGCCTCAGAAGTCCTGTAAAGTGCATCCTCGAATACGCCCAAAGGAGCCACCCCTTTGTAATATTTCTTCTTCAGCATATATGGCGGAGAGATGAGCGTATACCCCTTCTTGCACATCTTGTCAATTGCATAGCGGATGACTGCCTGCTCCAGCAGTGCAAGGTCGCCGCGCAGGTAGAAAAATCTTGCACCTGCTGTTTTTGCTGCACGCTCTTCATCGAGCAGCCCCAGCTTTGTAAGTACATCCGCGTGGTTAGGTCCGTTTTTCTTTTTCACAGTGCCCCATGTCTTAATTACTTTGTTTGCTTCCGGAGGCATGCCTATTGGAACTGAACTGTCAAGCACGTTAGGCACATTCCATACCATTCCGTCTATTTTTGTTTCGTACGCTGTTATTTCTGCCTGCATGCCGTCTAGTTTCTTCTTAAGCTCTCCGAGCGCGGCTATCCTGCTCTTTACATCTAAGCCCTTTTTCTTGGCCTCGGATATTTCAATGCTTGACTTATTTCGCTGCGCCTGCAGTTCCTGAATTTCTGTGCGCATAACGCGCCATTTTTCATCAAGCGATAAGAGCTCATCTATCGGAAAGTTGCTGTTCCTGTTTTTAAGCGTCTGGCGTATCTCGTCTATGTGGTCTCTTACATATTTAGTTGTAATCATATAAACCAACAATAATTATAGATGACATACGATTATAATACTTTACGACAAAGTTTAAAGTTATGCAGGGGTGGCAGAGCTTGGCCAAATGCGACGGGCTTAGGACCCGTTCCCTTAGCGGGTGCGAGAGTTCAAATCTCTCCCCCTGCACCATTTAGATTAATCCGGCAGCTCCAAAGCGCTCCATAAGATATCCTTTCACGTCCTTGTATCTGACAAATTCACTTTCTGGTAGCAGCCTCCCTAATTCCTTGTCCCATATAAGGCCCAACTGTTTCATCCTGGCAAGCAATCTATCTTTTGTGAACGTATGGCCATATTCCTTCATCTTCTTGTCTATCATACTGACTTCAAAATCCACGCCGCTCTTTGCGAGAAAATAGATGTCATACAAATCTCTCGCCTTAACATTATGCCTGAAAAGCAGTGCAACAATTTTCTCGGATAGTATCTCCTCCCTGTTCATGACTACCGCGACATACGGTTTTAAGTCCGGGTATGCAGGGTTTCTCCTAAATACCTCGGTTTTCTCAACGACAGAAGCCTTCTTGTCCACCTCTATCTTTAGGTGCTGGTATTTGTTCAGCATCTCAAATAATGGCCCTCTCACACTAAGCTCGTACACAAGCATATCGGCATTATTTTTCTTCCTCATAATCTTCAGCGGATATTCCTTAGAAATCTTGTCTACGACATTGTCAAGCAATACGAGCAGCCTATTTCCGCCATCATCATGCACCAACGAGAAGTCGAGATCGTCGGAAAACCTTATAGAGTTATAGAATTTTGAGAGTGCTGTCCCGCCCTTAAACACCAACTCTCCAGTTACAGCATATATCTCATCAAGAAATAGTTCTTCCACGTAGTCCTTCTCCTTCTGATACGGTTGCTCGTAAATGCCCATTTTCAGAAGTTCATCCTTTTCAATCATATATTCACCTATCCCTTTGTGCTAAAGCGGACAGGCTTTTGGCCTGCGTTGCATATCCATATTCTCTCAGCAGCGCCGTGATTCCAACAAGCACCGATCTTTTCTTACTTTTCACTGCATAAGACACAAGTTTGTTTACGTCTATCCTGGCTGGCCTTTCGAGTGCCGCAGGGTCTAAGTCATTTACATCATCAAAATAATATATGTCTATCAGTGCCTTCTCCGGTTCTGCGATGAATATGTTACCATCTGCTTCCTTTTTGTATCCGAACATCATGTCCTTTTTTATTTTTTTGAAAACAATGTCAAAACCCGCAACACCTTTAAGCCTATTGTGCCTTTTCGTGGAGACTACGTAGACGACTCTCGGTATCTGCGTAGTCAAGCCGTAATAGGCAAGTGCAGATACCATGCTAACATACGAAGGGCTCATCACATGCGACGCTATCTCATATTCGTTGTACCTCTCCTTTACATAGTATAAGCCCCTTTCAACCCTGCCGATGTACCCTTTCTTCACGCCTCTGTGAAGGAAAAGTATAGAGTAAGTTCTGTTCTTGTGCAGTATCTTTATCGTGTCGTTTAAGGTAAATACAGGCATGTGCCTTTCAATCAGGAATCTTACAAAGTCCCTTGTTTGCATGTTAGTAATTTGCACAAGAGGATATTTAAATATATGTGTTAAGTTAATTATCAAATGATAATCAATAGCACATTAATTAACAAGGGCTTCTCAGCTAGCTCAGAGCTCGTTGGAGTGTCCGGAAGCCCTCCGGAAGGAGAAGGGCCTGCTGCCTTAAGTCTGCGAGAGTTCAAATCTCTCCCCCTGCATATTCAATTTACGGCGACAAAGCAGGGTTCGAAAATCCGAAACGGAAATCTTCAAGAAGGGAAGATTTCAATAAGTCTTCCGATAACTTCTACATTACTATGCGGAAAGAGGAGCTATACAAAGAGACAGATAACGCCTTTAGCCTAGAGCAAGCTATAGACCTGAAAAGAACGTTAAGTCATTGAACACAATCTAGTCTAGAAGCCGCTCAAATTCTTCGACTGTTAAGCCGACCTCCATTATTATTGCACGCAATGTGCCTCTTGGCACCTCTTTTCTATTCGGCACTACGGCTCTTCGGTGTGGAGGCTGCGTATTTCTGAGTATTATGTGGCTTCCCATTTGATGGTCGTATCTATATCCAATCTTGGATAGTGCCTTGACTACCTCTGCCGCTGATACTATATAAGAATCTTAGGCATTCACATTCACCTATACGACTTCCTCTTTTATAGAAGGGGGTATCGGCTCGTTGTGCTTCTTGAGACTAGCCAGATAACCGGCTATAGCATCCTTGACGTTCTCTATAGCCTCTTTTCTAGTCTTGCCATCAGAAACGCATCTGGGCAACTGAGGTACGGTAGCTACAAATACGCCGTCTTCGTCCTGCTCTATTTCAACCCTGAAATATCTTCTCATGTCCGTTCATTGTATATTATACAACCCAAGCTATTTAAATTTAGGAAGTGTCCTGGCCCTAACTAAAGACCTCCGGGCGACTAGAGACCCTATATCCCAAAAGGTCTTTAAGTAGCTCTGGGCAGGAAGCCCTAAGCCTGAAAGCAAGTTGACTAGAAATATCTAAGGCACTTATTGCAGTTCATCGATATACCCCTCAAGTGTGTCTTTGTGCCCCCATCCCTCAGCTGCATGTTCTACAATCCAATTCAGCCGAGGCTCAAACTGTCCTTTTAACGAAGTATTACTTGGCTCATTGAGTAATCCTATAATCTCGTAAAACATATTTTCCATGCTTGTGTAAAATGCTTCATACAGGTCGCCGTACTTTTCGCCTAACCTAGTTCCTGTTTCAACGTAAAAAATCATTAGTTCTATGATATGCTTCTCATCTTTAGATATTTTTTTGAAGTTAGAGATAAGTTTTCTTGCTTCCTTCAAGTTTGGTCTTGCATCATTGAAAATACATGTCCTTATTTTCCCTTTGAAATATATCATTGCTTCTCCCTCTCCGTTTTCGCCTTCAAGCTTTAATAAGAGCCATTCAAGATTTTCCTTTCTTAAATCTGCAACATCAAGTAGGAGAGAAACCAATTTATCTTTCTCTAGACTTTTTAACTTTCTCCTAAGATCCTCACCTTTCATCTTTTGAGCACCTACCTTTTCTTGTAGCCGAATATTTTGTTGTATTCTTCATGGTCTATTATATCCAGCACGTCTAACCAAATTGAGAGTATCTCAACTTCTGTGTCCTCCCTCTGAGGCTGCTTTATTGTGTATATCATTCTCCAAGCACCAGAGAGGTTCACTTTCCAAAGGTTCGTAACATCATATAGCGAGATGTATTTTTGAGCTACATTCTTCTTTGGTATGTGAATTCCGTAGTCATAATCCACTTTCAATATGGCTATCTTGTTATCTATTGATTTAAGGAGCGTCTCGTGGAACGAGTCAGTTATACTTTTTGATATATCCTCAGCAACTTTCTTTTTTAGGGCTAGGTAGGCGTCTTTTGCATCCCCTAAAAGCTTTACCGAAACGCGTTTCTCTACCAAAACATCACACCGGTAAGCCTTCCTGCTCGGCCTTCTCTAGTTTCTTGCTGGGATTGAATGTCCAGATAAAGCCTTTCTTGGTTTCAAGAACCATGCCTCGCTTCTCCATGTAGTCAAGCGCAAGGTTCAAGGTAGAACGCATTACACCAGTCTGCAATCTAGCCAATATCTGGTTCCTGCTAACTGGGTTATTAGCCTTCTTGACTACTTCCTCTATTGCCAATATGGTCTTAAGCGTAGGATAGTGGACGATCTCTTTCTGTAGTTGCATAATATAACACCTAATAAGTATATACCCTAATAGATATATAAGTCTTTCTACACATTTAGAGGCTTCTCTACATGAACTTGGCAATCCATGTAGAGAAAAGTCCAAATAGAAATCCTCAAAATAGCTTTTCACTAGTGACTAATGCACATCAAGCTTGGGCTTAGAATCTTATGTTGTTTTTGGTGTGAAATATGGCTAGGAATATAGGCGTGAAACAGCTAGGAAACGCTCTCAAACCCCTATCGGGTGCGAGAGTTCAAATCTCTCCCCCTGCACCAACTCAAAAGGTTCTTTTTGCAAAAGTATTTATATATTAACATTTAGTTAATATATTATGAAATTGACAACAAGGATAAAGGGATATATCGATTCAGCAAAGCTAACCTACTTCCCCCTCCTGGCTAGCCTTTCGTTAACTTCTGAGAACTCATTGCGGGTCACGCTTAACAGACTGGTCAAAGCCGGCGAAATATACAACCCGATTAAAGGCGCATATGTTTCAAAAAATGCAGATATGTTCTGGGTAGCATGCCAACTGCACGTAGGCTATATATCTCTCTCTACAGCTTTCTATCTCCACCACCTGATTGAAGAATTTCCGTTTACGGTTTTTGTTGCGTCTAACGTTAGGAAATCCGTGCAGATGGGGAACCTCGAATTCATTTACTTCAAGGCACGTAATTATGCCGGTATCGAGAAAGGCGATTACCCACTTGCTTCGGTTGAGAAAGCAATCAGCGATTCCTTAATGCACTTATCCTTAACGAATTTTACAATGCTTGCAAAGGTACTGTACTACGCAGACATAGATTCTGGCAAGCTGATTCGGTTATGCGACGCAGAAAACTCCGCATCCTTTCAAAGGCTTGGATATCTGCTGTCCCTTCTTCCAAAACTTGATAAGGAAAAGTCAAAAATGCTCACATTCTGCAGGAAAAAGATAAAAGCAAACGCATATCTTAGCGGGAAACGCAGTGGCACATATATACCAGAATGGAAAATTATAGATAACATAGGCAAAGAGGCGATTCTGTCATGGTGGCAACAATAGCTTTTAAACTCGACGAGTTGCAGGATTACGCAGCAAGAGATGGACTAAGCTTGAATTTCGTGGTCAAGGAGGCCTTCCTTTTTGAGCTCATGGAATCCATGGGGACGGAAAAGTTCGTGCTGAAGGGCGGTACAGCCATAAATAAAGGCTATTTGGGTAGTCACCAGCGGTTTTCTGAGGATTTAGATTATGACACTGATCTAGATGAAGGCGATGCCAAAAAATATATCAAACAGATTGGATGGGAAATCAAGAAGGAATTTTTCACAAAACATTCGATTGGCTTCTCGATGGCGTATAAGTTTGACAGCATCAGAGACGTAGTCAGACTTGACATCTCATTTGGTATAAAAAACAAAATAGAAAAGAGGCGAGCAGCATCTGATTTTATACCAGTATCAAAAATAGCGCCAATGTACGGTTTCAGTGAACTCAACCACCAGAAGGAATCTGCATTTGAAGAAAGAAGGGAGTGGAAAGATATCTACGATTTATACTGGATGCATGAGTTGTATCCACATGAATTCAGGATAAAATATAAGACAAAGTTCGCGGAGGCGCTTTCAACTACAAACGTTCCGAAGATTGCAAATGCATACATACCTGCACAAAAAAGACCCAACTGGGACGAAGTTATCGAGAAGTTGAAGCAAGCGATCAAATAGCGCCAGAGCGAGAAAGAACAGATTCTTTCCTGTCGGATTCACTTATGGCATAACTTAGTCAAATGCGCAAGGTTTAAGACATTGAATCTTTGGCAGAGGAAGCCTAATCGCTATCCACGCAAAATCAGCCGCTGCTATGTTGCTAGCTTACAGCTCATTGGAGCGACCCATCTAAAGGTGATTTGCGTAGACTTTAGGTTCCGGGCAAAAAAAAACAAATATAAACTTTTGTATTGTATATAAACCTGATTCTTGTGGTGTCATGGCAACTTCTAAGTCTATAGGTTGGATAATAGGAATTATAATAGTGGTGCTTGTAATTGCTGTTGCAATCAGCTCTCTGAGCAAGCCTAGCACTGCGCCAAGCACAAGCATAGCACAATCTCAAAACAGTACCACTACCATACGCGCATCACAGGTGCCATCACAGTTGTATGTCAGCACAGCAGGATCTGACTCAGCAAACGGCACACTCTCTGCCCCGCTTAAGACAATAAACCGGGCAATAGCGCTAGCTAGGCCAGGTCAGGTCATAATAGTGGCCCCCGGAACTTACAATGAGCAGATAAACATAACCTCCAGAGCTATCATCGAAGGTGAAAATGCCAATACGACAATAATAAACGCCTCAGGTCAGATGAATGGCATAAACATTATCGGCCCTGGGGCTAATGGCACAGTGCTAAGTAATCTCACTGTAGAAAATGCGGATAACCACGGAATATACGCTCAGGATGTAGGCAACGTAAAGATCATAGATAACATAGTAAAGCACAATGGTGTCAATGCTACAGTATGTCCTCAGCCGCCGGCAAAGCCTGCAGGCCCGTGCATAATTGAGGACAAGCCAATAGAACTGATAGGAACAAACAATGTTACAGTTGAAAATAATGTAGTCACAAACAACCTCGCCGATGGGGGTATAGGCATATCAGATCTCGGTACTATAAATCCTGGAAGTTTAGCGCAAACGCACATTTTTGCTAGTTCTAGAGGCAACAAGATAATAGGAAACAAGGTTATATACAACAAAGGTGGTTGCGGCATCGTAATTGCATCATATAACAAAGATGGTGTAATAAACAATTTGGTGGAGAACAATACTGTCGGTTTCAGTGTCGCTGGAATAGTAATAGGCGCCGGGGCACCAAACTCAACTGCTATGAACAATCTAGTTGTAAACAACACGGCATTTAACAATTTCCTCCCAGGCATAATAGTGCATGCTACAACACCCGGCGACGTCCTATCTAATACTACTGTAGAATTCAACAGGGTTAGCGGCAACGGCGCAGACGCAGAAGTAGGGGCGATGAATAAGACAGGGATAGTTGTTTCAGGAGATGTGATGCCGGTACTGAACGCCACAATAAAGGGCAACAACGTAAGCAACGAGTATTACGGGATATGGCTGAGGAATGCTCCAGGTGCAGCTATGCAGAACAATACCTTTGCGAATGTTACTGTAGAAAATTATACAAAGTGATTGTTGCCGCACACAGTGGCTTTCATGTCCAAAGAGCGAGGTTTTCCAAAACATCCCGGTAGCTCTCTGTCGAGCGTAGCCAAAATAGAATCCCCTCAACATATAGGAGCAGAACAGGGCAGTTTCCCTGCTTATACGCACCGCCTCTTATTACAGAGCTTCCTGCTTGGGCTTGTACCTCCTATTGTTCTGTTAGCTGCAATCATCCTAAAAAGCCTAACTCTACTGACCTACACGCATGTCATGTCGGCAGTGATGTGGACTGGTTTTGACCTCTTCATGGCCCTAATACTCGGGCGGGTGCTCAGGTCGCTTGACATAGCGGGCAGGGTAGAAGTGGCCAAAAGGCTCACTCCATCTACCTTCTTCATATTGCCTTCCCTTGCCGCAACTACCATAACTGCGGGCATATATCTCGCAATGTCACTTGGAGTTTTTAATCTTTCGTACCTCTGGATAGTGGCTGCATTGTTAATAGTCACCATATTGACTGTCCAGGGCTTCGTCATTCTCATGCCGAACAGTATGAGAATCTTCATAGAGCTAGCTAAGCCGGATCCTAGCAAAGAGAGGATAGCGAAGCTCAACGGCATAAACATAAGGCTTGCTGGTGTCCAGGGGGTATTCCAGATTGTGATAATCTTCATAATGGTGAACATCTCCAATCTTCCTGGCGCCGCAGCGCAACTGAACCTTCCAATGATCTTCTACTCTCTCATCGCTTTCGCTGCGCTGTTCTTGGGCGTGTACTTATTCATATATCGCGGCGCGCTGGCGGACTATAAGCGGGGTGAGCTGAACGAAAAGGCAATCAGCACGCTCAGGTTTGGATTATACGGCCATATAATCATATTTCTTATATTGGGGCTTACATTACTGTTCGCATAACCTTATGCGAGGTTCAAGGTTCAGATCTGCCTGAAATCTGAACGCTAGCTGCTTATATACCCTGCTCGGCCATTGTTCATGGTTCAGATGAACCTGCTTTGGTTTAAGATTTTATGTTGTTTTTGGTGTGAAATATGGCTAGGAATATCGGCGTGATACAGCTAGGAAACACTCTCAAACCCCTATCGGGTGCGAGAGTTCAAATCTCTCCCCCTGCACCATTTAAACTCTCTCCGTGCTCTAATAAGCAAAAGCTTTAAAGCTGTCATTGAATTATTGAATGAAAGGACTGTGGCAAGTCTCGTATCCGCTTTATGCAATAATGCAGCTATTTATTTTCAAGCCTGAGAACCTTCCTCACTTTTTGTATGGCTACTATAGCTGTGTCTATGTCCTCCTTCCTCGTGTACAAATAAAAGCTCATCCTGGCTACTGAAGGTTCGCCAATTATCTCGTTTACCAAAGGCATTGCGCAGTGGTGTCCTGCGCGTATGGCTACGCCTTCGCTGTTGAATATCTCAGCAACATCATGCGAATGTGCTCCCTTGATGTTGAATGATATCACACCTGCCCTATTGTTCTCGTCAATGTCTTTTCTCCGTATGCCATAAGTTATGACTCCCTGCTCCTCCTCCAAAAGTTTCAGGGCATACCTCGTCATGTCAATCTCATGCTTTCTTATATTTTTGACCCCGATTCTATTGATATATTCAACAGCTGTACCAAGGCCTATCCCGCCTTCTACATTTGATGTGCCGGCTTCGAACTTCCAGGGAAGTTCGTTCCATGTGCAGCCATCGAACTTTACGCTGCGTATCATATCCCCTCCGCCATATATTGGTTCCATTTGCTCGAGAAGCTCTTCTTTACCGTATAGCACGCCAATACCTGCAGGACCAAGCATTTTGTGAGAAGAGAATGCCATAAAATCGCATCCTATGCTTTTAACGTCGACTTGCATATGCGGCACAGATTGGGCTGCATCAACAACAACAACTGCTCCAGTGTCATGGGCCATCTTAGTCAGCTTTCGAACATCATTTATGGTTCCGAGGACGTTTGAAACATGCGTGAAGGCTACAAGCTTTGGATGTTTCTCAAGCCTTTTTTTATAATCTTCCAGATTTAAAGTGGCCTGATCTGCAAGTTTTATGTATTCTACCTTTGCGCCCTTTCTTTTTGCAAGCATCTGCCACGGCACTATATTGCTGTGGTGTTCCATCTGTGTTATAAGCACAGTGTCTCCCTTGGAAATATTACGCTCAGCCCAAGACAGACCTACTAAGTTTATTGACTCTGTGGTGTTCCTTGTGTATATAACTTCATTGTATGATGGTGCGTTTATCAACTTTGCAACTAACTCCTTGGATCTTATGTATGCATCCGTAGCCTTCGCTGATATATCATAAAGGCCCCGGTGTATGTTTGCATTATATGTCCTGTAATAATCAGATACTGCATTTATCACACTTTCAGGTTTCTGTGATGTAGCGGCGCTGTCCAGATACACGAGTCGCTTCCCTCCTCTTGTAGTTGTCGACAAGATAAGAAAGTCTTTTATTATGCTTTCCACGTCCAGTGCCATACCTCCACTACCAAACATTTTTGAACTCTTTGAATTTCCGTTTCTGCTTCGGAGCACGTTTGTAGGTTTTTTTGGCATCTTTGTTAATGTCATTGTCAATACTGCTTACTTTCTTTACGGTGCTCTTCTGTTGCCCTATGGCAATTTTATGCTGGTCCATAGCCTTCTTTTTTTCTATGGCAAAAAGACGCCTCCCCTCCTTTTCCCAGATTCTCTTAAATTCCTTATTCTGCATTTTTCACACCGTAATTATATGGGCGCACTGCCTATTATACGTTATACCCGCTCTCCTCAACTTCGCGTATGAGCTCTTTGCCTCCTTCCTTCACAATTTTCCCGTCTTTCATTACATGAATAAACTCTGGTTGCATGTAATTAAGTATCCTGCTGTAGTGTGTTATCACAATCAGGCCCATATTCATATCCTGCCTCATGGATTCGACATTTTTTGCAACTATGCGTATTGCATCTACATCGAGTCCAGAGTCAGGCTCGTCGAGTATGGCTATCTTCGGCTTAAGGACACGCATCTGTAGTATCTCAACCTTTTTCTTCTCTCCTCCAGAAAATCCATGATTCAGGGACCTCCCTATCAGCTCATCTTTCAGCTCTAATGCTGCCGAAGTGCTCTTTACTTCGCTCATGAACTCCTTAAACTGTAGTGGCTTGTTGGTTATTGCACCTCTTGCAGTATTAAGAAAGTTAAGCAGTCCAAGACCTTCTATCTCTATCGGGTTCTGAAACTGCAAAAACAGCCCCAGCTTCGCACGCTCATTAACCTTCATGCCGACTATGCTCTTGTTGTCTAAAAGTATATCTCCTGATGTTATTTTAAGCTGCGGATGCCCCATTATTGCCTTGGCTAGGGTTGTCTTGCCTGATCCGTTGGGACCCATTATTACGTGAAGCTCACCCTCATTTATGACCAAGTCCACGCCGTTTACAACCTCTTTGTCGTCAATAGACACATGCAGATTTTTTATCTCAAGTTTCATGGCCTCACTTATTTGCAGTTGATGTCATCCATATGCCTTTCGGAGTTACTGTATTTATGACTCCAAAGTCATCGTTTTCTATTCTACTTAGTATAACTGATGATGCAATCTCCTTTGCCGAAGGATTCTGTATATTTGACAGATATCTTGTTATGAACGAAGCAACAAACATCTTGCGTGCCTGTGTTTCTGGTATGCCTCTGGATTCCATATAAAACAGTGCCTCTTTGTCTATAGGAGATGTAGCCGCACTATGTGTTGCAGATACCTCATTGCTGTAATCTATTGACATGTCCGGCAGAGCATCTACATGCGCCTTGTCGTTTAGTACTATGCCCCTTTGGTTTACCCTGGAAAATGCCCCTCTGGTGAGCCTTTCAACCTTTGCATAGCCTTTCAGAAGGCAGTACGAACCGCCGTCAAGAATTGCACCGGTTTCAAGCCGTGTATAACTACGTTCCTTTGAATTAATCACATACGTGTTTATGTCAAACTTCTGTTCCCTTGTGCCATAAATCGTTTCTGCTGCATTTATTCTGCTTGACTTGCCTTGTGTGTCAAAAAAACCAACGCTTTTGGTAATGCCAGAGCCGTTATAAATGAAATTCAGGTTTATCTCAGAATTCTCTTCAATTATGCCTTTTGAGAGATTAAGCAGCTGCGATTGCGCATTGCCGTCATTAAGCATTGTAAACTCCATTTTTGAATCCTTATGTACTGAAAATTCCTGAAGCGGAGAAACAAGCGCACCTGTCCCTGGGAGCGAAGCATAAAGCTCAAATACATCCAAAAATGCGCCTTCGCCTATGTCAAAAAACACCTGAAATACTAAATTATCCTCATTTATTACCATAATGGAAAGTTTCTTTGAAGTTTTCTTCTCAATCTTTACAAAAACGACGTCTCGAGAATTGGCATTAACATACGCCACAAGTTTGTTGTCAGTGTTCTTGAATATCTTCCCTCTAAGCTCACTTTCAGAGAGGGAATCCATGCGTTTTATGCTGACTATGCCGGAGCTGTTCCTAACGAATGAATTAGAGATCACAACATCAAACTTCTTGTTAGTCCTCTCTTCAATGTAATTTGCATATGCCTCCACTTCTTTGCGCCTCCCGGAGCTCCTTGCTGCATCAAGATCGGTTTCGCTAGGAAGGTGTACCTCTACAAAATATTTCTTGTAAAGATCATTTAGTTCGTACGGAAGCGTATCGTACTGCTGCAATGCATCCCTTCTAAATTCATCGTATGCTTCTGACAAAAAATTACCACTGGTGCGATCAACCGACGCTGCCTGCTGTGTCGAGTTTTATTAACCTTTTCAGCTCAAGCGAGTACTCCATGGGAAGTACCTTTGTGAGGTCATCTATAAATCCCAGGACTATCATTGCAACTGCATCCTCTTCACTTATACCTCTGGACATCAAATAAAATATCATATCGTCGCTTATCTTGCCTATTTTCGCCTCATGGCTTATTATGGCGTCGCTTCTGTTTATCTGATTGTACGGATATGTATTTGTCTTGGCGAATCCGTCAAGAAGCATGGCATCGCAAGATACGTGTGCCTTGGCATCGGCTGCGTTCTTAGCAACATGCAGAAGCCCGCGGAAAGTGCTTACTCCACTGCCCTTCGAAACACTCTTGGATATTATTTTAGATGTAGTATTTGATGCGAGATGGTATATCTTCCCACCAGAATCCTGAACTTGGCCTTCTCCTGCAACTGCTATTGAGAGCACTTCGCCGCTTGCGCCTTTTCCCATTAAATATATGCTTGGATATTTCATATTGATTTTGCTTCCAATATTCGCATCTATCCATTCAACTCTTGCGTTTTCGTGTGCATGCGCTCTTTGTGTGACCAGATTATACACATTCTTAGACCAGTTTTGTATTGTAACATATCGTATGTGCGCGCCCTTCAATGCAACAAGTTCGACTATGGCTGAGTGAAGCGAGTTTGTAGCATAAACCGGTGCAGTGCAGCCCTCTATGTACGTAACGTCGGCACCTTCATCAGCTATTATAAGTGTGCGTTCAAACTGCCCAGATTTCTCTGCGTTTATCCTAAAGTAAGCATTTAGCGGCATAGTTGCCTTGACACCTTTTGGTATATAAATAAATGATCCGCCTGACCATGTGGCCGTGTTAAGTGCAGCGAACTTGTTGTCGGTAGCTGGTATCACCGTTCCGAAATATTTCTTAACGAGCTCAGGGTATTTCTTCACTGCAGTGTCTGTATCTACAAATATAATGCCCTGTCTCTCAAGCTCCTTGTTGACATGCGAGTAAACTACAGAAGAATCAAACTGCGATTCGGCTCCTGCAAAGAACTTGCGCTCTGCTTCAGGAACTCCGAGCTTATCAAACGTGTTTTTAATATCGGCAGGGACATCCTCCCAACGAGCAGCTTTGACATGTTTTGGATTTCTGTAGTACCATATATCATCAAAATTTATGCCGCTTAAGTCTGCGCCCCACTTGGGCATGGGCTTGCTATAAAAAATCTTCAGTGCTGTGAGTCTCTTGTCCAGCATCCATTCCGGTTCGCTCTTTATGCCTGATATTTTTCTGATTATATCCTCAGAGAGCCCCTTTTCAAAGTCGTCATATTCGACATTAACATTAAAGCCGTAACGTTCCTTGTATTCTGCTGACTGTATAACCTCCTCCCTCTCCTCCATAAAAATCACTACACTGATGTTTTTGACTCAGCCTTTGAAAAGCTGCATCCAAAACTGTTAAGCTTATTGCATATAGTGCATATGCATACGTTTGCCATCTCTTTGTTTCCGGCCGCTATCTTCTCCGCATATGCATCCACTATTCCTGCATCTATTCCGTCTCCTATACTCTTTATCTTGTCGGAGAACTTTCCGTTGATGTACTTGCTTATTGCAGCCTGTGTCATACCCAGGCTGTCAGCTATCTCTTCCTCTTTTTGGCTATACTTCGAGTTGAGGGTCTTTATTAAAGCATACCTGACTGCTGGTATTATCTCCTTCGTTGCCCTTTCATATCCGCTAGCCATCAAACTCCCTATAACTCGGTTATAATATAACCGGCAATGTTTATATAACTATTCAATGCTGCTGCATGTTTTCGGTTATGCAACAAAACCTGAATCTGAAACTTGAAACATACGGTAACTGATAACCGGTCACGAATCAATCTGCGGTTTCTGATGCTCCATAAAATCTACTAAAGTAATTTATAAATGCATAGCGGGAAAACTCCTATCTTTTAGACCGACATGATTGATTTCTCCTCCTAGCACCTGACACCGCAACAAGTCAGATAATGTTGCGGTGTGATGTATAAACAGGTGCAAACATGGAAATAGCAATAGACCTTGGAAAGTGGAAGAGTTACGTTGTCATGGAAGACAACGACAGAGTGGTAAAGGAAGGGTATACCGAGACCACAAAGGACAGGTTCTCTACCTTTTTCGGAAAAGTGGATAATCCGAAAATAATAGTTGAGGCAAGCAGTACCATAAACAGAATTGCCAACATCTTTGAAGGATACGACATCACGGTAGCGCATCCTGCAAAAGTCAAACTTATTGCACAGTCTGTAAAGAAGACAGACAAAGTTGACGCGCATACGATAATGGATCTGTACAAAAAGGACTATCTTCCGAAGTCTTATCTGCCGTCAAAGAAGATAAGGGATATGAGAGACATCTGTAGATAGAGGTCTTTTCTGGTAGGGCAGAGAACTGCAATCAAGAACAAGATACGTTACCAGTCATATTGCCTCGGAATAGAATTTAAGACCTGGACAAAAAGAAACATAAAAATGCTGAAGGAAGAACCAAAACTGATGCTCCTGATGGCACAACTTGAATCAACTACTCATATAATAACCGAATATGAACGTATGATAAAAGACGCGGCAGGGGAAGACGCTAATGCAAGACTGATAGACACAATACCAGGAATCGGAAAAGTAAGTGCATTGATCATTGCATCTGAAATAGGAGATGTAAATCGTTTCCCGTCGGAGAAAAACATCTTCGCGTACACAGGACTGGTGCCTAAAATATACCAATCTGGCAATAAGGAATGGAAGGGTCACATTACAAAAGGCAATGGCTTCCTGAAATGGACATTGGTAGAATGTGTAGGGATACACATAATGAACTCCGCGGATTCGCCTATAACTGTAGCCTATGAACGTATACGAGAGAGAAGAGGAAACAAAAAGGCAAAGATTGCAGCCGCAAGGCATATGCTGCGGGCAATTTATTATATGCTCAAACGGAATCAGAATTTTGATTCCTATTTGGGAGGCAGGAGGATGCGTTGATCCTATCGTGTTGCGATGCAACGTCTTTTAGACTAACGCCCTCCTGCCCTAATGAAAGTCAGAATATCGCACTGCGATGGATAGTAGAGCATTGAGAAAATATTAAAAGATGGATGGTAATAAATGATTACAACCCAACAATATCTGGCCTATTGCAGTTTGAGTATTAGGTCGGAGAAATCCATTTGTCGTGAGAACCTTAATTCAGGACAATACAAAGCGAATGTAGAAACAAAAAGTATATAACTCTTAATAGTATAATAAACATGGTCGTCATGAAAACTGCATATAAGTATCGTGCATATCCTTCAAAGGAACAGAAGGCAACACTTAATCGGCAGATGCTCCTTTCAAAGGAACTCTATAATCTGCTTCTTGAAAAGTCAAAGGCATACTACAAAGAGACAGGAAAGACGCTAACAGAATACAGAATGAATGTCTGGATTACGCAAACAAAGAAGGAAAAACCAGAATTTACAGAACTGCACTCGCAGGTTCTCCAGAACATTTCAAAGAGAGTATCTGATGCTTACAGGCACTTCTTTAGAAGATGCAAGGAAAAGAAACAGGGAAAGACTGTTAAGGTAGGATTCCCACGATACAGAAAATTCGTATCATCGCTTACATATCCTCAGTTGGGTTTCAAGATAAAAAAGAAGAACGCAGAACTTTCAAAGATAGGCAGTATAAACTTCGTAAATCACAGAGAGATAGAGGGAAAGGTAAAGACGCTTACAATAAAGAAAACAAAGTCGCAGGAATGGTATATCACGATTGCTGTTGAAAAGGAAGATAAACCATTCATATCAAACAATAAACCAAAGACAGGTATTGATTTAGGCATAAGCCAATATGTTGCACTTTCAGATAACACAATTCATCAGAACGTAAAGATAACAAAGCACCAGAGAAACCGCTCAAGGCTTCTGCAACAGAATGTCTCAAGAAAGAGAAAAGGCTCTCGCAATAGAAAGAAGGCGGTAATAAGATTCGCAAGATACTCGGAGCACATCGCAAGAATAAGGCAGGATTGCCTTCACAAACTTTCATACAATCTTGTCCACTCATACTCGTTCATCGCATACGAAGATTTGGAAATACCGAACATGGTGAAAAATCGAAGGTATGCAAAGTCAATAAGTGAATGCTCTTGGGGAAACTTTACTCAAATGCTACAATACAAGGCTGAAAGTGCTGGTTGCGTAGCGGTTACGGTAAATCCCCAACATACCACGATGACTTGCAGTAATTGCGGGAACATGCAAAGAATGTCAATATCGCAAAGGACATTCATCTGCGAGAAGTGCGGTATGAGAAAAGACAGAGATATAAATGCAAGTGTAAATATACTCGGTAGAGCGTTGAACTCTACGAGTTCAAATTTTGACAGCAAAACTGTCAAAGCTACCGAAGGACATTCGGGAAGTCAAGCCTGTGGAGACAATGTAAGACCTTCCGCAAGGAAGGCAGTTGCTGAAGAAGCAGGAACTATACGGGTGGCATCATGACGACCAATCATAGCCACTCTGGAAGCTCCCAACCTTCAGTTGGGAGAGGATGTCACATTTTTAAAACCAGACAATTATGGTGCAATGATTAATTCAATAGAGCTTGAGAATTGGAAGACTCACGGCAGAACTACAATGAACTTCTCCAAGGGTACTAATATCCTGATAGGCCATATGGGTGCAGGAAAGAGCTCAGTGCTTGACGCCTTGTCCTTTGCTCTTTTCGGCACTTTTCCTTCTATAAAAAACAGGCGCATAAAGGTCGAAGACATAATAAGAAGCAAGCCAAAACAGACGAGAACAGCAAGGCTAAAGCTTGATTTTGATGCTAACGGATCAAAGTACACTGTTGAAAGGACTCTGTCTTTGGACGAACCGGCTAAAGCAGCACTAAAGAAAGACGGCGCATATGTGCAGTCGCAGCCACAGCGAGTAACCGAAGAGGTTGAAAAGGTGCTTAAAATTGACTATGAACTATTCTCCAGGGCCGTATATTCAGAACAGAACCGTGTTGATTACTTTTTAGAGATAAGCTCTTCAGACAGGAAACGTCAGATAGACAATCTGCTCGGTCTGGACCGGTTTGCCCTTGCATATGAGAACTCAACTAGTCTTATCAACAGGGTAAAGAACATGATTGAGGATTCGGAGAAGGCAGCAAAGAATTTTGATATTAAAAGGCTAAATGACCAGATAACTCAACTGTCACTTGATTTAGACAGGGCGTCTGCACAAAATATTGCATTAGAGCAAGATACCAGCAGCATTTTGTCATCTAAAACCTCACTTGAAAAAGAACTTCTGGTTCAGAAGGCACTTCTTGATAAAAAGGTAAAAATTGAGAAGGAAGTGGCAGAGTTTGAGAGCAGGATAGCAGTGCTTGAAAAAGAGTTATCCTCTACAAAAACCGGGATAACAGGCACACTGGATGATATAAATAAGCGTATATCCGCATCTGAAGTGGAAATAGCCGGCCTGCAGAAGGAGATTTCCAGGAGTTCATTATCAATGCAGTCACTTCAGATTAAGCTCGGAAAGTTGCAGAAAGAATTATCTGACATAGAAAAAAACAAAAAGGAAAAAGATGAAGTAACTGAAAGATTCAAAGGAAAAACAGCCGATTTGCTCAGGCATAAGATAGAGTTCCTCTCAAAAGAAGTTGAGGCTCTGGACGGAGAATATGCACAGCAGATAAGTCTGAAACACGAATCAGAGAAATCACTGCTTGAATTGAAGAAACATCTCGCCAAGTGCCCTGTCTGTGACACCGAGCTATCCGAAGAGAAGAGGTTATCACTGATTACTGCAAAAACAACTGCACTGAAGGAGTCGGAATCAAAGTCTGCAGCAGCACTAAGGCTTCGCACAGAGAAAAAGAGCGCGATAACTGCACTGAACAGCGAATTAAACAGCATGATTGCTACGCTTGAGCGCATTTCAGGTTACGGTGACCTAGATAAAAAATTTGCCTCATGCGCTTTTGAGATTAAAAAACTCTCAGACGAGCTTGAAATCTCAAATACTGCTTTTAAGCAGATAAATTACAAGCTTGCTGAAGAAAACAGTAAACTGTCTTCATTGAGGCTATCCAAGGCTGCTGCTGAGCGAGCCAATAAACTTTCACAGGATATACAGAAAAACAAAGTGTTTCTCGATTCAAAGAAGGCAGATCTGTCAGGCATGGTCGTGGATAACGCTCTGGTTGAAGAACTTCAGGCGCAGTATCTTGCCGTAAACTCCGAGTTTGCTTCGAAAAAAATGGCACTTGAGGAAGGGAAAAAGGCATATGCCGAAAAAGCGCAGCGCCTCTCAGAAAAAAAGGAAGAGATGAAGCGCATAGAGTCATTAGTCGAAGAACTTAATCTTAAAAAATTATCACTGGACGAACTGTCTAAATTCAGGAATGCACTTTCAGAAACGCAGTCTGCGCTAAGAAAAAGGCTTGTAAGCTCTGTAAACGATATAATGGAAAGCATATGGCCTAATCTTTATCCATATGGAGATTATGCCGGTATAATGCTCTCTGCCACAGATGATGACTACGTACTACAACTGAGGTCATTAAAGGACGGAGAATATGTTTGGGAAAATGTCAATTCTACAGCAAGTGGCGGGGAGCGCAGCATAGCGTGCATAGTTATGCGCATAGCATTCAGTCTTGTTTTAGTGCCAAACCTACGCTGGCTTATTCTTGATGAGCCAACACACAACATAGACAGTAACGGCATAGCTAAGTTTGTGCGCCTTTTAAATGAGAACCTGCCTGGCATAATAGAGCAGATATTCATCATAACGCATGACGAGCAGCTTAAACAGGTATCAAGCGGGACAATCTATTCGCTTTCCAGAGAAAAAGAGATCAACGGCACATCAATTGTACAGGAACTGTGACGTTCATCTAATTGATATCACGCTTTCTATCCAAATATATCTGGATTATAAAAACGAAATGCCTGGCTGTAGCTTATTGTATATTCTCCAATCTGATATATA
The DNA here is from genome assembly GCA_021852055.1 of Microcaldota archaeon. GTDB lineage: Archaea > Micrarchaeota > Micrarchaeia > Micrarchaeales > CABMGC01 > JAJZOD01. The sequence continues at coordinate 93,819 of JAJZOD010000009.1, forward strand.
AATATGTGCAAAAAATATATATGTTATACATGTTTTTGGTGTTAAAGTATTTAAACAACCTTAATCATATAATAAAATGCCTTTCCTGTGAAAGGCCCAAGAAAAGATTGGGGGTGGGGATACTCATTGGCTTCATCACGCTGGTGAGTTATCCATTTTTGGCTCACGAATATCATGGCCTGAATGTGTGGATAAGATGATGGGAAAAATACCTGGACTGAGGATACGCGGCGATATGTGTTCTTTATTTTTTGTAGGACCTGGTAGCTGCCCTGATGTGCAAAGATCAGCAATGAAACTGCTTTGTATAAAAGGTGTAAAAGAGGTAATGGTGACAAGTGGGAAATACGCATTTATGGTAAAAAGTACCGATGCAGAAAGAGAAAGCGTGCGCCAGAACATTGCAAAGATGCATGGGCATGCAGTTTCTATACAATGTCATTACAGCTACACAAAGTAATGTATTAACGATTCATTTGCTTGGAGGATAGCCGTTAAGCATGCCAGAGTACCTAGCCAATTTCCTTGAGTGCAGCCTTATCCTCTTTTTCCCCTGCTCTATACTCTCACAAAGAATGGCTATCTCACCTTTCTTCAGGAATCTAAGAACGCCTTTCCTGCTTTTATAAAGTTGTGCTGAGAGCTTCCGAAGCGACGCAGCCTCTTCATCCGATAGCTTCATATGCACTTTGGTCCTATGTTTCATCCTTTCTATTACAGAATTAAGATATCTATTTACTGCATCGGTATCCCTTGCCTTTTTGCTTATGCCTATTAACAGCAATCCGGCTATCTCGTCGCCATACACCTGTTTATACGCTGCACCGAGCTTCTCTATTGCAGCAGTATAGTTCCTGAGCTCTACGGCGCTCATATACTTAAGATGTTCGAGTATATTCGGCACACAGAATGCTTCGTATTCTGCAGTGTCAAGAAGCTTTCCCATCCTTCCTGAATGTACTTCAAGCGTTTCAACTACGCCATTATTTTTCTGATGATCAGGCACGCTCTTTCTCCAGGCGGCACGCACAACCCCAAGTATATTTGCGCCGTAACCCAAGTCTGCGCGATCCTGTTTTTCGCCTTCACGATTTATTGTTACTGCCACCATAAATCCCTCATAAAGATATAAATGCAAAGCCATCTTTGTTATCAAGCTTGAAGTAGCCTGTCCTTTCTAACTGAACTACTTCGCCAACGTCCAAACTCTCAGCATGGCTCTCAATGTATCCCTCTTTTACAATCATGCTGCTGCTGTTGAATTCATCTCCTGCCAAAAGGTCCTTTATCTCATATATTTTGCATGCCATATAGTTGCCTTCATTTACCCACTGTACTTTTGCGGAATCATTGCCGCTGCCGTCTTTTATGTACTCTGCAGTTATCTGATTTCCGTCCAAATATCTCACTACTATGCTGAAAGCATCCTTCAACCTTATCTGGGCGCCTTTAGTTAACTTACTTGCATCATACATATTTATAAAGAATGTGTTGCTTAACCTATATCTCCTATAACCCATTCCGGTCCCAGGGTGCAGCTTTATTTTTATATCGCGCATGTCTTCAGGAATGCCTTGAACTACCACCTTCACCGGCTTTTCAACGAAGAACATATGTTTTGAAATTGCATCAATAAGTTTTCTGTTCTCTGCAAGCAGCATCTCTATGCTTACTTCACTATCGTTTTTGCTCATGCCGAACCTCATTACAAAAGATTTTATCGCTGCAGGGAGTATGCCTCTGCGCCGCAGTCCTGCTATGGTCACCAGCCTTGGATCATCATATCCCCAAAGAAGTCCGCGAGCTATCAAGTCATTTATCTTGCGCTTAGAAGTCAAATTGTCTTTTATCTCAAGTCTTGCAATGCTGTGAACTCTAGGCTTCCTAAGCCCAAGGCAATCCAGTATGTAAAAATACAGCTCATCTACCAGTTCAAACTCTTTGCTACGTATAACGTCAGTGATGCCCTTTATAGAATCTACTATCGGCGTATTAAAAAAGTAAGTCGGCCATACGCTGTACTTCGTGCCTTGCCTGTAGTGCATTCCTTCCTTTACCCTAAAAAGCGTAGGATCGCGCATTGTTGTGTTATCATCTTTCAGGTCTGCATTAAGCCTAAGTATCATGCCTTCGGCGCCTCCGTTGGAGTTTAGCATCTCTCTCCATAGCTTGATGTTCTTCTCTATCTTCTGTCTCTTGTGAACGCATCTTGTGCCCTGCATCCTGCCTTCTTTTATCTTGTCTGCTGTGCAGCTGCATACGTACGCCTTTCCGCCTTCTATGAGCTTCTCAGCATAAGAATACATTATATCTATATTGTCGCTTGAGAAGTACTCTGTATCATATGCGATGCCAAGCCATTTCATATCCCTCCTTATTGCGTCTACGAACTCCTGTTTTTCTTTCTCAGGATTGGTGTCATCGAAGTAAAGCGCCATCCTGCCCTTATACTTGTCTGTGAACTCCCTTTCTATCCATGCTGCTTTGGCGTGCCCTATTTGCATGTACCCGTTCGGCTCCGGAGGAAATCTTGTAACAAAACGTCCTATATCTGCACCTTCAAGCTCGAACTTGTGCTGTGCGCTTCTTTCTGCCCTGTCCGCATCTTCACGCTTAAATTCTTCAGCGTAACGCTCAGCATCATTCTCAAGTTGTCTGCGATCAGTGCTATTTATCCTATCAACAATTTCTGCTGCCTCTTCGGAAAGCTGTTTCATATTTGCCTTTAAATCTGGAAATTTTGAAAGAATCTTGCTTATTACTGCGGACTGGCGCGCCTTTCCGTACTCTATGGCATTTTTTACCGCTATCTTTTTCATCTCTTCTTTTATCTCCGAGTTTAGCATTTATACACTTGTTATATTTATCTGATAAATTGTGCCATTGGCCTCAAGATTTGCAGCAATACGTATTTTTATGCTGTTTTCGCTGTAGCTTAAATTAAGCGGTATCTGTGCGCTTCTCATTGACTGTTCAATCTGTATCGGATATCCTTTTGATGTGCTGCCTGCTACTGTGAAATTAATGACAGGCGGCAGTTCAATTTCTGCATTTCCAGTAAATTTAGCGCATGCCACATAACTGCTGTTCATCTTGCTTATTACGCTCTTATAAAACTCCTCTGTGTCTGTCCTTCCTGTCTGAACTAGCACATAATCCCCCATGTTTTGCACATTCGCAACGGACCCGTTTGCTTCAAGCGCAGCAGTGATATTGCTTATGTAGTTCAGAGTGCCAGAGTAATTTTTACATGTTGCAGTAATCTGGAGGTTGTTGGAGTAATTCAGTATCGTTGCGTTCACGATGCTAAAGCCGTAGAATGTCTGCACCTGCAATGTTGTTGTGGTTTTTGCCGTCTGGCTTCCGTTGGAGCCTACAAAAACGGCATATGATGAGAGGAACAGCAAACCTACAAAAATCGATACAAATACCTGCATGGCCTTTTTTTTGTCCAAGGAATCACTATAATTGCAAACTCATAATGTAAGGATACGGAAGTTTAAATAACCTAATGGTGAGTATTCGATTGTTATTTATTTTGATTAGGATAGCTGTTTGGCATGATATGGCGGGGGTCTGCAGAATTTATATAGGAGTAATACCGTAACCGCAAGAATATTATATTCTTGTGCATAGAAATAAGTGATTTTATGACCTTTAAAGAAGGAGATTTTGTCAAGATAGACTACAGCATAAGGCGCAATTCTGATGGAACCGTCGTCAGGACTACTGAAAGGCAGGTCGCAGAAAAGAATGGCATATACGACAAGGAATCAGTATATACGCCGCAGTTAGTAGTATTGGGAAAAGACAGCACAATAAAAGGCATTCAAAATGCGCTTATGGATATGAGTGTCGGCCAAAAAAAGACCATAGAACTGCAGCCAGCGGAAGCTTTCGGCGAAAGAGACAAGGAATTAGTGCGCGTAATGCCTCTTTCAGACTTCAGGAAAAGGGACATGGAACCTGTGCCTGGCATGCAAATAGACCTGGATGGTATAATAGCTACTGTAGTGAGCGTTAATTCAGGACGGGTAATGGTCGATGCAAACCATCCCCTTGCAGGAGAGAAGATTACATGCGAAATAAGTGTAATAAGCAAGGTAGATGATGGAGCGTCTAAGGTAAAGGCAGCATTCGAACGTTATGGCATAGAGCCGTCATCAGCCGAAATGATCGGAAACGCAGCAAAAGTTTCATTCGGTGCAAAAATCAAAAAAGATTCACGCTTTCTTATAGACAAGGCCAATGCTATCGCATTTGCCTTTAACTGTATAGATGTACTCAATACAGTAAAAGTCGAAGAGGAGTACTCCCGCGCAGAGAACAAGCCACAAAGTCTAGAAGAAAGTGATTCTGAAAAGTAAAAACAGCCAGTTCAGGAAAAGACAAAATTAGTCGTTTATGCTAATTGCATAAGTGCCGTTTACTTTTATTCCGAGCTTTTTTGCAATTTCAGATACCTCCGCATTTAGTATTATTACATAGCCAGACCATTTGTGTGTTAGGTTTGCCGAGTCGCAAAGAGGGCACTTGTCGCCTTGGGCTATTATAAGCTTGCAATTCCTACATGCCTTTTCCATTCAATTACCTCTTCCTGTTTGCCGTGCCTTTTCTTCCAACACTTTTCTCTCTGGCTTTCGGCTCCTTAAGCCACTCTGGTTTTCCAAGTCCGTCAGGCCGCATAGTCAGCGCTATTTTCGCATCTTTTATGTTGCTTTTCAGGCTGACTGTTGATATCTTTGCATATACAACATCGCCCTTCTTTATGCTCCTTTTAGTATTCCTGAGCACAAACGTGCCTGTTTTTCTATCGTAGTTTATGTAATCGTTAGTTATCTGCGACATATGGACAAGGCCATCTATTGGTCCAAGCCTTACAAAGCAGCCGAAGTCAACAAGTTCAGACACCTCTCCGACAACTATCTCGCCAACATCAAGATTGAAAGATAAAAGGTCAAATGTCACTGTGTGGTGCGTAGACGGATCTCCTGGCAGTATTGTTCCGTCGCTTATGTCCTTCACGTTGAAGAGTGCAATTATTATGCCCATCTGCTTGTTCATTGTGCGCTCGTACCTGCTTCTCAGTATCTCCTTTGCAGCCTTGTTTATATCCTCGCCAAAATGGCTTGGGGGTATGCTTATAGTGTCTTTTACTGTATGTACATAATACAAACTCTCACCTAGGGCTTATAATCCATTAATTGATTAGTAGCCAACTAATTTAAACATATCGCCAGAATCCTATGCCGCCCCAAATCCAACAGCTGCAGCATGGATCATCTGAATGTGCCTGCCCTTGTAAAAGAGACGACGTGAGCCCCTTCATCAGAAAGCTCTTTTTTTAACTTCCTGTCGTTCGTGCACACAATGCAGTGCCGTTTTCTCCATTCCCGTACAATCCATGCATCTACGTATCCTGCGTCCTTTTCAATATGCAAGCCGGTTTTTTGGCCTATAATCAGTACAGCAAACCCTGCGGGACCTGCAATCTTTCCCCTACCTTTGGCATGCCTGGAAATCTCGCGCATAATGCCCTTTGATATTATAATAGTCGTTCCGGGAAAGCTGTTCTCTGCAGCTGCGAATATGTCCTTTTTGTTTGATATAGAGAAAAGTATAGAACTTGTATCAATAATCATGCCTTTTTCCATTTAATCATGCAAAAATATTTATATGCAGAGATATTAAACATCTACTGTTTTATTATCTGTGGTATCAATGGATTTGGACATGTATGCAGAGGCTCTTGTGTCTGCGTTTGAACACCCTGAAAACAGGCATGAAATAAAAAATGCTGATGCAAAGATGAGTGAGGAAAACATCTCGTGCGGCGACAAAATAACAGTTTACATAGAAATAGAAAAAGGCAAGGTAAAGGATGCATCATTCGAAGGAACTGGCTGTGTAATATCAATGGGCTCGGCGGATATGCTTATGTCAGAGCTAAAAGGCAAATCACTTTCCGAAATAGAAAAAGAGGATAAGCAGGGGCTCCTAAAACTGATAAACATAGATCCGGGACCTGTGCGGATGCACTGCGCTACATTGTCTCTGCGAGCTGTGAAAAAGGCTATACTTAACTATGAGAATAAACCCATAGACCGTGCTACCAAAGAGCTGTGAAGCTTGAGCATTCGACTTTGTTTTTTATTCTTAGACAAATGCTACGTATTGTATGTTTTCTGTTACCTTTTAACAATGTGAGCGAGAAATCCCACACCATTTATGGGTGGGATGAAAGCGAACTGCATAAATAAGGTATATAAACATGAATAACGATGTAAACAATATGGATGTCACAAGAGCATACAAATTCAGGCTCTATCCAGATGCAAAACATCA